>NZ_JBFACT010000017.1:0-140641 GCF_040640995.1 Amycolatopsis sp. NPDC021455 | reverse complement strand
GCCGCACGACGGCCTAACCCCGCCCCACCGATGCGCCCCAATGTGGCGTTGGTTGCGTCCAACGCACCGAACGCCACATTGGGTGCGTTGGACGCACCGAACGCCACATTGGGGCGTTTGTCGACCGGCCGCCGGCGAGCCGGTCTCGCCCGCAACAGGTGACCCGGCCGGGCCGGATGCCGAACACGATGAGGCACCCCGTCGAGGCGAACCCCGGGAGGCCGACCGTCATGACCACGACCAACCGACCACGCCGGTCCCCGGAAGAGGCGGGAGCGGCCCCGCCGCCCGCCGGGGGAACGGGACGGGCGAGACCGCCGGCCGCGGCGTGGATCTCCTGGATCGCGCTCGCGCTCATGACGACCGGTTCCGTCGCGAGCCTGCGCCCGTCGCCGACGATGGCCGTGTACGGCCTCGCGGCCGTCTTCCTCTACGTCGTCCCCGCGATCGTGTTCCTGCTGCCGACGTCGCTGGTCTCGGCCGAACTGGCCTCGGGCTGGCCGGGCGGAGTCTACAACTGGGTGGCGCTGGGCATCTCCAAGCCGATGGGCTTCCTGGCGGTCTGGTGCCAGTTCGCGATGACGATCTTCTACTACCCGAGCCTGCTCGGGTACGTCGCGAGCACGCTGGCGTACGTGTTCGACCCGGACCTGGCGAACAGCGGGTGGTGGACGGCCGCGGTCATCGTCGTGGCCTACTGGGCGGGGGTCTGGATCTCCTCCCGCGGCACCAAGGGCGTGGCCGGGCTCGCCGGCGGCGGGCTCGTCCTCGGGACGCTGCTGCCCGGGGCGCTGCTGGTGGTCCTCGGCATCGTCTTCCTCGGGCAGGGCCACCCGTCCGCGGCGCCGATGTCGGTGGGCCACCTGCTGCCCGCGTGGGCCGGGCTGGCCAGCCTCGTGCTGATCGTGAACAACTTCCTGTCCTACTCGGGCATGGAGATGAACGCGGTGCACGTGTCTTCGCTGCGCGAACCGGGCCGGGAGTTCCCGCGCGCGATGTTCCTGGCGATGGGGCTCGTGCTGCTCATCTTCATCCTGCCCGCGCTGGCGATCAGCTGGGTCGTCCCGGCCGACCAGCTGTCCCTCACCGCCGGGGTGATGCAGGCCTTCGACGCCGTCTTCGCCGGCTTCGGCATCCAGTGGCTGACCCCGCTGATCGGCGTCCTGCTCGTCCTGGCCTCGCTGGGCGGAATGCTGACCTGGCTGGCCGGCCCGTCGAAGGGCCTGCTGCTGATCGCCCGGGAAGAGGGCTACCTGCCCCCGTTCCTGCAGCGGCTCAACGCCCGCGGCGTGCAGCAGAACATCCTCGTCACCCAGGGCGCGCTGACCACGCTCATCGCCCTGCTCTACGCGTTCATCCCGGACGTGTCGAGCGCGTACTGGATCTTCTCGGTGATCACCACCCAGGTGTACCTGATCATGTACCTGCTGATGTTCGTCGCGGCGGTGCGGCTGCGGCGCAAGCTGCCCGAGCACCCCCGCGGCTTCCGCGCACCGATGCTGCTCGGCCTGTGCGGTGTCGGGTTCTGCGCGTCGCTGGCCGCGTTGCTCGTGGGGTTCGTCCCGCCGTCGCAGTTCGGCTCGGGCAGCCCGTGGGTGTACCTCGGGATCGTCGCGGGTGGCGCGCTGGGCCTCGGGCTGCTGGTGCCGTTCCTGTTCTACCGCCTGCGGAAACCGTCGTGGCGGCAGCCGGAGGTGAGCGCGTCGTGAGCACCGTGGACGAACGCTCGACCGGCACCCAGCGGATGCTCGTCTACCTCGTCGTGGGCGTCATGCTGGGCGGGCTGCTCGTGGCCGGGTACCTGCTTTTCCGCGCCGCGCGGGCGAACGCCGAAGCCGAGGCGAAAGCCGACCGCCTCATCGTGAAGCTGACCCAGGAGGGCGCGCGGGCTCCGTCGCGGAACCAGCTCGTCCGGCTGCTCGGCACGACCGGTGGTCCGGTCTGCGCCGACCCGGCGGCCGCCCTCGCCCGCGCGACGAGCGAGAGCGTGAGCGGGGCCGGGACGCGCCCGCTGCTGCCGCCCGAAACCGTGGCGCGCGTGCAGCGGATGGTCATCGAGGTCTATTGCCCCGAGAAGCTCGAGACGGGCGGGTGAGGGCGGTGGACCTCCGCAGCCGCGTCGCCGAGCTGATGCCGCGGGCCCGCGACGACCTCGCCGCCCTCGTCGCGATGCGCTCGGTCGCCGACCCGCGGCAGTTCCCGGCCGCGGAATGCCGGCGTGCCGCGAACTGGGTGGCCGGCGCGTTCGCCGCGACCGGGTTCGAGACCCACCTCGCCGACACCCCGGACGGCAGCCAGGCCGTGATCGGCTTCCGGCCGTGCGGGCGGAAGGGCGCGCCGACCGTGCTGCTGTACGCGCACTACGACGTCCAGCCGCCCCTGGCGGAGCAGCAGTGGCGGACACCGCCGTTCCGGCTGACCGAAGTGGACGGACGCTGGTACGGGCGCGGCGCGGCCGACTGCAAGGGCAACATCGTCATGCACCTCACGGCGCTGCGGGCGCTCGGCGACGACCTGCCGGTCGACCTCAAGCTGGTCGTCGAAGGCTCCGAAGAACAGGGCACCGGCGGGCTCGAGGCGTTCGTCCCGAAGCACGCCGACCTGCTGCGGTCCGACGCGATCCTGGTGGCCGACACCGGGAACGCCGCGGTCGGCCAGCCCGCCGTCACCGTCAGCCTGCGCGGGCTGGTCGACCTCGTCGTCTCCGTCGCGGCGCTGCCGTCCGAGCTGCACTCGGGCATGTTCGGCGGCCCCGCCCCGGACGCGCTGGCCGCGCTGGTGAGGATGCTCGCCACCCTCCGCGACCGCGAAGGCAACACCACCGTCCGCGGCCTGCCCGGCGACGGGCACTGGTCCGGAGCCCCCTACCCGGCCGAGCGGTTCCGGGCGGACATCGGCCTGTCACCCGGCGCCACCCTGCTGGGCGGCGAAGTCGCGGACACGCTGTGGGCCCGCCCGGCGCTGACGGTGCTCGGCATCGACTGCCCGCCGGTGATCGGGTCCGCCGCGGCCATCACCCCGCGCGCCCGGGCCCGGCTGAACCTGCGGATCCCGCCCGGCGTCGAACCGCGTGACGCCGCGGCCGCGCTGACCCGGCACCTGATCGCGGCGACACCGTGGGGTGTCCATGCGTCGGTGCAGATCGAGGCGACCGGCGACCCGTTCCGCGCGGCCACCGGCGGGCCCGCCCACCGGGCGATGGCCGAGGCCATGCGGACCGCGTACGGCCGGCCGATGAGCCTGCTCGGCCAAGGCGGTTCGATTCCGCTGTGCACGGTCCTGGCCGAGACGTACCCGGCCGCCGAAATCCTGCTGATCGGCGTCGAGGAACCACAGTCGCTCATCCACGCACCCAACGAAAGCGTGGCACCACAGGAGATCGAGGCCATGGCGCTGACCGAAGCGCTGTTCCTGCGGGACTACGGCGCTCAGCCCCGCTGACGTTCCTCCTCGACGCCGAGCGACTGCGTCCCGATGACTCCCAGGAGCGCGAGGCGGTCGGCGTCTTCGGTGCCCGGTTCGGCGGTGTAGACCATGATGCGCAGGTCGCTGCCGGCGACGCTGAGCACGTCGCAGTCCAGGGTCAGCGGGCCGGCCTGGGGGTGGTCGATCGTCTTGCGGCCGGCTTCGTGCCGTCCGACGCCGCCGGACTCCCACAGGGCCGCGAAGTCGCTGCTGTGCCGGCGAAGGTCGGCGATGAGCGACCGCAGGTCCCGGTCGCCGGGGTAGTGACCCGCGGTCCGGCGCAGGTCGGCGACCAGTGCCGTCCGCAGTGCCTTGCGCGAATCGGGGGTGTCGCGCACCCGGTTGTTCGGGTTGAGGAAGGTGCGCCAGACCCCGTTGAGGTCGTTGCCGCGCCATTCGCCCATGAGGGCCGTGTAGAGCGGGTTGACGAGCAGCTGGTTCCAGGCCGCGTCGAAGACGGCGACGGGCGTGCCGGTCAGCCGGTCCAGCATGCGGTGGACGCCGGGCGTGATGTGCCGCGGGACCGTGCCGGGGCCCGGCGGGGCGAGGCCGGCCAGGCGGAAGAGGTGCGTCCGTTCGTCCTGGGTGAGCCGCAGGGCCCGGGCCAGTGCTTCGACGACCTGGGCCGACGGGGTCGTGGCGCGGCCCTGTTCGAGCCGGATGACGTAGTCGGCGGAGATGCCCGCGAGCTGGGCCAGCTCCTCCCGGCGCAGCCCGGTGGCGCGCCGGCGTCCGCCCGCGGGCAGGCCGACGGCCTGGGGCGGCACCCGGTCGCGCCAGTGGCGCAGGGCCGTGCCGAGTCCGGTGTTCGCCATGCCGTCGATTGTGCAAGCTCCGGCGGCCGGTTGTCCTGGTACTGCCGTTCCCAGGAAAACCGGTCCGCTTCCTGACCGAGCGGTTCGCGCCGACTCTGGAAGCAGACCCGAAAGGAACGCAACCCATGAACCAGCTCGCCCTCGTCACCGGCGCGACCTCCGGCATCGGCCGGGCCTTCGCCGGACGCCTCGCCGCCGACGGCTACGACCTGATCCTCACCGGCCGCCGCGAAGACCGCCTGAAGGAGTTCGCCGACGCCCACCCGGACGTCGAGGTCCGCACCGTCGTCGCCGACCTGTCCACCGACGACGGCGTCGACACGGTAGCCGCGATCTGTGCCACCGAGCCCCTGACCATGCTCGTCAACAACGCCGGTGTCGCCCACTACGTGCCGCTGGCCGACCTGCCCGCAGCGAAGGCCCGCGAACTCGTCCACGTCAAGGTCGCCGCGCCCACCATGCTGACCCGTGCCGCGGTCACCGGCATGCGGGAACGCGGCGAGGGAACGATCGTCAACGTCGCCGGGATGATCGCCTTCAGCGGCCCCGCCGACTCTTCCGTCATGCCCCGCCGCGCCGTCTACGCGGGCTCCCTCGCCTTCCTTGTCGCGCTGTCGCAGACCCTCAGCGCCGAGCTGGCGGGCACCGGCGTCCGGGTCCAGGTCCTGTGTCCCGGCGTCGTCGCCACCGAGTTCCACGAGCGCCAGGGCCTCGACCTGAGCGCGGTGCCCCGGATGACCGCCGACGACGTCGTCACCGCCGGCCTGCGGGGCCTCGAGCTCGGCGAAGTCGTCACGGCCCCGGGGGTCGAGGACACCGGCTTGCTCGACGCCGTGTTCCGGGCCGACCTCGCCGCCTTCGGCGGGCAGAGTCCGGAACTGGCCTCGCGCTACCGCTGAATTCCGCCGAAGAATTCGCTCAGCGCCGCGGCCAGGTCCTCCGGGTTCTCTTCGGCCACGTGGTGCCCGGACTTGACGGCGTGCCCGCGCAGGTCGGTCGTCCACGGCCGCCAGACGTCCAGGACGTCGCCGTAGAGGTCCTCCATGTCGTCGTCGCTGGACCAGAGCACCATCGTGGGGCAGGTGATCCGCCGCCCGGCGGCCCGGTCCGCCTCGTCGTGGGCGCGGTCGACACCCAGGCCCGCGCGGTAGTCCTCCAGCATCGCGGCGACCGTGGCCGGGTCGTGGATCGCGCGGTGGAAGTCGGCGAAGTTCTCTTCGCCGAGCCGCTCGGGGGTGTTCTTCGTGCCGACGTTGTACCAGGCGTCGGGGTCGGCGGTGATCGCCCGTTCGGGCTTGCCCGGCTGGGCGAAGAAGAACCAGTGGAACCACTCCTGCGCGAACCGCGCGTCGCAGCGGTCGAGGGCCTCGGCGATCGGGACGGCGTCGAGGATCGCCGCGCCGCGGACCACCGAAGGGTGATCCAGGGCCAGCCGCGTCGCCACATAGGCGCCGCGATCGTGGCCGGCCACGAAGAACCGGTCGTGCCCGAGCCGGCGCATCAGCGCGACGCAGTCGGCCGCCATCACGCGTTTGCTGTAGGGCGTGTGGTCTTCGTCGGTGGGCGGCTTGCTCGACTCGCCGTAGCCGCGGGTGTCCGCGCACACGACCGTGAAGCGCTCCGCGAGCAGCGGGGCGACGCGGTACCACGTCGTGTGGGTGCGCGGATGCCCGTGCACCAGCAGGACCGGCGGTCCCGAACCGCCGTGGCGCACCCGCAGGGTCACCTCGCCGACGTCGACGCGGTCCAGCGTGAAGCCTTCGAACACCGTGCCACCCCCAGACAAGAGACCGCTGCCGCACCCCGGGGTGCGGCAGCGGAGAACGGGTCAGTTCTTGTCCGTGACGCCCTTCACGGCGTCCTTGATCTTCTCGCCGGCCTGCTTGAGCGAGCCCTTGGCCTGCTCGGACTTGCCCTCGGCCTGCCACTGCTCGTTGTCGGTGGCGTCGCCGACGGCTTCCTTGGCCCGGCCCTTGAGCTCTTCGCCCTTGTTCTCGAGTTTGTCGTTCATCGAGTGCACCTTCCGTCGCGGCGACATTTCCGGATCGGCCAGTCGCCAAAAGGGCCTTGACGCTGTGATACCCACTCGCCGCGCGGCTACACATCGGCCGGCAGATGCCCGCCCGTCCGCTCGATCCGCTGGATCGCCGGCTCCGCGAGAACACCGTGCACGATCACCGACACGGCGACGGCGAGCGCGCCGACCCGCCACAACACGTCCTGCTGGGGAACCGGAAGCCGGTTGAGCGCGTAGGCCAGGTAGTAGAGCGTGCCGATGCCGCGGACGCCGAAGAACGCGATCGCGGCCGTCGCGGGCCGCCCCGGCGACGACGCGCCGAGCAGCGACAGCCAGCCCACCACCGGCCGCACCACCAGCACGGCGATGACGGCGATCACCACTTCGAGGGGACGCAGGCCGCGCAGCAGGCCGTCGCCGATGGCCAGCCCCAGCCCGAGCAGGGCGAGCGGGACGAACAGCCGTTCCAGCTGGTGGCCGAACGCGTGCAGGACGCCGTGGTACTCGTGCTCGCGCTCCTGCGTGCGGACCGCGACCGCCGCGACGAACACGGCGACGAACCCGTTGCCGTGACACACTTCCGAGACCGCGTAGGGAACGAACGCGAGGGCGAGCAGGACCAGCCCGTCGGCGTACTCGGCCAGCCGCAGCCGCTGCGACGGCGTCCGGAAGATCGCCCAGCCGAGCACCCGCCCGGTGCCGAGGCCGACCACCACGCCGATCACCAGCGGCAGCAGCAGGTCCAGCAGCACCCAGGACAGGTCCAGCTCGGGCTCGCTGCCCGCCAGCGCCAGGCCGAGCAGCACGAACGGCATGGTGAGGCCGTCGTTGAGCCCGGCCTCCGTGGTCAGCGTGAAGCGGATCTCGTTGTCCCTGGCCAGTTCCGGCTCGACGTCGGGGTGCGGCACGCCGATGTCGCCCGCCAGCACCGGGTCGGTCGGGGCCAGCGCCGCGGCCAGCAGCAGCGCCACACCGGGCGCGAGCGCCAGCCACCAGTACCCGAGCAGGGCGATCGCCAGGATCGACAGCGGCATGGTCAGGGCCAGCAGCCGCCACGTCGAGCCCCAGCGTTTCAGGCCGAAGGGCCGGTCGACCGACAGGCCCGCCCCGGCGAGCGCGACCAGGATGCCCAGCTGGGCGAAGGATTCCACGCCGTGCAGGTGGGCGGCCGGGTCGCTCCAGCCGCCGCCGTAGGGGGCCGGCAGCGGCAGCAGCCCGAGTCCGATCCCGGCGACGAGCATCACCAGCGGCACCGAGAACGGCCGGTCGGCGGCCAGCTTCGGCACGATCCCCGCGGCGAGCGCGAGCAGGCCGGCCACTCCGAACAACACCGTCAACGACGACAAGGGTCCTCCTGCCCGCTCGTACCGGATACCGCGGCCAGGAGACCCGGTCGAGCGCGCCTCCGGGTTCCACCGGGCGCGCCGCCGGTTCCCCGGAGCCGGAGTAGCGTGGCCGGGAGAGGCGCGCCGTGACCCGGATTCCCGGCGCGCGAGCGGCGAAACCGTGAGGAGGCCGCGGTGACGGCGACGAACGGGGCCGGCGCGCCGTGCCGGTTCTGCGGCAGGCGGCGCGATCCCCGGGTGCCCGGCCGGAACGGGCCGATCTGCCTGGACTGCGTCCGCGCCGGCCTGCGCGTGGTGCGGGACGGCGCCGACCGGGAAAGCGGCGCCGGCGACGTGCTGGCGGCGGTGACGTCGCCACTCGCCGCGGTCTGCGACTTCTGCGGCCGCCGCGAGCGCCGGACGTTCCTCGGCCTGCGGCGCCCGCTGCTGCGCGTGGACTGCGCCGCGCGGGACGCGGTGATCTGCGTGGACTGCCTGGACCACGCCGGGGACGTGCTGAACGTCGCACTGCGCCGCTGACGGCGTTTCCCGCCCGGCCGGCGCGGGTAGCCGCGCGGTATGACGTCCACTCACGTGACCCGACCGCGGACCGCCTCGGTCGCCGAGACCCTGCGGGTGGCCCTCGAAGTGGCGCTCCCCACGCTGGCCGGCGGGGTGATCAAGCGGCGTCCGGCGGCGCTGGCGCTGGCCGGGAAGGTGCAGGCCGACCGCCCGGCCGTCCGGCTGCTGCGCCGGCTGCGCGACCGCCACGGCGGGCAGCCGCTGAAGCTGCGGGTGCCGGGCCGGTCGGTGGAGCTGGTCCTGTCCGGCGAGGACGCCGCGGCGGTGCTGGCCGGCGCACCGACGCCGTTCAGTCCGTCCACAGTGGAGAAACGGGCGGCACTGGCGCACTTCCAGCCGCACGGCGTGCTGATCTCGGCCCCGGCCGACCGGCCGGCCCGCCGCCGGTTCACCGAGGCCGTGCTCGAACCCGGCCGCCCGCTGCACGAGCTGGCGGCACCCTTCGCGCGGGCGACCGCCGAGGAAGCCGCCGTCCTGCTCAGCGAAGCCACGCACGACGGCGAACTGACCTGGGACGCCTTCAACGTCGCCTGGTGGCGGCTGGTCCGGCGCGTCGTGCTGGGCTCGGGCGCCCGCGACGACGCGACGCTCACCGACCTGCTCGAGCGCCTGCGGCTCGACGCGAACTGGGCCTACCTGCACCCGCGGCGCAAGCGGCTGCACGAGCAGTTCCGGCAGCGGCTCACCACGCACCTCGGCCGCGCCGAGCCCGGCAGCCTCGCCGCCGTGATCGCCGAGTTCGGTGCGGACACGGCACCCGACCAGGTGGCGCACTGGCTGTTCGCGTTCGACGCGGCGGGCATGGTGACCTACCGGACGCTGGCCCTCCTGGCGGCCCACCCGGCGGCACTGGAACGCGCCCGCGCCGAGCTCGCCGGCTTCGACCCGGCGTCCCCGGACCGGCTGAGCTACCTGCGCGCCTGCGTGCTGGAGGCGGTGCGGCTGTGGCCGACCACGCCGATGATCCTGCGGGAGACCACCGAGCAGACGTCCTGGGGCCCGGCGGGCACGACGGTGCTGATCTTCGCGCCGTTCTTCCACCGCGACCCGGACCTGCCCTACGCCGACCGCTTCGAGCCGGACATCTGGCTCGACGGCCGGGCGGAGCGGAACCCGGCGCTGGTCCCGTTCAGCGCGGGCCCGGCCGTCTGCCCGGGACGCGACCTCGTCCAGTTCTGCGCGAGCACGATGCTGGCGAACCTGCTGCGCGGCCACCGTTACGAGCAGGCGTCGGGACCGGTGCTGTCGCCGGACCGCCCGCTGCCCGCCACGCTCGACAACTTCCACCTGAAGCTCACTCTGCTGCCGGGCTAAAGCGCCCCAATGTGGCATTGGGTGCGTTGGACGCACCGAACGCCACATTGGGTGCGTTGGACGCAACCAACGCCACATTGGGGCGCTTGTCAGCCGGTCAGGCCGGAGCCGTGAAGACGTACGAACCCGCGGGCAGGAAGTACGTCCCCGGGGTGGACGGCACCGCTTCGGGCGGCGCGGTGACCGCCGCCGGCCGGGACGTGGGCACCACGACCGTCGCCGACGTGCCCACCGGGACCGTCACCCTCAGCGTCAGCCGCCCGTTCGCGATCGACCAGTCGCTGACCGCGCCGCCGTACGGTGTTTCCTGTGCCGACTTCGCGGAAGTCAGGCCGCCGCCCGGCACGGGCGCGATCCGCAGCGACGCGTAGCCCGGGGACGCCGGTGCCAGCCCGCCGACCGACCGGTACAGGAAGTCGCCCACCGAGCCGAGGCCGTAGTGGTTGAACGAGTTCATCGCGGGATCGTTGAACGAGCCGTCCGGCTTGATGCCGTCCCAGCGCTCCCAGACCGTCGTCGCGCCGTGGCCGATCATGTAGCCCCAGCCGGGGAAGTCCGGCTGCAGCAGCACCTGGTAGGCGACGTCGGCGTGGCCGTGCGCGGCCAGCACCGGCAGCAGGTTCTCCACGCCGAGGAAGCCGACGCTCAGGTGCCCGCCGGCGGCGGCCACGCGGGCGGCGAGCTTGTCGGCCGCCGGCTGGACCAGGGAAGCCGGCAGCAGCCCGAACGCCAGCGCCAGGACGTACCCGGTCTGCGAACCCGACCCGATCGTGCCGCCGGCCGCCACGAACCGCCCGGTGAACGCCGCCGCGACCTGGTCGGCGAGCGTCCCGTACTTCGCCGCTTCGGCACCGTGGCCGGTGGCCGCCGCCATCCGGGACACCAGCCGTGCCGACCAGGCGAAGAACGCCGTGGAGATCAGGTCCTGTGCCGTGTTGTCGTTGACGTTGAGCCAGTCCCCGTACGTCTGGTGGTCGCGGATCAGGTCCGCGCCCGACGTCGAGCGCAGGTACTCGACCCACCGGACCATCGCGGCGAAGTGCTCTTGGATGACGCCCGTGTCGCCGTAGCGCTGCCACAGCGTGTAAGGCACGATGACGCCCGCGTCGCCCCAGCCCGCCGTGCCCGAGCCGCCCAGCACGCCCGGCGCGACGTCGGTGAACGACCCGTCGTCGTGCTGCGCGTCGGCCAGGTCGTCGCTGAACTTGCCGAGGAAGTTCGCGACATCCAGGTTGAACGTCGACGTCCCGGCGAAGATGGCGATGTCGCCGGTCCAGCCCAGCCGCTCGTCGCGCTGCGGGCAGTCGCTCGGCACCGACAGCATGTTCGAGCGCTCACCCCAGAGGATGTTGTGCTGCAGCTGGTTCACCAGCGCGTTCGACGTCGTGAACGTCCCGGGCTGGGCCCCCGACGTCCACATCGCCCGCCCGGTGAGGGTGGCCGCGCTCGGCGCCGACGGCAGGCCGGTCAGCTCGACGTACCGGTAGCCGTGCACGGTGAACCGCGGTTCGTACGTCTCGGCGCGGCCGGTGCCTGCCAGGGTGAACCGGTCGGTGGCCTGGGCCGCGCGGAGGTTCGTGGTGTAGATCGTGCCGTCCGGGTTGAGCACTTCGGCGTGTCGCATGGTCACGGTGGTGCCGGCCGGCCCGGTCACCGAAAGCCGGTTCCGGCCGGTGAAGTTCTGGCCGAGGTCGGCCACCCAGACACCGGGTTTCGGCTGCGTCCACGAGACCGGGTGGAACTCCTGCTGGACCGTGACACCGTTGTCCACTTGGGACACCAAGTTCGGCCGGTCGCCGGTGCGCACGCGCGCGGCCGCCCAGCCGCGGTCGTCGAACCCGGGGCGGTCCCAGCCCGCCGCCAGCCGCGCGTCGTAGGTTTCGCCCTGGTAGAGGTCGTCGGCGCGGATCGGGCCGTCACCGGCCTTCCAGGTGCCGTCGGTCGCGATCGTGGAACTCGTGCCGTCGGTGAACGTCAGCCGCAGCTGCGCGGAGTACCACGGTTCGGTGCCGTACTTCTGGCTGCCGGAAATGCCGATGCTCCCGGAGTACCAGCCGTTGCCGAGCATCGCGCCGAGCACGTTCTCCCCGGGGCGGATCTGCCCGGTGACGTCGGAAACGCGGTACTGCAGGCGTTTCGTGTAGTCGGTCCACCCGGGAGCGAGGACTTCCGAGCCCACCTTGGCGCCGTTGAGGTGGGTTTCCTGCAGCCCGAGCGCGGTGGTCAGCAGCCGCGCGCTCGCCACCGGCTTCGCGACGGTGAAGCTCTTGCGCAGCAGGGGAGCGGGCGCGCTGACGGAGACGTTCGCGCCCCACGGCCCGGTGCCGTACGTGGTCAGGGCGCGTGCCGCGGGCCAGGCGCTGTCGTCGAAGCCGCGTTGCTGCCAGCCGTCCGGACCGCTCTGGCTCGCCTTCCAGCTCCCGTCGGTGACCAGGGCCGGTCCCCCTTGGACGGTCAGCTTCGCGATCGTCCCGGCCGGGCTCTGCGAGGTGTTCTCCGTGGTGACCGCGATGGTGTTCGTCCCGGCGGTCAGGAGCCCGCCGACCTCGGCGACGGCGGCGGTCTTCCACGAGTCGGCGACCCGCGGCGAGTCGCTGACGCGGGTGCCGTTGACCCACACCGTGGCCGTGTCGTCGCCGGTGACGACCAGGGTGGCCTTAGCGGGAGCCGCGGCCAGGTCCAGGCTCTTGCGGAAGAAGCGGGTCGACGGCGGCACGCCCGCGACGGGATCGCCCTCCGGGTACCAGATCCAGCTCGCCCCGGCGAGGTCCGGGCCCGCCGTGGCGCGCCCGACGAAGGCGCCCGTCCACTCGGTCGCCGGCGTGCGCAATGCGGTTTCGAAGCGTTGGACCGGGCTCCAGCCGCTCGTCGCGCCCTGGCCGTCCCACACCCGGACGCGCCAGGTGTAGGCGGTCAGCGAGGCGAGCGCGGGACCGCCGTAGGCGACGTCGGCCTGCTGGGCGGAGGCGACCCGGCCGCTGTCCCAGACGGTGCTCCCGCCGGCGGACACCACGATCTGGTACGCCGACTGGCGTTGACCGGCGGCCGCGGACGCGAGTTTCCAGCCGAAGCGCGGCTGCGCGGGGTCGACGCCGAGCGGGTTCGCCCGGTTCCCGACGGTGGCGCTCACGACCGAAAGGGGAGACGGCGCGGCGGCGTTCGGCGTGGTGACGCCGGCGCCCCAGGGTGCGGTGCCGTAGCCGCCGAGGTCCGTGGCCGCGGCCCACGTCCCGTCGGCGAAGCCCGGCTGCTCCCAGCCCTCGGGCGCGGTCGCCGAGGCCTTCCAGGCGGTTCCGGTGGTCAGGTCGGTGGTGCCCGCCGCGGTGGTGACCCGCAGGCGGCCGAGCAGGCCGGCCGGGCCGCCGGCGTTGCGCGCGGCGACGGCGAGGGTATTGACGCCGGCGGTGAGCGTGGGCCGCAGGTCCACCGGCAGCGCCGTCCGCCACGCCTGCGCGGTGCGGGCGGAGGAGGCGAGCGGCGTGCCGTTGAGCCAGACGTCGGCGGTGTCGTCGCCGGTCACGACGAACCGGGCGTCGGAGACGGCGCCGGCGGGGACGGTGAACGTCGTGCGGAAGTACCGGGTCCCGGCCGGCGCGGCGACGCGGGGGTTGCCCTCCGGGAACCAGATCCAGTGCGCGCCGGCGAGGCTCATCGGGGGAGCGGCACCGGCCGGGGGGGACGGCGCCGGCGGACAGGACGAGCGTCGCGGCGAGCGTGGTGGTGATCGCGCGCCAGAGCTTCGACGGGGGCATGCGGGCTCCCTAACGGCGGTGTGGGGGAGACGGGGATTTAAACGTTTCAACCAACCTGCCGAGTGACTGTAGTCACGAATTCCGCGGTTAGCAATACTCCACCAGGACGCATGGCGGGGTGGGTCGCGCTGACGGAGCCCGACGGCCATGAATCGTTTTAGGGGCACCGGAACGACAGCGCGGTGATCTCGCCCGGCTCCGCCGGAAGCTCCACTTTGGACAAGAACGACGACACCGGCCGGGGTCGCCGGTCAGCCCTGGGCGCCGTGCCGCTTCCTGATCCGGATGCCCACGGCGACCGCCGCCGCCCCGAGCAGCACCAGGGCGACCGGCAGCGCCGTGGGCAGCCACGGCCAGGCCGGGCCTTCGAACGCGATGCCGTCGTCGGGCAGTTCCAGCACCTTCGCCGTCCACCGGGCGGTGGCGACGTCGGTGCTGCGCGCGAGCCCGCTCACCGCGACGTCGTAGGCGAAGCCCGGCCGGTCGTGGACGTACTCCGGGACGGGGCTGCCGGGCTGCGGCGCGACTCCGCGCGTCGCGCCGGGCACGAGCAGCCGGTCGAGGCCCGGTGCGGCGGCCAGGCTCGCGCGGGGCAGGAAGGTCAGCCCGTGCCGGGACACTACCGGGCCGCCGTCGGCGCTCACGGCGAGCGTGCGCGAGGACAGAGACTGCCCCTGGGTGTCGAAGACCGACCCGAGCTCGATCTCGCCGACGCCGTTCGTGAGCAGCACGCCGATCTCGTCCGGGTTCCAGCGGAAGCCGGCGTTGACGATCGCGGCCGCGTCCGGCAGGGAGGCGGGCGGGTGCACCGGCACCGCGGTGCCGTAACGCCGCCAGCCGATCGCCTGCGCGACGCCGGTCGCCACGCCCCGGCCGGCCAGCCGCTCGACCCAGTGCAATGTGCCGTCGATGCTGGAGAGGATCCCGCCGGTGGTGACGACGTCGCCGTCGTCGACGAACCGCTGCCCCCGCACCCAGTGCACGGCCGGGTAGTCGCCGGCGAACGCCTCCAGCTTGAGCCAGTGCGCCGTGGCGGGGCGTCCGTCGAGCAGGCCGGCGGAGGCGAGCACACCGCCGCCGTTGCAGACGCCCAGCAGCTTCGCGCCGCGGGCGGCCTGCGTGCGCAACCACGCCTTGACCGGCTCGGTGCTCGGCTCGCCCACGTCCGGGAGTGCCGGGACGACGACGAGGTCCGGCGGTTCCGCGCCGAGGCGGGCGGCGAGATCGTCGAAGCTGAAGTCCGGCACCAGGTCGAGGCCGCCGGTCAACGGCTTGGGCTCGCGACGGGGTGCGGCCGTGTAGACGTTGAACCGGCCACTCGCGGCGAGGACCTCGTACGGCGCGAGGACGTCCGAGACGACGGCACCCCGGTCGCCCACGACGACCACCGCGGTCGGCTTGGCCGGGTCGTGGGGAGCCTTCGCGGCCGCGGGGACCGGCCGCTGCGGGCCGGGGGAGTTGAGGGCGCCGATCGTCGCGAACGCGGAGATGGTGGCGCCCACGGCGGGAACCGCGAGCACGGCGAGGACCAGCGCGAACCACTTCAGGACGGTCCGCATGATCAGTGCCAGTACTCGGCGCGGCGCCACACCATGGCGGCGAGCATGAGCGGGAACATGATCACGTGCCCGGCGACCATCAGGGCGGTGCCGGTCAGCGCGCCGAGCCAGTACGGCACGAGCAGCGCCACGAACGGCAGGTACATCACCGCGGCCATCTCGGCGATCCGCGCCCACGCGTGGCGGCGGACCACCATGGCGAGCACCATCGCGACGGTCATGTCGGTGGCCATCACGAGCGCGCCGATGTCGGCTCGTTCCAGCCACGCGGACGGCCACAGCGGGCCGAGCGCCACCATGCCGATGATCATGGCGGCGACCATCTCGGCGTAGTGGCCGGTGAACCGGGCGAGCTTGCGGGCGGTGGTCCGGGTGGTTGCGGTGGTGGTCATGGCTTCCCTCCAGGAGCTGTCCTGGACGAGAATCACCGTTTCGGGCCGTGCTGCCAGGTGCCGGAAGTCACGACCGGGGTCATGGCCGGAGCAGGCCGAGATCCCGGGCCCGCAGGGCGGCCTGGGTGCGGTCGCGGGCGCCGAGCTTGCCCAGCACGTTCGTCACGTGGTTCTTGACCGTGCCCTCGGCGAGGAACAGCGCCGCGGCGATTTCGCGGTTGCTGCGCCCGCCGGCGAGCAGGCGCAGAACCTCCAGTTCGCGCTCGGACAACGGCACCACCAGCGGCTGCGGCCGGGGCGCCGGCGTGTCGGGCAGCTGGGCGAACCGCGCGACGACCTTCGCGGCGACCGACGGCTGCAGCACGGACTCCCCGCGCGCGGCGGCCAGCACCGCCTCGACCAGTCGTGCGGACGAGACGTCCTTGAGCAGGTACCCGACCGCGCCCGCGCGCAGGGCGGAGAAGACGTCCTCGTCGTCGTCGAAGGTGGTCAGCGCGATCACCCGCGTCTCCGGGTGTTCGGCGCGCAGCCGCCGCGTCGCGGCGACGCCGTCGAGGACGGGCATGCGCAGGTCCATCAGGACGACGTCGGGGGCCAGCTCACCCGTCCGGCTGAGGGCTTCGTCGCCGTTGCCCGCTTCGCCGACGACGTCGATGTCGTCGTGGGTGGCGAGCAGCGTGGCCAGGGCTTCGCGGAAGAGGGCCTGGTCGTCGACCAGCAGGACGCGGACCGCGGTCATCCGGGGATCTCCATGCTCAGGGCGCTGCCGTGGCCGGGGGTGGAGGTGAAGGCGACTTCGCCGCCGAGGTGCTCGGCGCGTTCGCGCAGTCCGACCAGGCCGTAGCCGGTGGCGGTGCCGTCGGCGCCCACGCCGTCGTCGCGGACCGAGACCCGGACGCTCGACTCGGCGTACTCCAGTTCGACGTCCGCGCGCCCGGCGGCGGCGTGCTTGCGGACGTTCGTCAGGCCTTCCTGTGCCGCCCGGTAGAGCGCCTCGCGCTGTTCGTCGGCGAGGGGGCGTTCGGTGCCGGACACCGTGAGCCGGGCCGGGATCCCGGCCTCCGAGGCCAGCGTCCGCAGCGCGTCGGGCAACGGCGCCGGCCGCGGTTCGCGCAGCGCCCGCACCGAGCGGCGGACCTCGGCCAGCGCGTTCTCGGCCTGGTCTTGCGCCTTGGCCAGGACTTCGTCGGCCTTGGCGGGATCGGTCGGCAGGACCGCCCGCGCGGCTTTCACCTGCATCTGGACGACGGTGAGCGAATGCCCGAGCCCGTCGTGGATGTCCCGGGCGACGCGGTTGCGTTCCTGCGCCGTCGCCAGGCGTTCCGCCTGCGCCGCGTAGTCCCGCAGCTTCTCGTGCGCTTCGGCGAGTTCGCGGCGCGAGCGTTGTTCCCGCAGCAGCAGCTCGGTGATGATGGCCGCGAACAGCACCGACATGAGCGTGCCGATGCCTTCCCGCAGCCCGTCGCCGAGCGACATCCCGAGGTGCACCAGCGGCAGGATCGCGATGACCAGCGCGATCACCGGCCGGGGCAGCCGCAGCAGCACGCATTGACTGACCAGGACGACGAAGAACAGCGTCGGCCCGACACCGGCGTCGAGCGTGAAGATCACGAACGCCAGCGGCAGCTGGACCACGGCGTAGCCGGCGGCCCACCACGGACCGCGGCGGCCGCGCACCCAGCCGAAGCCGAGGGTGCCGAGCGCGGTGAACACCGCGCCGAGCACGAGGCCGGGCACGGGTTTCCCGGAGCCGAGGACCCCGAAGACGATCGACAGGAAGGCGCCGCAGGTCAGCACCCCGAGCGCCCGGTTCATGCGGCCACTGTGGGGTGTCCGGCCGTCCGCGGTCAACCACGAAAGCGTTCACACGGCCGTTCGACGCTCCCGCGCTTACATTGGAAAGGACGGCGAAGCCGATACGGGGGTTTGACATCGATGTCAGTGCTCTGGGGCGTGTCCTTCGACGCCACCCCGCTGTCCGGGGTCGTGGTGGAGTTCCTCAAGACGGCGCGGCGCTTCGCCGCTCGCGGGCACCGCGTCCACCTCGATCTCGGCTACGACATCAAGGCCGACAAGGGCGCCTTCTTCCGGCCCTACCGCGACGAGGCGCAGTTGCTGCCGGGGTGGGTCACCCTCGACCGCGTCGAGGGCGTCGAGGAGATCCGGGGTTACGACCGCGAGTTCGTCGACCGGGTGCTCACCCGGGTGGTCCAGGCCGGGGACGGCACCCTGCGCCCGGAGATCGACCGCGTCGCCGGTGAGCTGGCGACGCGGATCGTGGCCACCTGGGAACGCCTCGGCGTGACCATGGTGATGGTGGAAAACGGGACCCTGCCGGAAAACGTGGCCTACACCGAGGCGCTGTACCGGGCGATCGATCGCTACGGCACCCGGCACCGGCTGGGCCGGTTCGTGTTCTGGCGCGACCACGACCTCATGTGGCAGAGCGAACCCGGGATCGCCAAGTACGGCCGGTTCCCGTACGCGGGCGTCCCGGCGCCGCGGAACTCCCCGCACATCCACTACTTCGCGCTGCACGAACAGGCGCTGGCACGCACGCTGGAATGGGTGCCGGGCCTGGCCAACATCGACGTCCTGCCCAACAGCTTCGCCATCGCCCCGGCGCGGATCGACGAGCGGAACGCGGGTTTCCGGCGTGACCACGGCATTCCCGGGGACGTCCCGCTGCTGGCCCGGATCACGCGGATCATCCCGCAGAAGCGGCTCGACCGGGACCTCCACCTCCTGGCCCTCCTGCCGGACGCGTGGCTGTTCGTCGCCGGCGACGTCGGCGAAGCGCCCGCCGAGCACGCCCGGCTCGTCGACCTGGCGACGCGGCTGGGCGTGGACGACCGGGTCGTGTTCGGCGGCTGGCTGACGCCGTACGACACCGCTGTGCCCGGCCGGTATTCCGTGCGCGACCTCCTGGCGCACGCCGATGTCGTGTCGTTCCTGACTTCCTACGACTACGAGAGCTACGGCAACCCGGTCAGCGAGGCCATCGCGTCCGGGACGCCGTACATCACCAGCGGGTACGAGCTGTACGACGTCGTCTACGGCAGCTTCCGGGCTCCGGTGCTGGACATCCGGACCCGCGACCTGCCGGACGCGGCGTTCGCCCGCGAAGTCGCCGAGCTGATCACCGACGAAGGGAAACGGGCCGAAGTGGTGCGGGCGAACTCGGAACTCGGGCAGGCGCGGTTCGGCACCCGGGTCGTCGATGACCTGGTCGACCGGCTGTACCCGCCGCCGATGGGGGCGGGCACCCGGCTGAGCGTCGTGCTGCCGGTGTACAACGAGGCCGCGAACCTCCCGGAGGTCCTGCGGACCCTGCACGACCAGCGCGGGTTGGCCAAGAACCGGTACGAGGTCGTGCTCGTCGACAACAACTCGACCGACGACACCGTGGCCATCGCGCACGCCTTCGCGGCCGCGCACCCGGACTTGGCCCTGCACGTCATCCACGAGCCGGAACAGGGCGTTTCGTGCGCCCGGCGGGCCGGGATGGACTTCGCCGCGGCGCGCAGCCGGAACCGGCCCGACAGCGACCCGGGCGAGCGGTTCTACCTCGTGTCGGCCGACGCGGACTGCCGCGTCGACCCGCACTGGCTGAGCGAGCTCCTCGACGCGATGGAGACGTCCAAGGCCGCCATCGGCGTCTGCGACTACTACTACAACGCCGAGCACTTCACCGGGCGGCCGCGCCTGTGGGGCGCGATCCAGCGGACGCTGCGCTGCCGCGCTGTCACCTTCGCGCTCTTCGGCGGCTTCCCGGACGGCAAGGGCTTCGCCGTCGAGCGGGACGCCTACGAGCGCGCCGGCGGCATCGAGATCTTCTACCAGCTGCAGGACGGCAAGTTCGTCAACCACCTCTCCGACGACTGGGACTTCGGGATCAAGGTCGCCAGTGGCGGGGACGCGATCACGTACGCGCCGCGCTCGCGCGTCGAGATCAACCCGCGTCGGGTCGACCACGCCATCGACGAGGTCATCGCCGGCCGGGCCTACGGCTCGGACGGCATCATCGTCATGCGCGACATCCGGCCGTCGGCGCCTTCCGCGCCCACCGACCTCTCCGAAGCCGAGGCCCGGCAGGCGTGGGAGTTCTCGATCAAGGACTTCACGCCGAAGAACACCATCCTGCCGGTGCTGCTGACCCCGGCGCTGCTGGAGGACGACGCCGTCATCGCGTTCTTCGGCGCGGATCTCGCCGCACGGCTCGCCCGGCGGATCGCCGAGATCCGGCACGAGATGCGCGTCGCCGACTTCACGCCGATCCACAGTTACAAGACACCGTCGTACCGGCTGTACTTCGAGTTCGCCGACGAGCTGTTCGCCTGCCTGCGGCGGCACGTCGGCGAGGACATCGGCCACCCGCCGCCGCTGCCGCCGTGCCTGGCGGAGGTCCCGGCCGAGCGGTTCGCGGAGTTCGTCCGCTACTACTGCGAGGACCGCGAGTCGGGGGAGGCCCACAACTACTTCGGCAACGGAGGGGTGTTCTGATGACCCTGGGCTATGAAGAGGCGGTCGGCTCGCTGCACGCGATCGACCCCGCGTGGCCGCGGCCCGCGGTGCTCGACGTCCTCGAGGCACCCGAGAACCGGCACCTCCTCGACTTCGTGCAGGAGGATCCGTTCGGGGCGCACGTGTTCCCGGGCAACGTCCCCGGCTCGCCGTCGGAGTTCCTGCGCGACCTGGACGCGCAGCTCGCTTCGTGCGGGCCGATCCACCTGTGGTCCTACATCCCCACGTGCGCCTACCGCTGCCGGTTCTGCCAGTACCCGGTGGTGCTGGTCAAGGGGAAGATCGAGAAGGCGGCGGACTGGGTCGACCTCAACATCGCCGAGGCGCGGCTGTGGCTCGAGGCCGTGCCCCACCTGCGTGGCGCCGAGGTGGGGGAGTTCAACGTCTTCGGCGGCACGCCGTCGCTGCTGCCGGAGCCCGAGATCCGCCGCCTGCTGGAGTTCTACCGGTCCCACTTCGGGTTCACCGCGGACACCACGATCCGCTTCGAGGGCGACCCGAGCACGTTCACGCCGGCGAAGCTCGAGCTGCTGCGGGAACTGGGCTGCACCAAGCTGTCCAGCGGCGTCCAGTCGTTCGACGACCACGTGCTCCAGCTGTGCGGCCGCGAGCACACGGCGGCGATGTGCGTCGACTTCGTCCGCAACGCGCGGCGTGCCGGGTTCGAGTGGGTCAGCATCGACCTGATGTACGGCCTGCTCGACCAGACCCTCGACAGCGTCCGGCGCGACCTCGACGTCGTGCTGGAAAACGAGGTGACCGCGGTGGTGTGCACGAAGCTGCACCTGGCCTCCTACAGCGATACGCGCACCGGCGTGACCGGCGAGAAGCCCGCGGCGTGGCAGCTGCCCGCGTACCGGGACAAGCTGGTGCGCGACGGCCACCGCTGGCCCACCCTCGGCGAGCAGTACCAGATGCGGGAGCTGCTCACCGAAGGCCTGCGCGCGGCGGGCTACACCGAGCACCCGACGATGTACTTCGCGCGCGACGGCCTCGGGCCCGAGAAGTGGAAGTCCATCATGGTCGACCAGGACAAGCAGGAACCCGAGGTGGCGATCGGGCTGGGCGGCAGCTCGAGCTGCCGCGCGTCCGAGGCGATCACCGACGTGAACTCCCGCCGCTACACCGAAACCGTGACCTCCGGCCGGATCCCGCTGGGCTCGGCGACGCGGTTCACGCCCGAGGCGCAGGAGGCCCGGGCCGTCAAGATGGCGCTGACCACGTTGCGGCCGTTGCGGGATTCCCTGCACGCCGCCCGGTTCCCCGGGCGTTCGCTCTTCGCGGAACCGTGGCTCGGCAAGTTCCGCTCGCTGGCTTCGCGTGGCCTCGTCCGGCTGCGGCCGGACGACGGCGTGATCGAGCTGACGCCGCCGGGGGAGACGCTGGTGGAGGCGATCATCACCACGGAGCTCTGAAGATCACCACATCGGGTGACAGATGTCTCGCGGGGAGCGACCGGGGCGGGCAGCATGGGCCCGGACGTGCCCGTACCGAGATCGGAGCCCGGATGAGCCGAACCGTCGCCGTGCTGCTCGCGGGTGCGGTGGCCGCGGTCGTCGTCGCCACCCCGGCCGAAGCGGCGCCCGCCGACTACTCGCTGGCGGCCGCGACCTACGCGGGCACGCAGATCGCGGCGCACGAAGGCGTGCAGGGAAGTGTCCGTGCCGACCCGGCGGGGCAGACGCTCGGGCACGACGTCAGCGGCCACCAGGGCGTCGTCGACTGGCCCGCCGCGGCCGGCGCCGGCGCGAAGTTCACCTACGTCAAGGCGACCGAAGGCACCGGGTTCGTCAACCCGCGGTTCGGTGCGCAGTACGACGGTGCGCACGCGGCGGGCATCATCCGCGGCGCCTACCACTTCGCCCGCCCCGACGTCTCGGGCGGCGCGCAGCAGGCGGAGTACTTCATCGCCCACGGCGGTGGCTGGCGCCCGGACGGGTCGACGCTCCCGGGCGCGCTGGACATCGAGTACAACCCGTACGGCGACGTCTGTTACGGCAAGAGCCCGGCCGACCTGACCGCCTGGATCACCGATTTCACGCGCACGTACCTGGCGAAGGTCAAGCGCAGCGCGCTGATCTACACGAGCACGGCGTGGTGGAAGCGCTGCACGGGCAACACCGGCCGGTTCGGGACCACGAACCCGCTGTGGCTGGCGCGGTACGCCCCGGCGGTCGGCGAGCTGCCGGCGGGCTGGGCCAAGCAGGCGATCTGGCAGTTCGCCCGCGGCGGCGGGCTGCCGGGGGACCAGAACTACTACAACGGCCCGCTCACCCGCGTCCAGGCCCTGGCGAAGGGGCCGAGCTAGTACCGCAGCCGCACGTCGGGCCACGGCGGGCGGTGCACCATGGCGAGGCCGGTCAGCACCGCGGCGGCCAGCCCGATGCCCAGCCCCAGCAGGGCGACGCGGGTCGCGTCCACCGCGGGTTCCCACTTGACCTGGCCTTCGCGGACCGCGAACACCCCGACCGGCCGGTGCACTGGGATCACCGTCGTCCCGTCCGGGGTCTCGTAGGGATCGCCGAAGATACGGGGTTGGGTCATACCGCCATCGAACCGAAAACCGCCACCGCTGACAAGAACGGACAGAACCCTGTCGCTTCCGTGACGGCCTGCTTACGATCGGCTGGCAGCTCCCGGCTCGTTCGTCCTTTGTGGACATAGGAGGCGCCGTGCGCAGGATCGCCGTTCTCGCCGTGGTTTCCGTGGCCGCGGCCGCCGTCGTCTCCGCTCCGGGGGCCGCCGGAGCCGGGCGAGCGTGGTTCACCTCCTGGGCGCAGTCGCAGGACGGCCGTGCCGACGCCGTGGTCACCGGTCGGTCGCTGCGGATGATCACCCACCTCAGCCAGGGCGGCGACGCCGTGCGCGTCCGGTTCCAGAACACCTTCGGCACCGGGCCGCTGACCATCGGGCACGCGACCGCCGGGCCGAGCGCGGGCGGCGCCGATGCCGCCGGCTTGCGCGACCTGACCTTCTTCGGCCGGCCCGCCGTCACGATCCCCGCCGGCGGCGAGATCTGGAGCGACGAGACGCGGCTCGTGACACGCCCGGATTCCGACCTCGCGGTGAGCATGTCGGTCGAGGGCACCGCCGTGCCCGGTCGTCACGGCGCGGCGCTGCGCGACAATTACCTCACCCCGCCGGGTTCGGGCGACCACGCCGGCGACGCCTCGGGTGACGCTTTCACGGCCACAGTGGGCTCCACGTACGTCGTCAGCGCTGTCGACGTGCACAACGCGGCCTTGAAGGGCGTCGTCGTCCCGTTCGGCAGCTCGGTCGTCGACGGCATCGGCAGCACCAACTGCGGCCCGGGCTGCACCGGGCTCGGGACGAACCGGCGGTGGACCGACGACCTGGCGCGGCGGCTCGTCGCCTCGTCCGCACGGCTCGCCGTCGCCAACGCCGGCGTCTCGGGCACGACGAGCGCCCGGTCGTGTCCGGGGATGCCGCCGTCGGTCGCGGGCCTGGACGCTTCGAGCCGGCTGGACCGGGACGTCCTGGCGCTGCACGGCGTCACGGCCGTCATCTACTACTACGGAACGAACGACCTGGCGTACGGCTGCGACGCGGCGACGATCCTCGACAGCTACCGTTCGGTGTTCGCGCGGCTGCGGGCGGCCGGGATCCCGGTGTACGTCACGCCGAGCACGCCGCGGCCGGGGTACGGCGACCAGGCCAACCTGGCCCGGCACGAGATCGCGCTGTTCGTCGAGCGCTGGAACACCTGCGGCGGCACGTGTTCGGGTGTGGTCGATTTCGACACGGTGCTGGCGGATCCGCTGAGGCCGAACAGCATCCTGCCGGCGTACGACAACGGCGACGGCATCCACGCGAACGCCGCGGGCCAGCAGGCCCTCGCGGACTTCGTTTCGCTGCCGATGCTCACCCGTCCCGGGCCGGTTCTCCACACGATGGGGTGACCGGGCGAGTCGGAGCGGCGGGGCTGTGCGTGCCGGTCAGCAGAGTACGTCCGGTGATGAACGAGTCGATGGACGACGCCGGGTGCTGCCTGCTGTCGGTGGCCTGGAACGTCGCCCCGCTGGCGGAAGGAAACCCCGGCTCCCGCCGCGGCGACCTGCGGCGCACGGTCGTGGCGGTGTGCCGGACGGCGGGCCACGGCGCCCGCGACTGGGCCGCGCGGCACGGGGCGGGTTCGGCGGCGGAGTACCGGCCGTTCCTGCAGCTCGCCGACGTCGCCTACGAGATCGCGACGCTCTTGTTGCTGGTGGAGGACTTCCTGGTGCCGGACCTGGAGCGCGAGCACCGCCGCTGGGCGGAGATCGAGGAGCTGACGACCCGGCTGACCGAGCTCGCCGAGTGGACGTCGGCGTTCCTCTTGTCAGGAGCACCCTTACGTCTGTAAGGTCGCCCCTGACAAAGGAGGTCGGCCATGAGTACCGCGGTGATCGCCCGTTGTTCGTTCTGCGCGAAGCCGAACACGGAAGTGGAGACCCTGATCGGCGGCCCGGGGGTCTTCATCTGCGACGGCTGCGTACAGCTGTGCGTGACGGCGATCGAGGGAAAACCCGCCGACGCACCCCTGATCGCGCCGTGGGAACACGACCTGCCGCTCGAGCAGGTGCTGCGGAACCTGGGGCCGGTGTCGGCGGCGAGCGCCCAGGTCCAGCAGAACCTGGCGGCCTGGGTGGCCAAAGCCCGCGCGCTGGGCGGAACGTGGTCCCAGATCGGGGAAGCCCTGGGAATGACACGCCAGTCCGCTTGGGAGCGCTTCGCCTAGCTCGGCCCGCTTTCGGCGGGCCGAGCCAGGCGTCGGGTCACCACCAGCCGTTGCAGTGCCCGCTCAGGCTGTCGCAGAGGCGGAAGGCGATCTTCTTGACATCGTGGTAGCTGCCGGAGAAGGCGGAGTTGGTGACGTGCCCGTCTTCGGACCGCTGCAGGTAGGTGTAGGACGGCAGCGACGAGGGGCCGCTGGTCCACCACTTGCCGTCGTAGTCGTTGCCGTCCCAGGTCCAGGACTTGCAGAAGGTGATTTCGCCCCCGGACCCGAGATCCCCGCACTGCTGAGCGGCGGAAGCGGGAGAGGCGGCGACGATCCCGGCCCCCGCCACGGCGAGGGTGATGATGCCGGCTTTCTTGAGCATGGACGTGAACATGGTGACCCCCAAGGGAATTCGGTCTGCGGGACATCGGACGTCCCGTGGCCGATCTTGGTGGAGATCCCGCGACGGCGTCAATCAGAAGATCATCGGCAAGGTTCTCGATCGCCGTTGTTCGCCGCGTGTTCACCTGCCGGCTACCGGCGGCCCGGGCCTTGCCGAACCGGCTATAGATCGCTGTTGGTGCTCCTGACCCGGTCTGGGTTCGTCAGCTGCGGCCGGGCAGAGTGGCCGGCTCCTCTCCGGACCGCACCGTTCACTTCCTGGTTCGGTGACGCGGGCGGCACCTCGTCCGAACAGGACAGGGTCTCCAAGTGGGCAAGCAGCTCGACGGGCGACTTAAGCAGATGCTGGTTGCTCTCCAGGGCGCGGACCTGCGCGACCGAGAGCGTCTGCGCATAAGCGTTGACCCGGCCCGCTTCGTCCGTGTGCTTCACCAGCAACATGGATCCGACGAGTGCCACGAAGCTGTCGACCTTGTCCGCCGAAGACAGCAGCTTGTTCACCGCTTCGGCGTGCTGTGCGTTCACTTCGCTCATCGGCTTCTGGAGGGCGACGACTTCCAGGGCGTGCTCGACCTTCTGCAAGCGTTGCTTGACTTCGGAGCGGCTCGTCGTCCGCTTCACCCGCAGCTTGAACCGTTGAGCCCAGGACGTGATCACCGGAGGCCCTTCCGGGACGGCCTCGATTTCGTGCTGAGCGAGCACCTCCGTGATGGCCTCGGCCAGTTTCTGCGCGGCCGGTAGATCGTCGCCGGCGACATAGACGAATACGGTTTGATCCAGCGTCACCGAGGCGCGCCGCTCGGGAGCGACCGGTATCGCCCGAGATCTGAGGTTTTTCGCGGTATCGTCCGCGGCCGCGGCGACGACCGTCCGGGTGGTGAGCCCGTCGGGCGCCGGATCTGCTCGGTCCAGCAGCGCGTCCAGCCGGCCCGGAAGTTCCTCTTCCCGCGTCGGCCGGGCCGCTTTTTCGGCATCGAGAAGATCGCGCAATTGTTCGATGCACCGGGCCCGCGTTGGTCCGACGCTGCCCCGCGGCATTCTCAGGGCATCGGCGACCGCACCGTACTCGACGCGGCCGGCGAGCACTGTCAACCGCAGTAGTTCCTGGCACCGTGCCGGGAGCTTGCTGAACGCCCGCCAGACCTGCCGATCGCGCTCCGCGCGCAACACGGCGTCTTCGGGTGCCGGCTCTGCGGAGATCAGGGTTTCCGTCACCTCGTCGGTGAGCGGCATCGGACGCGATCTCGGCTCGGCCGCACGGCGAGACTCGCGCCGGGCGGTCGTGATCAGCCAGGAAGTGAGGGCACGCGGCTCCGTGAACCGGTCGAGATGGTCGAACAACTGCAACCAGACCGTCTGCACGACGTTTTCGGCGGCCGCGCGGTCGAGGTGGTTGCCCCTGGCCACGTGCCAGACAAGCGGCGTCAACTCGTCGATCAGGGCTTGCAATGCCGGGCGGCTGCCGGTGCCGGCGGCCAGGAGGTAGGATCTTTGCCGATCGGTGCCGCTCAGCCGTTCCCACGAGTGGTCGACGCTTTCAGCCTGTCTGTCGACCATCCCTACCACCGATCTCCGTCGTCGGCCACTGATTCTAGAACACCAAACCGGCCATAGCCGGTCGGTTCTCACGCTGGGGATCGGCTACGTGGAGGCACGCGGCGACGCGCCGTCGGCCAGCCGCGGCGAGGCGATCCGGGCATCGTCGAGGACACCTCCGTCGAACAGGTTGTTCGTCAAGGCAGGGCGGCCGTCCGGTTGCGGCAGGTCCGTGGATCAGAGCCGGACCCTGTTGACGATCGAGTTGACCGCTTCCCTCAGTTGCTGGAGCAGGGATTCGAGCGGCGCCGGGAATGCCGGACGGAGGGAGTTCGCGACTCGCGCCAGCCGCGCACCGCTGATTCCCTGGCCGCGCAGCAGGTCCGGCGAACCGAGCTCATCCAGGAGGCAGATGATGAATCCGGCGCCGATGGCGGCCTGCGACGGATCTTCCAGCGTTTTGGTGATCAACGCGAGTGGTTTGTTGGCGTGCCATGCCGACGCTGTCCGAAATACCTGCTGGCGACGACCGAGAATCGTGCGCACCGTGCTGGCTGTCATGATCCCGTCGGTCACCAACTGGCGGAGTGCGACTTCGTAGGCCTGTGTTCCGCTTGTTCTGTACAGCAGCTTGACAGTCGGATTCGCGGTCTGCGCCAGCTGGTTCAGCTGGTCGACCACAAGCCGTTCCAGCGCTGTCTCCGTGGTCGTCGTCCTGGCATGTTCTTCCTCGCGCCGAAGCTGCATCCGACTACCGGTTCGATCGCGTTGGACGACCAACCTGCCCGAGAGGACGAGCTCGGCGAGTTGAGTGGTCAGCAGGCCGCAGGACAGCAATTCGGCGCCGAGCCGGGCGCGCCCCTTGCTGTCGTCGTGGGTCAGCAGCAGAAGAGCGGCGGGCATCGGGCCGAGATCATGGGAATGATCCATCGTGTCCTCTTGTTTCGCGCGGTGCGGCAAATGCCGGCCGCTCTTCTCGAACAGTGCCTCCGGGTGCGGGTTGGGGATCGTAGCGCAAGGCGCACGACCTCCGGGGAGCAGCAGGTCCAAGGTGCGGCTCCGCTCGTTGAGCGGGACGACGATCAGGTCGGTCACCCCGGCGTCCTCATAGCGCTTCACCGCGTCGGTGACGGTGGTGCCGTCTCCGATGACCAGTGTGTCGGCGGGGCTGGCGGGTCCCGCGCGCTGGAGCGAGGCGCGGTAGGCGGGCATCCGGCCGACCGTGGCGAGTTGTCCGGCGAAGCCGGCGCGGGCGCGGTCGGGGTCCGGGCTGAGCAGGGTGACGGCTTGGGCCACGATGCGCGCGCCGGGGCGGTGCGCGGGGCGATGTGCCGGGCGACCATGTCCGGTGTGACCCAGGCGGCGGCCACGCCGTCGGCGAGGTCGTGGGCCGGTTCGAGCATGCGTGGCCCGAGTGCCGACATGAGGAGACTCGAGGCCGGGGCGGTGATGCCGAGCCGGGTGTCGACGGTGAAGAACTCGCCGTCGAAGCGGACGGGCCGGCCGTTCAGCAAGGGGCGCAGCACGGTGAGGTATTCGCGGGTGTGGTGCAGCGGCGAGGTGTAGGCCGGGTTCGCGGCGCGCCGGGTCCGCGCGTTGCCACTCGATCCGCCGCTGAGCATCGACGGGCACATCATCGCCTCGCTGCGGACTCCGCAGGACTGCGGGTCCTCGTTCGTCCGGGCGTTCACCGACATCCCGGCACGAGAGCTGGCGTGACTGCGGCCGGGAACGCGACGACGTCTCTTCGATCCGGCGCACGCTCTCGGAGGAAGCAGTCCTCGACAACTCTCCTCACGGCCGTGTAGCGTTCGCACGGAGTTTCCGTACGCCATACTAAAATGGAGGTGGCCGTGGTCGCGGCGTCTTTTCGGGTCGGTCTGCGGGTCGGTGACGTGGCCGCTGCCGCGCGGTTCTACCGGGGGTTCGGGTTCGATGAGGTCGGCAGCGTGCCGGAGCCCGGTGGCCGGCCGGTGATGACGATCCTGCGGCGGGGTGAGGTGCAGCTGATCGTCGATGCCCTGGTGGGTATGCCGTTTCCCGACAGCGAACGGGAACGGCGGATCCAGGCCGGGCCTCGGGGGCTCGGCGTGGCGATCGGCCTCGGCGTGGACGACCTCGCGGCGAGCTACGAGTACTGCCGCGGCGCCGGCTGCACGATCACCTCGGAGCCGGCGGACGAGGCGTGGGGTGACCGCGTGTTCGAGTGCCTCGATCCGTTCGGTTACCAGTGGGAGTTCTCCCAGCCCATCGAGGACTGGCAACCCGCTGCCGGCTTGGAAGCCGCGCAGGCCGCCTGGTTCGGCACCCCGTGACCTCGCCGGAGGTGCGGATGAGCCCGGTCGGGTGGGTGGCCGGGCAAGCTCGGCTGTACGAGGAATCGGGTGGCACCAGGGGGACCACGATCAGCGGTGCGCCGTGCCTGCTCCTGGACTATCGGGGCCGGCGCAGCGGCCAGTGGCGTCGCACCGTGCTGATCTACCGCCGATCCGGCGAATCGTTCCTGGTCGTCGCCTCCAACGGCGGCGCCGACAACCATCCACTGTGGTACCGCGGCATCCAGGAGAACCCTGATGTGCGGGTGCGGGTCGGCATCCACCGGTTCGCCGCCCGCGCCCGGGTCCTGTCCCGCGAGGAGAAAGCGGACGTGTGGACCAGCCTGGTGGACGTGTTCGCCCCCTACGCGACCTATCAGCGCAAGACTTCCCGCGACATCCCGGTGGTGAGGCTGCACCCGGCGGAGGGGCGGGCGAGCGAATAGCGCGGCAGGCCGGCGGTTTGCCGCTCAGCCGCCGAGAGCCGCGGCGCGGAACTCTCTGGGCGAGACGCCGAACTCGGCGCGGAACAGCTTGCTGAAGTGGCTTGCTTCGGCGATTCCCCACTCGGCGGCGAGGCTGGCGACCGGCCGCCGGGCCAGGGCGGGGTCGGCCAGCTGCGCGCGGATGCGGTTACATGGTGAAGGCGGGGCCGCCGGCGGACCTGTCGGAGGCGCTGGCGGTGCCGCTGCCCGGCTTGATGATCTGCGAACTGCTCGGTGTGCCGTACGGCGACCGCGACCGGTTCCGGGATTGGGTCGGCGCGTGGATGTCGGTCACCGCGCTGACCCCGGAGCAGCGCGGCGAGCACCTCGGCCGGCTCGCCGCCTACCTGGCCGACCTCGCGGCCCAGCGCCGCCGGAACCCGACCGACGACCTGCTCGGCGCGCTGGTGGTCGCCTCGGACGAGGGCGACCGGCTCACCGAGGACGAGGTGGTCCAGCTGACCATGGTCATCCTCGCCGCCGGCTACGAGTCCACCGCCAGCCAGATCGTCAACTTCACCTACGCCCTGCTGACCCATCCCGACCAGCTGGACCTTCTGCGGTATCGACCCGACCTGATGCCCGGCGCTGTCGAGGAGCTGACGCGCTGGGTTCCGCTGCTCGCGGTGGCCGACGTCCTGCCGCGGTACGCGGTGGCGGACGTCGAGCTCAGCGGCGGCACGGTCCGGGCGGGCGAGCCGGTGCTGCTGGCCAAGCACGCCGCCAACCGCGACCGGCGCCGGTACCCCGACCCCCACCGGCTCGACATCACCCGCGACGCCCGAGGCCAGCTCGGCTTCGGGCACGGCGCCCACCACTGCCTCGGCTCCCCACTGGCCAGAATGGACATTCAGACCGCACTCACCGCTCTGCTGAGCCGCTTTCCGGATCTCCGGCTTGCGGTTCCGGAGGCCGAACTGGTCTGGAAGAGCGGGATGGCGGTCCGCGCCCCCGTCGCACTACCCCTCGCTTGGTGACCGGTGTGTGGGCGGAGACGGCCCGGACATCATCCTGCCTCCGGGCGACCACGTGGATGCTCTAGAGCCGCAGCTCGGCTGCCGCGCGGACCAGGTTGAGGCCGCACTCGCACCACGCCGTGATCGTCCGGCGCAGGGCCGGCCAGCCGGGTTGTGCGCGGAAGCCGCCGAGGACGGCGCGGACGAACCTGACCCGCGTGTGCCCCGGCGGCCGCGACCGCGGGGACTCAGGTGGTCCAGGTTGTTGCTCAGGCGCGGATCGGCCAGCAGGCGCTTGTACCGCGGTCCGTGGCGTCGAGGTCGACGATCTCATCGGGTACCCGGCGGGTCACCACGCGATCGGCATCCGCTGGGCGCCGCGCACCGGCATTTCGATCTTCCACTCGATCTCCCCGGCGATGTGCAGGCCGGGCAGCTTCCCGAGCAGCGCCCGCAGTCCTTCCTGCAGCTCGACCCTCGCCAACGGCGCGCCGAGGCAGTGGTGCACGCCGTGCCCGAAGCCGAGGTGCTGGTTCTCCTCCCGGTCGAAGCGCAGCTCGTCGGGATCGGGGAACTGCCGGGGATCCCGGTCGGCGGCCGCGAAGTCGACCACGACGGGTTCTCCCGCGCGCACCAGTACCCCGCCCACTTCGATGTCTTCGGTGGCGTAGCGCGGGAAGCCGGGTCCGTAGCTCAGCGGCGTGAACCGCATCAGCTCCTCGACGGCGGTGGGCACCAGGTCGAGATCGGCCCGCAGCTCGGCCAGCCGCTCGGGGTGCGCCTGCAGCACGACGAGGAAGTTGGGGATGTGCGAGGCGGTGGTTTCGTGCCCGGCGACCAGCAGCCCGAGGCACATGTCGGTCAGTTCGAGCTCGGAGAGCCGGTCGTGCTCGTCACGGGCCTCGATCAACGCGGTCATCAGGTCGTCGGCGGGCGCCGCGCGGCGGGCGGCGACGAGCCCGCTCATGTACTCCCGGAACCCTTCCCGGTTGACCGCGAACTGTTCCGCCGTGGTCTTGTTGGTGGACAGGAACGCGTCGCTCCACGCCCGGAACTTCGGCCGGTCGGCCACCGGCACCCCGATCAGCTCGCAGATCACCGCGACCGGCAGCGACAACGCGAAGTGCTCCACCAGATCGACCGGCTTGCCCCGGGCCACCATCGCGTCCACGAGTTCTTCGGCCAGTTCCCGGATCCGCGGCCGCAGCTGCGTCACCCGGCGCACGGTGAACGCCTTGGCCACCAGCTTGCGCAGCCGGGTGTGGTCGGGCGGATCCTGCACGATGATCCCGGCATCGAGCTTGACGGGCCCCATTCGCGGCACGTCGGCCTCGACGGCCATGGCACGGCTGAACCGCCGGTCGCCCACGACGAGCCGGACGTCGTCGTAGCGGACGGCCAGCCACGCGGGCTCACCGTAGGGCAGCTGGATCCGGATCATTCCGGGGGTTTCGCGTGCCTTCGCGTAGGCGGGGTCGATGTCCAGCCCCGCCGCCGCGCCGAACGGATAGGTGACGGGCTCGAGATGCGTCATACCGCTCACCCTTCGGGTGTATCGGGAGAACCTGGCCCGGAAAACCGCTGATCGGCGCAAGTCCGCCTCGCCAGAAGGCGATCGAAGTGTTCGGCTACAGCGTGGTGTTGCGGCCGTGGCGTCCCGGTATCGGCTGCGGCACCGCACGCCACCGCGTACCGGGCCGATGCCTCGATAACCGGCGACGTCGCCCGGCCGCGGCGGCTGCACGGTCCCCGGCGGACCAGGTCTCCGCGGGCACGTTCTCCGGCGCGTCGGCGAAGTCGACGTCCCAACGCCTGCCGGTCACCGGACGACGGTCTTGTCCAGCTGGTTCTGGACGCGCTGGGCATCTTCGGTGCGGTGCTGAGCGCGGAAGAGCTGCAATGCGTGTCGCCACGCGGTGCGGGCGCGAGCTTCGTCGCCGGCGGCGGCGTGGGCCTGGCCGATGCTGTCGAGGGTGTTGGCTTCCTGGTAGGAGTCTCCGAGCTCCCGGCGGAGGGCGAGCGACTGCTCGTAGTACCCGATGGCGCTCGCCGCCTCTCCCTTGCGGTGGTGGATGTAGCCGAGGTTGTCGAGGGCGTGCCCTTCGCCGTCGCGGTAGTGGTGCTTGCGGTGCAGTTCGAGCGCGGTCCGGCAGTGCTCGAGTGCGTTTTCGTGATCGCCGAGCCGGGCGGTGAGCCAGCCGAGGTTGTTGAGGGAATGCGCTTCGCGGATCTCGTCCCCCAGTTCGCGGAAGAGGGCGAGGGTGTCCGTCATGTGCCCGAGGGCTTTGTGGTCGTCGCCGCGCTGGGTCCAGAGCTGGGCGAGCGTGCCGTGGATGGCCGCCTGTTCCGGGCGGTCGGCGTGGGATTCGGCGAGGGTGAGGGCGCGGTAGACGTGGTCGAGTGCTTCGTCGAGCCGGTTGAGCCTGCCGAGCACCCGGCCCAGGTAGCGATGGGCTTGCGTCTCGGCCGCCGGATCGGCCAGTTGCCGGGTGGCGGTGAGCCCGGCCTGCCAGACGGTGAGCTCGTCGTGGAGGAGGCCGCGCCGGTAGTGGTAGGTGTTCATCGCCCAGGCGAGTTGCCAGACGACGTCGTGGTGGCCGTGCGCGGCGGCGGCCTGCTGGGCGCCGAGCAGGCACGGGTGTTCCTCGTCGAACCAGGCCGCGGCGGATTCGTCGTCCGGCAGCCGCGGGAACCGGCAGCCGGGGACCGCGGGCGCGGGGGTGAGGTGCCGGCGTTGGGGCGACAGGAGCTTCTCGGCGGCGCAGGCGGTGTGCAGGAAGTAGCCGAGGACCCGGCGCAGCGCCTCGCGGGCAGCGGGCTCTTCCGCGGTTTCGGCCGCGTACTGGCGGATGAGGTCGTGCATCCGGTACCGGCCGCCGGACTCCCGCGTGAGCAAGGAGGCCTGTTCGAGGGCGTCGAGGATATCCGCGGTCTCGCCGGGCGACCGGCCCAGGACGTTGGCTGCCGCGTGCAGGCTGACATGGGGTGCGGGCGCCGTGCCGATGAGGGCGAACGCGTGCGCGATGTCGCCGGGGAGTGCTTGGCGGGACCACGAGAGGACCGTGGGAAGACTGGCGATCGGGTCCTCGTCGCCGAGCGCACTCGTCCCCTTTTCCCGCAGTTCGGCGACGAGGACGGTGAGCGGCCGTTCGGGATGGACGGTCGCGTGGCCGGCGACGATGCTCAACGCCAGGGGGTAACCGCCGCACAGCCGCACGAGGTCCGTCACGGCGTCCGGTTCGGCGGTGATCCGGGCCGGGCCGAGCCGGTCGGTGAGAAGGGCACGCGCTTCGGCGTCGAGGAGCACGTCGAGCGCCAGGTGGCGGGCGCCGTAGCCGGTGATCAGTCCGGGCAGACGGTTGCGGCTGGTGACCACGACGAGACTCGAACCGTCGCCGGGCAGCAAGGGCGTGACCTGGCTGGTGTCGACGGCGTTGTCCAGGACGACCAGCATTCGCTTGCCGGCGACCAGACTCCGGAACAGCGCGGCCTGGGCGTGCGGGAGGCCGGGTACCCGGGCGGGTTCGACGCCGAGAGCTTCGAGGAAGCCGCGGATGGCCACCTCCGGGCTCATCGGCGTGCCTTCGTGCCCGAACCCGCGCAGATCGACGAAGAGCTGCCCGTCGGGGAAGCGGTGAGCGTGCCGGTGCGCCCAGTGCAGCGCCAGCGAGGTCTTGCCGATGCCACCGGCCCCGGAGACGGCCGAGATCACCACGGTCGCGGCGGCGGTGTCCCGCAGGAATTCGCCGAGGCGGTCCAGTTCGGTGTCCCGTCCGACGAACGGCGCCGGCGTCAGGGGCAGCTGCCGGGGGACGGGTGTGCCGCCAGGTCCGGCCGTCACCGTGCTCAGCGTGGGATCCGCCTCGAGGATCCGTCGGTGCAGGTCTTGGAGCGCGGCGCCGGGATCGGCGCCCACTTCGTTCGCCAGGTGACTGCGAACAGTCCGGTAGTGCGCCAGCGCGTCGGCCGGCCGTCCGGCGCGGTACAGCGCGAGCAGGTACTGACCGGCCACTCGTTCGTCCAGGGGGTCCTGCGCGGCTCGCGTGGCCAGCCAGGCAGTGAGCTCCCGGCCTTCGCCGAGTTCCAGCCGGGCGTCGGCGAGGTCGTGTTCGGCGGCGAGCCGCTCCGCACGCAGTTCTTCGCGCGTGGCTTCCACCCAGCTGCCGGCGAGCCCGGTGAGTGCCTCGCCGCGCCACAGCTCCAGAGCTTCGGTGAGCAGCGCCGTCGCGTGTTCGTGTCCCGCTGAGCGGGCACGGGTGCACAGGTCACGGAACCGGGCGACGTCCACGTCCATGCCGTCGGCCTGCAGTGAGTACCCACCCGAGCGCCTGATGATGTCCGTCTGCCCGGCAACCGCGAGCGCATGCCGCAAGCGGGAGATGTAGCTGTGCAGCGTGCCGCGCGCCCGGTCCGGCGCGTCCGGTCCCCACACGCGCGTGATCAGCCGTTCCGCGGGGATCAGCCGGCCGGCCTCCACGGCCAGGGCCGCCAGGACGCACCGCTGCTTGGCCGGGCCGAGGTCGATCGGCCTGCCGTCCAGGTGCGCGGTGACATCACCCAGCAGTCCGAGCCGCAGCACGGTGTTCCGCCCCCTGCCTCGCGTCCCGATCCGGACAGGAGTCCTGTCGACCGGCGAATTGCAGAAACCCACAAGAAAGGTACACGAGGATCTGTCCGAGTTGACCGCCATGGAGAAGGGACGGCCGGCCGCGGCCGGTTGTCGTTCTTCGTGACGAGCGGAACCCGATCGCCGTCGAGCACCGGCTGTGCCTACGTTCCACGAGGGGATATCGACCATGCGAAACCGACTGTCGAGAGCGAATCGCCGGGTGGTGCCGCGGGCGCGGATCGTGCCCGGTCGCCGAAGAATGACGGTGGTGGCCGCGGCCGCGGCCGCGTTCGCCGTGTGCGGAGGGCTGGTCGCTCCGGCGACGGCGGACGCGGTCGCCGGTGGTGAACCGGTGCCGGCGGACTCGGACCGGTTCGCGGCGCGGATCACCAGCGAGGGCCACGCCTGCGGCGGCGCGCTGATCGATCCGCAGTGGATCGTCACGGCGGCGTCCTGCCTGCCGTCGGGCGTGGACACGGCGTCGGTCGCCGTCGGCGCCGAGAGCCGGCACATCGCGCAGGTGGTGCCCCGGACCGACCGCGACCTGGCCCTGGTCGAGCTGACCTACCCGATCGACGGCGTCGCGCCGGTGCGGGTCGGGACCGTGGCGCCCTCGGCCGGTGAGACGCTGAAGGCCGAGGGCTTCGGGCGGACGACGACGGAATGGGTGCCCGACCGGCTCGCGTCGTCGCCGGTCACCGTGGGGACGTCCTCGGCCACGACGGTCACGCTGGCGAACGCGGCGGGCAACGACCTCTGCCGCGGCGACGCGGGCGGCCCGGTGCTGCGCCAGGCCGGCGGCCAAGCCGAACTCGCCGGGATCGCGGTCACCGGGTGGCAGCACGGGTGCCTCGACAGCGCCGAGACCCGGCAGGGCACCACCGCCGTCCGGGTGGACGACATCGCCGGCTGGATCGGCGAGCAGGTCAAGCCGAAGGTGCTGCGCCTGGTGAACCGGGCGACGCAGCGGTGCCTCGCGGTCGAAGGGGCGCGGAACGTGAACGACGCTCCCGCCTTCCAGTTCGACTGCCCGCCCGCGTACGAAGACCAGTCGTGGGAGGTGGAACCGGTCGCCGGAGGCGGGGTGCTGGTGCGGAACCACGCCACGAAGCGGTGCTTGATCGTCCATGCGGGCGGCAACGTGAACGGCTCGCCCGCGGTCCAGTTCGGCTGCGCGCCGCAGTTCGCCGACCAGCTCTGGGACCTGAACCCGGTCAAGGGCGGGTTTCAGCTCCGCAACCGCGGCACCGGCCGCTGCCTGGCGGTCGAGGGCGCCGACAACGTCAACGCCGCTCGCGCGTTCCAGTTCGACTGCCCGCCCGCCTACGACGATCAGGTCTGGGACCTGACCGGCGTTCCGGAGACGACGCAGGTGCGCAATCGCGGCACCCAGCGTTGCCTCGCCGTTCAGGAAGCGAACAACGTGAACGACGCCCCGGCCTTCCAGTTCGACTGCCCGCCCGCGTATCCGGACCAGGCGTGGGAGATCGAGCCGCACGCGGGCGGCGGGTTCCTGGTGCGCAACCACGCGACCAAACGCTGTCTCATCGTGCACGCGGGCGACAGCGCGGCGCTCGCGGTCCAGTTCGACTGCATGCCGCAGTTCGCCGACCAGCTCTGGGACCTGACCCCGGTCAAGGGCGGGGTCCAGCTCCGCAACCGCGGCACCGGCCGCTGCCTGGCGCTCGCCGGGGACAACGTCAACGGCAACCGGCCGGCGCAGGCGGACTGTGCCACGGCCGGCGACAACCAGACCTGGGACGTCGTCCGGTTCCCCGCGGGGACCACGGGAGCGCAGAGCGGGCCGGCCCGGACCGCGGCCGACGGGCAGCCCTCGCTGGTCGAGGACTTCGGCTACCCCGGAGCGGACCGGATCTTCGCCGATACCGGCGTCAAGCTGATCTCGGGCGACGGCCACATCCTGTTCGCCGACTGCGCCACCCCGCGCACCGGTGACATCGGCCTGCTGCAGGTGCACTCGTCGGAGTCCGTCGGCACGAAGCACGACGGCGTGGTCTGCTTCAAGATCACGGCGTCGAGCGGCACGGTGCAGGTGAAGATCCCCGCCGTGTTCGAGATCCGCGGCGACGGCTACGTCCCCGGGGCCGGCCACAAAGTCAAGGCCAAGCTCACCACGGACGCCGGCACTCAGTCCACTGTGGACGTCAATCCCAGCGGCAGCACCCAGGTCGGCCAGGGCACCGGCCCGGGCGCGGCGCCCACGACGCTGCTGCAGCTGACCGCCGGCTCGTGAACCGCGAAGGAGGGAACACCATGTTTTCGGCAAGACGATTGCTGGTAGCCGTGCTCGGCGTGTGCCTGACGGCGGCGGCAGCGGAGGTGCCGGCCGCGCATGCGGACACTCCGCCGCCCGGCGCGGCGGCCTCGCCGCGAGCCACGGTGCTGATGCTGTGGCAGACGGGCGGTCCGCGGGTGAAGGCGGGCGCGGAACGGGCACTGGCCGGGACGGACGCCGCGGTGGCGGACTTCCTCGCGCACGGCCTGGACGCGGCCGCGCGGATCGACCGGCGGATCGCGGTCAACCGGGTCATTTCCTCCGGTGGCCCGGCGGTCGGGGCGGCGGCGCAGAGCGCGCTCGACGCGGCCGATCCCGGCGCGCTGGCCGGGTTCCTGGAGAACGGGTGGCAGGGCCCGTCGGAACAGGACGAGCGGCTCCAGGTCAACCAGGTGATCGCGGCCGGCGGCCCGCTCGAGCGTGCGGCGGGCCAGAAGGCGCTGGACGACGGGTCCGCCGAGGCGTTGCGCAAGTTCCTGCAGGACGGCTGGGTGAACCCGTGGATGCTCGACACCCGGATCCGGATCAACCAGCTGATGGCCGGTGGCGGCAACGCGGTCAAGGCGGCGGCACAGGTCGCGCTCGACGCCGGCACGCCCGATGCCTACGCGCGGTTCCTCAACACCGAACTGGCGGTCGCCCAGGCACGTGACCAGGAGACGGCGAGCGTCGCACAACTGGCCGCGGTGGCCAAGGACGCCGGGGCCGTGGCGGCGCAACAGACCCAGGCGGCCAAGGACGCGGCCCAGCGCGCGGTCGTCGAGGCCGAAATGGCGCGGCAGGCCGCGGAGGCTTCCGCGAGGGCGACGGAAAGCGCCCAGAACAACGCCAACGACGCCGCGGCGGCGGCCAACCGGGCGGCCGACGCCGCCAACCACGCCGCCGACGCGGCCCGGGTGGCGATCGGTGCGGCGAACGCCGCCGGCACCGCGGCCCGGGGTGCGGCGTCGGCCGCCGCCCGGGCGGCGAACGCCGCGTCGCTCGCCGGCGGAGCGGCGTCACGAGCCCAGCAGGCCGCCGCCGCGGCGGCGGGCGACGCCGGCAAGGCCGCCGCCGCACGGCAGGCCGCGCAGGCCGCACGGGACGTCGCCACGGGGGCCGGCCAGGCCGCCGACGCCGCCAACGCGGCCGGTCAGGCGGCGCAGCAGGCGTACAACGCGGCGGGGGCCGCCCGCGACGCGAGCGGCCACGCGTCGGCGGCCGCGAAGGCGGCGACCGACTCCGTGACATTCGCCAAGCGGGCCGGTGCGGACGCCGGCGCCGCCGAGGCCGCCGCGAGGCAGGCACGCGCGCAGGCCGTCCGGGCCGACTCGGCGGCCAACGCCGCCCAGGCCTTCGCCCAGGTCGCCGCCAACGCGGCGTTCGCGTCGAGGGACGCGGCGCAACGGGCGGCGGCCGATGCGGTCGCGGCCGCGGCGGCGGCCGACGACGCCGCCGAACACGCCGGGCACGCCGCCGACGCGGCGAAGGAGGCGACCGAGCACGCGAACGCCGCCTCGGCGGCCGCTCAGCGTGCGACCGACGCCGCGGCACAGGCCCAGCAGATCCACGCCGCCGCGGCGCGGGCGGAAGCCGCCCGCATCGCGACCAACGTCGGCCAGGCCGACGACGCCGCGATCGCGGCCAAGGCCGGCGCCGATCAGCTGCACTTCGACGCGGCGTGGGACGCGCCGCAGGACACCAAGCGGGACGCCGAGAGCACCCGCCTGATCGCCGAGGCGAACACCGCCGGCACCGCGCCGGCGGTGGTCGTCGCCGACGCACGCAAGGTGGCCCTCCGGCTGGCCACGTCGGGCGGCCCGTGGAGCAGATCGGCGGCGTTGGCCACGTTGGCCGCCACGGACGCCGAGGCCGTGGCGTACGTGCGCGACGGCGTGAACATCGCGGCGGCGCAGGACGACCGCGAGACGCTGCAGACCGTCGGCGACAACGGCACCGACGGACTCCGGGCCGCCATCGACAACGTGACCATGGGGCCGGACGCGGGAGTGCACGCCTTCCTGCTGAACCCGGCGTACCCGGACCGCGCCAAGGACGAGCGGATCCAGACCAACCAGATCATGGCGGCCGGCGGTCCGGCGGTGAAGGCGGAGGGGCAGAAGGCGCTGGACGCCGGCACCGACGCGGCACTGCACGACTTCGTCATGACCAAGCAGTACACCGCCGCGGCCAACGACGACCGGCTGGTCGCCAACCAGCTGATCGCGGATCCGAACACCGGCCCGGAGACGAAGGGCATGGCGCAGGCCGCGTTGGACGGCCCCGCCGGGTACCTGCACCAGTTCGTCCAGGTCGGCCAGTACCTCTCGATCCGCCACGACAAGGAGGCCGCCGACCACGAAGCCGAGGTGCTGGGCCATCTCCAGCAGGCGGCGAGCGCCGCGGCCACGGCGACCGCGGACGCCGACACCGCTCAGCAGGTTGCCGCGATCGCCCGGAACGCGGCCGACCAGGCGGCGCAGTGGGCCCAGCAGGCCAAGGACGCGGCCAAGCAGGCCGCGGACTATGCCGCCCAGGCCCACGAGTCGGCGGTGAAGGCGGAGCAGTCGGCCAAGGACGCGCAGGCATCGGCCACCGCGGCCCGGCAGGCCGCTCAGCGAGCGGAGCAGTCCGCCAAGCAGGCACAGCACTTCGCGGTGCGGGCCAACGTGTCCGCGAACCAGGCGTATGGCTTCGCCAACCGGGCGGTGGCGGCCTGGCACTCGGCCTACGACTCGGCGGTCGCGGCGGGCAAGGACACGATCGCGGCGATCGACGCCGCCAACGCGGCCCGCGACGTGGCGGTGCAGAAGGTCAATGACGAGCGGTCGAAGCAGGCTTCGGACATGTCCCAGGCGTGCGAAGCCAACAAGGAAGTCGGCGGGCAGAAGGCGTATGCGGACTGCCTGCGGTTCGCCGGTGAGGACCCCGAACACCGTTTACAGCACATCTACAGCCGCGGCATGTTCTGCGCGACCTTGAACGGCCCGGGGAAGTATCTGGACAACTGCGCCGCCGACGCGCTGTCGCCGACGTTCATGACCGATCAGTTCCTGTCCCAGGTCAACACCGTGTCGCAGATCGTCACCGCGGTCGCCGGCGGTGAGCTGATCTTCGAAGCCGCGCTGACGTGCCTTGGACTCGGCGAACTCTGTGGCGGCGCCGCGGACGCGGCGATCCTGCCGTGGGGCGCACTGACCGAGCAACTCTCCGAGCTGGCCGCCACCACGTGGCAGAAGATCGGCGTGCTGGCCCTGATCAACGGACCCGAGCTGGCGTTCTGGGGCGAAGGCTGGGATCAGTGGCGGGAGGTGCTCCTCGATCAGACGAAGGAGGCGCTCGTCGCGGAGGAGGCGGGCAAGTTCGCCGGGATGGGCGAGGCGGACCGGTTGCAGCGGCTGGGCATGGACCCCAACCTCGGCGGCGCTTTCCAGCAGCACCAGCAGGATCTCGCCGTCGCGATCCAGAACCAGTTCGGAGTCAAGCTGTTCCGCTGGCCGCTGCGTTCCGGACCGGCCTGGGTCGGCGCCGACGGCATGACGTACAGCGTGCTGGGGCCGTTCGACCCGAACACCTTCAACGCGCAGAACATCGCCGAGCAGGTACGCCAGGCGATCAACACCCACCAGGGCAGCAAGGCGAACTACGTACTCGTCGACACCGTCGGGCTGCGCGCCGACCAGATCACCCAGCTGAAGGACCTCGTCCGGCGCTACGAGCCGTACGCCTTCTTCCTGAGCTGACCCCGGTCGGCAAGGCGAGCGCTCGCGCGTGGCGCGGGCGCTCGCCGCCTGGTTGCTGTACGAACGCCTCGGTTCGACAGCCGTTCAGCGGCGTTCTCGCCTGGGGACTGTGAGATTTCAGCCACCCGACGTCCATTCACCGAACTTCGGCAGGTCCGCCACCGCCGGGGCTTCCGGGCCGACCCTGGACGTGAAGAAGGCCACGTCTACCTGCGTAAACGTGGCCGATCCGGTCGGGCTGACAGGATTTGAACCTGCGACCCCTTGACCCCCAGTCAAGTGCGCTACCAAACTGCGCCACAGCCCGGACCCGCACTCCCTGAGTGCGTGGAAGTACTTTAGCGTGCCCTCCGAACGGCCCTGCAACCAGGGTCCCCAGTGCACTTGACCTGCGCAAACACCGCCAGGGAAGATCAAGCCGGGTTGGCTGCGTGCGTCAGGGTCTGCCATGCCACGAACAGGCCGTTCGTGCCCGCCGGGCGTTGGCGCTCCGTCAGGGTCTGGGTGTTCGCCATTGCCGTGCCCAGGCGCGTGTGCAGGGCGTTGAAGCCCACCTCCGTCACCGGGCCGAGGCCGAGGTTCAGCTTTCCCGAGCACAGCCACGTCGGGACCGCCGTGCCCAGCTGGTACTTCGACTGGAAGCCCAGTGCCTGGCGCAGGCGTGTGCCGACGTCCGTCGTGTACACGTCCTGGCCCTGGATGTGCAGCGTCTCCGCCACGTCGGCTATCGCCGCTATGCCGTAGCCCGTGTGGGTGAAGTCGCGGCAGGTTTCCTGCGTCAGGCCGTCCGCGAATGTCGATTGGCCCTGCCAGTACTTCACGATCTGGTCGCGGGTCGACAGGCCGCTGCCGGGGACCGTCTTCGGGAGGGGGCCGTCCGAGGACAAATACACGTACGCCGCGACGCGGTTGCGGTACCTCGTGACCGCCTTGTCGAAGCTCGTCCGGTCCTCCAGGAACACCGAGATGCCGATCGCGGCCTCCATCATGGACAGTTCCCAGTTTCCGTTGCTGTTGCTGCCGTTGATCACCTTGCTCAAGTAGACATTGCGCAGCATCGTGGCGAACCGCCCGGAGTTCGGCCAGCTCGGGTACGTGTACTTGATGATTTCCGCCGCGCGCGGCCATGACGAGCCCGCCCAGCCTGTCTGCAACGGCGCGTTGCTGTTGGTGTGGCTCGTGATCGTCGCCGACCACGCGTCCATCAGGGCGATCGCCTTCTGTGCGTAACGCGCGTCGCCGGAGAGGTACCAGATCAGTGCGTCCGTGTACGCCGCCAGTGCGTCTTCGCGCTCGTCGGTGCAGCCGTAGTTCGGATTCGAATACGAGCCGCATTCGACCACCGCACGCGGTTTCGGTGTCCGGGAAAGTGAGGCGTAGGAACTCGCCAGGGCTTGGTCGTACGCCGCTTTCCAGGGCTGGGCGCCGGCCTTCACCTTGGCCTTGACGAAGTCCAGCTGGGGGCGGCTGACCAGCACGCCGGGGTGGGTGAACGTCGCCGGGGCCGCGGGGGCCGGTGGGGCGATCAGGCTCAACACCAACGCCGCGACGAGCGTGAAGGCCTTGCGAAAGGGGGACATGGCTCTCCTCGAGACGACGGTGTCCGGGGGACGCGCTGCCCTCAGTGTCATGGTCCAGACCACTATTGGTCAAGGGTCGAAGAAAGGGTTCAGCCCGCTGAACAAAAGCCGTTCAGCGGGCTGAACAAACTCACCCGAGTCCGCTGCTGACTGCGTTCATCAGGACGCCGGTGTCACCCGACATCTCCCACGCCATCACGCCGAGCAGGCCGCGCGACTTGAGCCACGTCGTCTTCAGCCCGATCGACCACGCGTCGTCGAACGTCCACCACTGGCCGCCGTTGCCCGTGTAGCACGACGTCGCCACCGCGGCCGTGTCGTGGTGGACCGTGCAGCCCGGCACGCTCGCCACCAGGTTCGCGTAGCCCCGGGTGCCCGCCTCCTCGGCGAACTGGCCCGGCGCCGCGCCGGTCGCCGGCTGCCACTCGCCGCTCTTGCCGCCGTCGGCGACGCCTTGCCAGCCTCGGCCGTAGAACGCCAGGCCGAGCGTCAGCCGCCGGGGGTCGACGCCCCCGTTCGTGTACGCGTTGATCGCCGCTTCGGCGCTGAAGTGGAACGGATACGGGTCGTCCGCGTCGGCGTACAGGTTGCCCTGGTGGCCCGTGCGGTTCGGCTCCCACGAGTTGTCGCTGCCCGCGCCGTGGAAGTCGTAACCCTGCACGTTCGCGACGTCCAGGGAACCGAACACCTTGGCCAGGTCCCAGCCGGACGCGACCTTGGCCGGGTCCGCGGGCGTGAACGCGTGCAACTGGTACCGCTTTCCGGTCGTCACGCCGTACGCGTCGAGCTGCGTGCGGAACTCGGCCAGCAGTGCCGTGAGGTTGTTCTTGTCGCCTCCGCTCCAGTGGTTGCCCGGGTGGCCGTCGGCGCTGGCCGGCCACTCCCAGTCGAGGTCGATGCCGTCGAAGATCCCCGCCGCGGTGCCCGGACCGCCCGCGCCACCGTACGGTGCGATGTTGCCCTTGAGCCACGTGTCGATGCACGACGAGACGAACTTCTTGCGCGACGCGTCCGTGGCCGCGACGTCGGAGAAGTACTTCGAATACGTCCAGCCGCCCAGCGACACCAGCACTTTCAGGTTCGGGTGCTTCGCCTTGAGCTTCTTGAGCTGGTTGAAGTTGCCGCGCAACGGCTCCCAGCCCGTGTCGGCCACGCCGTCGACGGACTGCGCCGCCGCGAACGGCCGCGAGTAGTCGGCCTCGGCGTCACCCGCGCCGTCGCCCTGGTTCGGGTCCTGGGGGTTGGCCGTGGTGCCCTTCGTGACGCCGGACAGGCACGTCAGGTTCACCGGATCGATGTTCTCGAACGCGTACAGCAGATGTGTCAGCTTCGCCGCCGCGCCCGAAGTCTCCAGGTTCTTCACGAAGTACTGGCGCCCGTAGATTCCCCACTGCACGAAGTACCCGACCTTCGCGTACCCGGACACGATGTCGCCGGTCCTCGCCACCACCGCGTTGCTCGGCGCCGACAGGTTGTCGTACCCATCGCGGGCCCGCACCGTGAACGTGTACGAAGTGGACGGTGCGAGCCCGGTCACCACCGCCGACGTCGTGGTCACCGTCGTGGCCAGCACGGAACCTCGGTATACGTCGTAGCCGACCACGCCGGTGTTGTCGCTCGACGCGGTCCAGGTCAAAGAGACGCTGCCCGAATCCGCGGCCGTCGAGCGGAGGGCACCGGGCGCCGACGGCGGCTGCGTGTCGTCGGCCGGGTTGTTCGTCGTGACGGCCAAAGCGGCGCTCGCCGGGGAGGTGTTCCCCTTGGCGTCCCTGGCCTTCACCGTGAACGAATACGTGGTGCCCGGAGCGAGTCCACTGATCGTGGCGCTCGTCCCGCTCACCGACGTGGCCGGCGAAGTTCCTTGGTAGACGTCGTACCCGGTCACCGGCAGCGAACCGGCGGCGGACGCGGTCCAGGCCAGCACCACCGTCTTCGTCGTCTTCGCGACCAGTCGCAGGTTCGCCGGCGCGCCCGGTGGCGTGTCCGGTGAACCGTCGCAGTTGGCGTTGTCGATCCGGCACTGCGCCGGCGTCGCGGCCGCGCTGAGCCGGAAGGTCGGGCTGTACGGGTAGGTGCTGCGCCCCGGCGCCAGCGTCGCGATGTAGTACGCCGGGGTCAGCGTGACCTGGGTGCCGTTCTGGCTCACGGTGCCGTTTTCGCCGGTGCTCGCCGTGACGCCGGCGGGCAGCGTGAAGGTGATCGTCCAGTTGCTCACCGACGCCGTGCCGCCGTTGGTGACCGTGTACGTGCCGGTGGTGCCGGTCATCGCCAGGGTGGCGGTCAGCGAACCGGCCGCGGCGGCCGGAGGCGCCAGGCCGCCGATCGCGATCAGTGCGACGGCGAGCGCGGAGCGTAGTCGGGTGCGGGTGCGTCTCATGGCGGTTCTCCAAGCGACGGGATCCGGTGTGGTCTAGACCACACTGAATGTAACCCGCGGCGGGGAGAACCGCGTCCGGCCGAACAGCGGAAACCGTTGTCCGGATGGCGGGTTAACGTCCCGCGAACGTGGCTTTCCCCGGCCCGTCGGCCAGGAACGACTTCACGGCGTTGCGGAGGTCCTCGGTCTCGAACAGCGAAGCCGCGATCGTGGTGATGTGCGCGTTCGCTTCGGGGACGCCGCCGGCGGAGTAGTGGTCGAGGACGCGCTTGGTCGCCGCGTGGGCGCGCGTCGGCCCCTCGGCCAGCCGCCCGGCGAACTCGCGCGCGGCCGCGTCGAAGCCCTCGTCGGGCAGCACGCGGTTGACGACGTTCCAGCGCTCCAGCGTAGCCGCGTCGTAGGTGTCGCCGGTCATCACGAACTCCTTGGCGCGCCCGACGCCCGCCCGCGCGGCGAGCCGCTGGGTGCCGCCCATGGTCGGCGTGAGCCCGACGACCTTCTCGACCAGCCCGAACTTCGCCCGCGAGGCGGCGAGGATGATGTCGCAGGCGACGGCGACCTCGAACGCCCAGGTCAGGCACAGGCCGTGCGCGGCGAACACGGTCGGGAACGGCAGTGCCGCGATCCGGTCCGGCACCGCCAGCATCTCGTCGAACAGCCCTTTCGCCTCGGCGGCCGAGCCCTGGGCGTCGAACAGCGAGACGTCCACGCCGCCGCTGACGATCTTGCCCTCGGCCCGGACGAGCAGCGCCCGCGCGGGTTCCGCCTCCAGTGCGCCGATCGCCGAAGAGAGCGACGACTGCAGCGAAGCCGTGTAGAGGTTCAGCGGCGGGGCGTCGATGGTCAGGACGGCGAGCCCGCCATCACGGTCGAGGCGGACTTGCTCGGTCATGCTCACCCTGCTTCTTCGGCTTCGACGATGTCGTCCCAATACTGCTGGGCCTCCGGACGCCAGTCGACGTGTTTGTGATGGAACAGTTCCGCTGCCTTCGTCCCGCTCCACTTCGCCGGGAGAAGCTCGGCGGGCAGCTGCGGGTCGAGGAAGGGGAACCGGCGCCACTCGTGCACCAGCTCCGTCTGCGCCCGCAGCACCGCGCGGCCGCCGGTGGGGTGCAGGCCGGTGAACCGGTCGATGAAGTCTTCGTAGCGGTCCTTCAGCTCGCTCAGGTCCCACGACCGCGCGACCATGGACTCCTGCTCGCCGACCTCGCCGTACGCGGCCGTGAACGACATCGCCTGCGCGTCCAGGCCGAGCTCGTTGACGATCTGCTGGGCCTCGCGCTGGCGGGACAGGTCCGGGCTCACCCACACGCCCGCCACGGGCGAGCCGAAGCCCGCCCAGGTCAGGCGCGTGCGAAGCCGGTGCCGGAGATCGCGCTTGGCCTCCGGGACGGAGACGATCAGCATCAGCCACTGCCCGTTCCAGCGGCGTTCCTCGCGGCCGAAGGCGTAGATCCGGTCGGCGCCCTCGGTCAGCAGGCGCCGCCCGGGCGGGGTCAGCGACCAGCGCACGCGGCGCCCGACGCGCTCGGACACCACCCAGCCCTCGGCGGCGGAGCGGGCCAGCGCCTGCCGGGCCGACTTCTCCTCGATGTCGAGGATGCCCAGCACCTCGACGAGCATCGACGTCCAGACCGGCTTGTCCCGCGGCAGCGCGTACTCGCCGAGTACGGTCATCAGCAGCGACCGCGCGCTGGCGTGGCTGACCTCGCGGCGCCGGCTGACCGTGGGCCGGGGCGCGGATGGGCGGCCTTCCCTCGGTTTCGGCCTGCGGCCGAGGGTGACCGGGGGAGCGGGTTCGCCCATGCTGTTCACCGACCTCACTGCGCTGGGGGACTGACAACCGAACAGGGTACCCACACTGAGTGATCAAAGCGCCACGGGACACACACGGCCGGTGGCTTTGACCTTGATCTGACACTTCACCACGGGGTCGTAGACTCGGCTACCTCATGAGCGCAACTCTCGTCGCGAAGGACCTGGCCGCGGGCCACGGTGACCGCATCCTCTTTTCCGGGCTCGATCTGGTGGTCGCGCCCGGCGACGTCGTCGGCCTGGTCGGGGTGAACGGCGCCGGCAAGTCGACGCTCCTGCGGACCCTGGCCGGGCTCGCGAAGCCGGACGGCGGCGAGATCCGGCTGAACCCGCCGACCGCGACCGTCGGGCACCTGCCGCAGGAGCCGGAGCGGCGGGAGGGTGAGTCGGTGCGGGCGTTCCTGGCCCGGCGCACCGGCGTGTCGGCGGCGCAGGCGGACCTCGACGCGGCGACTTCGGCCCTCACCGCCGGCGCGGCGGGCGCGGACGACCAGTACGCGGCGGCGCTGGACCGATGGCTGGCCCTCGGCGGCGCCGACCTCGACGACCGGGCCGCCGAGGTCGCCGCCGACCTGGGGCTCGCGGTCGACCTGGACCAGCCGATGACGTCGTTGTCGGGCGGCCAGGCGGCGCGGGCGGGGCTGGCGTCGCTGTTGCTGAGCCGGTACGACGTGTTCCTGCTGGACGAGCCGACCAACGACCTCGACCTGGACGGGCTGGCCCGGCTGGAGCGGTTCGTCTCCGGACTGCGGGCGGCGACCGTGCTGGTCAGCCACGACCGCGAGTTCCTGGCTCGCACGGTGGACCGGGTCGTCGAGCTGGACCTGGCGCAGCAGCAGGTGAACGTCTACGGCGGCGGGTACGAGGCGTACCTGGAGGAGCGTGAGGTCGCGCGGCGGCACGCGCGGGAGGAGTACGAGGAGTACGCCGACACGAAGGCCGCGCTGGAGGCGCGGGGGCGGATGCAGCGGGCGTGGATGGAGAAGGGCGTCAAGAACGCCCGCCGGAAGCAGCCCGACAACGACAAGGCCGCGCGGAAGTTCCGGTCGGAGGCGACGGAGAAGCAGGCGTCGAAGGCGCGGCAGACCGACCGGATGATCGAGCGGCTGGAGGTCGTGGAGGAGCCGCGCAAGGAGTGGGAGCTGCGGATGGAGATCGCCGCGGCCCCGCGTGCGGGCGCGGTGGTCGCGACCCTGCGCGGCGCGGTCGTCCGGCGTGGTGGTTTCACGCTCGGGCCGGTCGACCTGCAGATCGACTGGGCGGACAAGGTCGCCATCACCGGCGCGAACGGCTCGGGCAAGTCGACGCTGCTGGCCGCGCTGCTGGGCCGGGTTCCGCTCGACGGCGGTTCCTCCGCGCTCGGGCCGGGAGTGGTGGTCGGCGAGGTCGACCAGGCGCGGCGGTTGTTCCTGGGTGACGTCCCGCTCGCGGAGGCGTTCGCGCGGGAGGTGCCGGAGTTCGCCGACGCCGAGGTGCGGACGTTGCTGGCGAAGTTCGGGTTGAAGGCCGCGCACGTGCTGCGGTCGGCGGCGACGCTGTCGCCGGGGGAGCGGACGCGGGCGGCGCTGGCGTTGCTGCAGGCGCGCGGGGTGAACCTGCTGGTGCTGGACGAGCCGACCAACCACCTCGACCTGCCCGCGATCGAGCAGCTCGAGGCGGCGCTGGACAAGTACCCGGGGACGCTGCTGCTGGTCACCCATGACCGCCGCATGCTCGACGCTGTCCATGTGACGCGCCGGCTGGAGGTCGACGCCGGCAAGGTCCGCGAGCTGTGACTACCGGGCTTCCGGTTGTGGCAGGTTGGGTGAGCCGTGCTCTCGTTTGGGAGCGGTGTGCTTGAGGGTGTTGCGAGCGGTGCTCTCGGTTCTGAACGGTGCTCGCGCTGGGAGTGAGCGGTGCTCTCGAAGTGGAACACTCCGGGTGGTTTGGGGTGAGCGGCGCTCTCGATGCTGGGCGCTGTCGAGAGATGAACGTGAGCAGCGCTCTTGGGGCGGAGCGCTGTTCGCGGCAGGCCGTGAGCAGCGCTCTCGAATCGGAACACTGCCCGGGGCGCGCAATGACCAGCGTGGCCGGCGCTCTTGAATCAGGGCACTGCTCTCCGCTCCGGGGAGAGCAGCGCTCTTGCATGTGAGCGCCGTCCTGAAACGCGAGTGATCACTGCTCTCGCGTGCGAGCGGTGATCACCCCTTGGTCGCCCCGCCGGTCAGGCCCTTCACGAACTGCTTCTGCAACGCCAGGTAAAAGATCAGCACCGGCAGCGTCGCCAGGAACATCAGCGCGAACACGCTCCCGAGGTCCGCCTGGTACTGGCCGATCGAGCGGTAGATGCCGGTCGTGATCGTCGTGCCCTGGCTGGGGCCCAGGATGATCAGCGGGTCGATGAAGTCGTTCCAGATCCACACGCCGAGGAAGATCAGCACCGAGGCCGTCGCCGGGCGGAGCAATGGGAACACCACCCGCCAGAACACCTGCATCCGGCTCGCGCCGTCGAGGCGGGCCGCCTCCTCCAGCTCCACCGGGACGCCGCGGATGAACCCCGTGAACACGAACACCCCGAACGGCACGTAGTACCCGACGTTGAACAGGACCAGGCCCTGCAGCGTGGCCATCAGGTGCGTGACGCGCAGGACGTCGGTGATCGGGATGAGGATCACCTGCGGCGGGATCATCAAGCCGGCCAGGAGGATCAGCGTCAGCACCTTCGTCCACCGCTTGCCCGAACGCGCCAGGTAGTGGCCCAGCATCGCCGACAGCACCGTCAGCACCAGGATCGACAGCACCGTCACGACAACGCTGTTGGTCAAGCTCACCCAGAACAGCCCGTCCGGCCGGGTCAGCACCGCGTGGATGTTGGCCAGCGTCGGCGGCGACGGCAGCGCCGCCGGCTCCTTCGCGATCAGGTCGCCGCGCTTGACCACGTTGGCCAGGACCAGGTACAGCGGCACGAAGAACACCGCACTGACCAGCACCGCGACCGACGGCCGCAGCCAGGAGCGGGTCACAGGTCCACCTCCCGGCGGCGCAGGAAGTTGAGCACCACGGTCGTCACCACCGCGACGATCACCAGCATCAGCACGGCCATCGCCGACGCGTAGCCGACGTGATTGGAGTCGAAGCCAGTCTGCAGCACGTCGAACGCGATCGTCGCCGTGGCGCCGGATCCCGGGCCCCCGTTGGTGATCACCTTGACGTAGTCATAGGTCTTGAACGCCGAGATCAGCAGCACGACCGTGTTGATCGTCAGTGACGGCGCCAGCAGCGGCCAGGTCACCGCGCGGAACCGGCGCAACGGCCCGGCGCCGTCGATCTCGGCCGCCTCCAGCAGCTCCGACGGCACACCCTGCAGCCCGGCGAGGTAGACCACGACGCAGAACCCGAGCATCTGCCAGCACACGATCGACGCCACCGAGTACAGCGCGACGTCCGGATCGGACAGCCAGCCCGGCGGGTGCTCGACACCCAGGGCACGCAACAGATTGTTCAGCGGCCCCTGGTCGTCGAGCAGCCGCGACCACACGATCGAGACGACCACCGAGCTCAAGATCACCGGTGTGAAGAACACGCTGCGCAAAGCGTTGTACAGCCAGCCTTTCCGGTCCAGCAGCAGCGCGACGCCCAGGCCGAGGACGTTGGGCACGATCACCACGATCAGCGTCAGGATCGTGGTGACCTTCAGCGCGGTGAGGAACTGCTCGTCGCTGAACAGCAGCTTGTAGTTGTCCAGGCCGACGAACTTCACCGGCGGGTTGAACGGGTTGTAGTTCGTGAGGCTGTAACCGAAACTGATCAGGATCGGCGCCATCACGAAGCACAGGTAGACGAGCACCCCCGGCGCGCCGAACGACGCGAAGTGCGCCACCCGCGGCAGGATCGGCTTGCGCCGCCTGCCGCGTTCGAAAGCCTGGCGCGGGCGGGGAGGAGCGGGCGGGGAGACGACGGCGGCCAAGTGCGTCAGCCCGCCTTCGCCCACTCGGTGTCCAGGAACGCGCACGCGTCGGCCACGGACTTGCGGCCGGTGATGACGTCCTGGGCGGCCTGGTCGACCTTGTCCTTCATGCCGGGCAGCAGCCCGTCGTCGGCGGTCTCCCAGCGGAACGCGTGCACCACGGCGTTCTGCTGGACGGCCTGGGTGTACAACTCGTAGCCGGCCTTGAAGGTCGCCCCGACGCCCGCCGGCGGCGTGTAGCCCTTGATCGCCGGGAACAGGCCGTCGGCCTTCACCGAGGCGTCCAGCTGGTCCTTGTCCAGCTGGAACCCGAGCGCGAACTTCCGCGCGGCGTCGAGGTTCGCGGCCTTGGCGTTGACGATCATGCCGCCGCCGGTGTAGGCGGGGACGACGAGCTTGCCGTCCTCGGTGGGGAAGTTGAACACGCCCACCTCGAAGTCGTGCTTCTTCGAGTCGGCGTTGGCGGCGAACCAGTTGCCCATCGGGTACATCGCGCTCTTGCCGTCGAGGAACGCCTGCTCGGTCGCCGCGTAGTCGCGCGACACGCTGGTCTTGTCGACGTACCCCTTCGCCGCGAGGTCGGCGAGCTTCGAAAACGCGTGCTGGAAAGCGGGATCGGCGAACTTGACCTTGTCCTGGCGGCGCTGGGTCAGCCAGTCCGGCATCGTGTTGTAGACCTCGGTGCTGACCAGGCCGGAGAGGATCATCGACGACGGGAAGCCGTCCTTGCCGCCGCCGATGGTGAACGGCGAATAGCCCTTGTCCTTGAGCTTGCCCGCGTCGGTGACGAGCTCGTCCCACGTCTTCGGCGGCGCCGCGATGCCCGCGTCGGCGAACATCTTCTTGTTGTAGTAGATCGGCGGGATCGTCTGGGTGTTCGCGGGCAGCTGGTAGTACTTGCCGTTGACCGGGTTGGCCTGCGGGAACTGGAAGTCCTTGAGCTCGTCGGGCGTCCAGGCGTAGAGGTTGCCGGCCTCGGCGAAGCCCGCCGAGTCGACGGCGATCATCACGTCCGGGAACTGGCCCGACTGCAAGAGCTGCTTCGCGTACGACGTCCGCCCGTCGGCGGTCGGCGCGACGAGCTTCTTGACCTTGATCCCCGGGTTCTTGTCGGTGACGCGCTTGATCGCGGCGTCCCAGTAGGCCGGGGTGAGGTTCGGGGTTTCGAACGTCAGGAAGGTGATCTGCCTGTCGGCGGCAGTGCCGCCGGTGTTCGACCCGACCGAGCACGCGCTCACCGCCAGGAGCGCCGCTGCGCCCAGCGCCAGGGACCTTCTCATGTCCAGCCACCTTCCTCGACCCACCATATGTGATGTATGACGCATCTGATCGGATCTATTCGACGATGTCAAGCGTCCGACATGCACAAAAGTGCATCGAACGCCGAGATAGATCAGATCTTTACGCGATCGAGTCGGAGGGCGACGCTGGCGAAGTCTCCGGCGGGCAAGCCGAGCGGGAGTCCGTGGGCGAGCAGGACCGCGCCGCTGTGCGTCCGGCCCGAATCCGGGTCGGCGTACCGGGCGGCCGGATCGAGGCCGTCGAGCCGCAGCGGCCGCTCCGGCGCGTTGAAGTGCGCGGCCTGGCGGTAGGCGAAGACGACGGACCGGTCGCCCAGCACGTACTGGAGGGCGACGACGCCGTCGTCGATCGGGGGCCGCAGCCGGTACAGCGCGCCGTGCTGCACCACCGGCCGGATGTCCTGGTAGAGCGCGACGAGGTCCCGGGCGAGCGCGAGGTCCTCGCCGGGCCAGTGGACGATGTCGCCGCCGAGCCCGAGCACCCCGGCCATGGCGACGTGGAACCGGAACCGCAGCGGCGCCGACCGCGCGGTGACGAAGTTGGGGTTGTCGGTGACCCACGCCGACATCGCGCCGGCCGGGTAGAGCTGGCTGTAGCCGTGCTGGATCCGCAGCCGGTCGAGGGCGTCGGTGTTGTCGGAGGTCCAGACCTGGTCGGTGCGGGCCAGGACACCGAGGTCGATCCGGCCGCCCCCGCCGGCGCACGACTCGATCCGCAGGTCCGGGTGGTCCGCGCGAAGCCGGTCGAGCAGCGCGTACACCGCGTGGGTGTGCTCGACCCACAGCCGGTCCTGGTCCGCTTCGCCCGGCCAGCCCGCTTCGCTGAACGGCCGGTTCATGTCCCACTTCAGGAAGTCGATGCCGTGGTCGCCGACGAGCCGGTCGAGCCAGTCGTGTGCCCAGGCGGCGACGTCGGGGCGCGCGAAGTTGAGCACCAGCTGCCGCCGCAGCTCCGACCGGCGCCGGTGCGGGTGGTGCAGCACCCAGTCCGGGTGGGCGCGGTAAAGATCGCTGTCGGGGTTGACCATCTCGGGCTCGACCCAGATGCCGAACTTCATGCCGAGGGCGTGCACGGCGTCGACCAGCGGTTTGAGCCCGTCGGGGAAACGCGAGCGATTGACGTGCCAGTCACCGAGGCCGGCGTGGTCGCCGGTGCGGGCGCCGAACCAGCCGTCGTCCATGACGAACAGCTCGACGCCGAGTGCCGCGGCCCGCTCGGCGAGCGCCCGCTGCCCGGCTTCGGTGACGTCGAACCCCGTGGCCTCCCAGGAGTTGTAGAGCACCGGACGCAGTTCTTCCGGGTGCGGCAGGACATGCGCGCGGATGTAGGCGTGCCACGCCCGGCTCGCGGCGCCGAACCCGCCGCTCGTGTACAGCCCGGCGGAGACCGGGGTGGTCAGCGGGCGCCCGGGGCCGACGCGGTGGACGACGCCGTCCTGGCCGAAGCCGCCGCTCACGGTCAGCCGTCCGGTCGAGGACCGGGTGGTGGTCAGCCGCCATGATCCGCTCCAGGCCAGCGCGACGCCGTAGACCTCGCCGTGGCGCTCGGTGGCGGTGCCGTCGTCGACCATCACCCACGGGTTGGCGTGGTGGCCGGTGATCCCGCGACGGCTGGCGAACGTGGTTTCACCGTAGGGCACAGACTCCCGCTGCAGCCGGCTTTCCGCGGCCCAGCGGCCGGTGACGTGGCTGAGCCGGTAGTCCTCGGACACCGGCAGTGCCCAGGTGGCCGAGTCGGCCCGGACGACTTCGACGTCGGTGTCCGCGGCCAGTTCGGCCCAGCGTTCGAGGACGTCGCCGCGCAGTCGGTAGTGCAGGGTGATCCGCAGCGGGTAGTGCCGGTCGGCGAAGAACAGCCGCAGGTGGCTGCCGGTGGTTTCGTGGTCGAGATACCGCCATTCGAGGGCCCGCGTCCCGTCGGCGAAGCGGACCTGCAGGGCGGGTGTCCAGTAGCGGGTGCCGCCGTCGGCGGCGAGCTCGTCGAGCCCTTCGTTCGGGTCGTTGAAGCCGTCCCACCAGGGAAGCGCTTCCCCGGTCAGCTCGACGACGCCGGCTTCGGGCAGCGCGGGTCCCCAGTAGACATGCGTCGGGACGTCGTCTTCGCCGAGCCGCAGCGCGTACGTGCTCGACTCCCCGGTGAGCACCCAGGTGCGGTGTGCTTCGAGGAAGCTGATCCCGGTCATGCGGGACATCCTGCTCACCGGCGTGGCCGCCGCCAAGGGATGTCCCGCTCACCGGTCACGGGCGGTCGGTGAGATAGCCGCCCATCGTCTTGAAGTATTCGTGCGCGCTCACGTCGGTGCCGTCGGCGGTGCGGACGCGCTCGACCAGCAGGCCGGGCGACTGCCCGCGGCGGGCGTCCGGGCCGGCCACGATCACGACGCCGTCGCCTTCCCTGATGAAGATCCGGCCCGGCGTGCCGCCGTAGTGCCCCTGCGAGACCGACGCCTTGAGGATCCGCAGCTCCTGGCCGCGGTGGTGGGTGAACGCGTTCGGGTACGGGTCGGACAGCGCGCGCACGAACCGCTCGAGGTCGGCGGGCGGCAGCGTCCAGTCGATCAGGCTGTCCCGCTTGGCGCGCTTGTGGAAGAAGCTGGCTTTCGACCGGTCCTGCGGCACCGGCGTGTAGCCGGTCTCGATCAGCGAGATGGCTTCGGCGGTGATCGGCGCGATGAGGTCGACGGTGCGGTGGAACAGGTCCGTCGTCGTGTCGGCGGGCCCGACCGGGATCGCGCGCTGCAGCACGATGTCGCCGGCGTCGAGCTCGCCGTCCATCATGTGGGCGGTGACGCCGACCTCGGGCTCGCCGTTGATCATGGCCCAGATGAGCGGGGAGAAACCCGCGTACGCCGGGAGCAGCGAGTCGTGGATGTTCAGGGTGCCGTGGCGCGGCAGCTCGAAGATCTCCGGCGGCAGCCAGGTGCGCCAGTTGTTCGCCACGATCAGGTCGAGGTCCGCGGCCTTGAGCTCGGCCGGCAGCTCGGCGTCGTCCGGGCGGTTGCGCAGCAGGACCGGGATGTCGTGGGCCGAAGCGAGGTCGGCGACCGAGTCGGCCCAGATCCGCTCGTAGGCGTGGTCGCTCTTCGGGTGCGTGACCACGAGGGCGACCTCGTGACCGGCGTCGATGAGCGCCCGCAGGGTCCGGTGCCCCCAGGTCTGGTAGCCGAACATCGCGACGCGCATTGGTGCCCTTTCAAGATCGGGGGACGAACATCACCACGAACGTACTAGGCGAGGCTCGCCTAAGTTAGGTTAGGGTTCCCTGAATCGTACTGGAGCGCGCGAGGGAGCAACATGACTGCAGAGGTCCCGATCTACGACATCGTCGGCGTGGGCTTCGGGCCGTCGAACCTCGCGCTCGCGATCGCGTTGGCCGAGCACAACGCGGGCCACGCCGAGCCGGTGATCGCGCACTTCCTCGAGCGGCAGCCGCGGTTCGGCTGGCACCGCGGGATGCTGATCGACACCGCGACCATGCAGGTGTCGTTCCTCAAGGACCTGGTCACCATGCGGAACCCGACCAGCGAGTTCAGCTTCCTGAACTACCTGCACGCGTCCGGCCGGCTGGTCGACTTCATCAACCACAAGAACCTGTTCCCGCTGCGGGTCGAGTTCCACGACTACTTCGAGTGGGCGGCGGCGAAGGTCGACGACGTCGTCTCCTACGGCACCGAGGTCGTCTCGGTGCGGCCGGTGTACGACGGTTCGGAAGTGGCCTACTTCGACGTCGAGGCGTCGGACGGCTCGTCGTTGCGGGCCCGGAACCTGGTGATGGGCACGGGGTTGCGGCCCCAGCTGCCCGAAGGCGTCACCGCCGGCGCCCGGATCTGGCACAACAGTGAACTGCTGTTCCGGGTGGACGCCCTGCGTGGCGCCGACCCGAAGCGGTTCGTCGTGGTGGGTGCCGGGCAGAGCGCGGCCGAGGTGGCCGCGTTGCTGCACGACGAGTTCCCGCGCGCCGAGGTGTGCGCGGTGTTCGCCCGCTACGGCTACAGCCCCGCCGACGACAGCTCGTTCGCGAACCGGATCTTCGACCCCGAGGCCGTCGACCAGTTCTACCGCGCGGGCGAGCCGGTGAAGGACCGCCTGATGCGCTACCACGGCGCGACCAACTACTCGGCCGTCGACATCGACCTGATCGACGAGCTGTACCGCCGTGTCTACCGCGAGAAGGTGCTGGGCGTGGAACGGCTGCGGCTGTTCAATGTCTCGCGCCCGGCCGAGGTGACGGACACGGGAACGGTGACGGTCGAGTCCCTGACGACCGGCGAGCGCACGGTCCTGGAAGCCGACGCGGTCGTCTACGCCACGGGTTACCGGCCCGCGGATCCCACGCCGCTGCTCGGGGAGCTGGGCCGGGGTTGCCTGCGGGACGACGAAGGCCGCCTCCGCGTGGAGCGCGACTACCGGCTGGCGACGGAGTTCCCGCTGCGCGGCGGGATCTACCTGCAGGGCGGCACCGAGCACACGCACGGGATCACGTCGTCGCTGCTGTCGAACACCGCGGTGCGGGTGGGGGAGATCCTGCGGTCCGTCGTGGACCGCCGGGTGGTCGCGGAGCCCGTGGGGGAGTACGTGATCAGCGGTCGCTGACCAGCCAGACCGCGCTCACGTCGTTGAGGGAGGTCGAGCGCACGATGAGGGACGGGCCGGGGAGAGCACGCTTCAGCCGGTCCCACGTCTCCTCGGTCGCCGACAGGGGATCGCCGAGCTGGTCGAGCACGTCGTCCGGCGCGGCGGAGAGCGCGTAGAGCCGGTCGTCCACGTCGTCGTCGGGGCGCCTCACCGCGATGACTTTGAAGTACCAGCACGAGGCCGGATCGGCGATGCGCAGATACCCTTCGAGGGGCCCGTCGTACCAGTCGAACACGGCGACGTGGTCGATGCGGATGTCCGGCGGCGGGGTGTTCGCGACTCGCCCGGCGATGTCCTCCACGGTCAGCCCGCGGTGATCTGCTCGCGCAGGATGTCGCCGTGGCCGGTGTGGCGGGCGAGTTCCTCGATCAGGAACAGGTAGATGAACCGCAGGGTCACCTCGCCGACGACCGGGTGCGTCCACCGGTCGTCGAGCGAGAAGCCCGCCGCGATCTCGCGGGAGCGGGCGCTCGCGCGCTCGTACTCGGCGATCACGTCGTCGACCGTTTCGTCGTCGGCGACCGCGAAACTGACGTCTCCGGGGGTCGACGGGCCGTCGATCTCGGCGGCGTCGAGTCCGGCCACCAGCCACTGGAACCAGCGGCGTTCGGCGACGGCGGCGTGCTTGACCAGGGCGATCGGCGTGGTCAGTGACGGGACCAGCCGGCGCCGGGCGTCCGCTTCCGACAGACCGCGCGCGTTCTCGACGAGGGCGAGGCGGCCGCGGTCGATCATGGTCTCCAGCAGTTCGCGCTCGGAGCCGGTGGTCTTTTCGGGCAGCACGTACATGGGCTCCAGCTTGCCGGAGAATCAGTTCTGGCGCACCGGTGCCGGGTGGTGGCGGCTGATCGGGATGACCATCGGGGTGCCGCTCACCGGGTCCGGGGTGACCTGGCAGCGGACGTCGAAGACCTCCTCGACGAGCTCCTCGGTGATCACCGAAGACGGCTCGCCGGAGGCCACGATCCGGCCCGCCTTCATCGCGATCACGTGGTCGGCGTAGCGGCACGCCTGCGGGAGGTCGTGCAGCACCATCACCACCGTCCGGCCCTCGCCGCGGTTGAGGTCGACGACCAGGTCGAGCACGTCGATCTGGTGCGCGAGGTCCAGGTACGTCGTGGGCTCGTCGAGCAGCAGCACCGGCGTGCCCTGGGCGACCGCCATCGCGATCCACGCGCGTTGCCGCTGGCCGCCGGACAGCTCGTCGACCGGGCGATCGGCGAGGTCGGTCAGCTCCGTGGCCGCCAACGCGGCAGCGACCGCGCCTTCGTCCGAAGTGGACCATTGGCGCCACCAGCTCTGGTGCGGGGCGCGGCCGCGGCCGACGAGGTCGGCCACCGTCATGCCTTCGGGCGCGACCGGGGACTGCGGCAGGATGCCGAGCCGCTGGGCGACCTGGCGGGTCGGCAGGTCGTGGATCGACCGGCCGTCGAGGTACACCCCGCCCGCCTTCGGCGTGAGCAGCCGGGCCAGGGTGCGCAGCAGCGTCGACTTCCCGCACGCGTTCGCCCCGACGATCGCGGTGATCCTGCCGGGCGGGATGTCGAGGTCGAGGCCGTCGATGACGACCCGGTCGTCGTAGGCGACGCGCAGGTCCCGCACGTTCAGGGACGGTGTCATCTTCTCAGCCTCCGGAACCGGATCGGTTGGCCCTGGCCAGCAGCCAGAGCAGCAGCGGGGCGCCCAGCGCGCCGGTCACGATGCCGACCGGCAGCGGCGACGCGGTGATCGAGCGGGCGAGGATGTCGCTGCCCAGCACCACGACCGCGCCGGTGAGCGCGGACGCGGTGAGCGGCGGCGAAGCCAGGCGCGCCAGGCGTTGCGCGATCTGCGGCGCGGTGAGCGCGACGAACGAGATCGGGCCGGCGGACGCCGTCGCGAAGGCGACCAGCCCGGCACCGGCCAGCAGGAGTCCCAGCCGCACCGGCTGGACCGGGGTGCCGAGCCCGGCCGCGACCTCGTCGCCGAGCTGCAGCGTGCGCATCCACCGCGACAGGGCCAGGATCAGCGGCAGCAGTACCGCCAACGCGCCGGCCAGGGGGACGACGTGCTCCCAGCCGCGGTTGGCGAGGTTGCCGACGAGCCAGCCGATCGACGCCTGGGCTTCGGTGATCTGCGCGCGGCTGAGCAGGTAGTCGGTCAGGCTGGTGCACATCGCGAAGACGCCGATGCCCACCAGGATGATCCGGTAGCCGGTGGTGCCGCGCCGCCACGCGAGCGCGTACACGAGCAGCCCGGTCAGCAGCCCGCCGAGCAGGCCGAGCGTCGTGGTGCCGAGACCGCCGCCGAAGCCGAACGAGATGCCCGCGACGACGGCGGTGGCCGCGCCCGCGTTGATGCCGATCATGTCCGGGCTGGCCAGCGGGTTTCGCGTGATGGTCTGGAACACCGCGCCGGACGCGCCGAACGCCAGCCCGGCCAACAGCCCGGTCAGGGCCCGGGGCAACCGCAGTTCCTGCACGATGTACGCGGTCCCGCTGTCCCCGCCGCCGAACACGGCGGAAAGGACGTCGGACACGCCGAGCGGGACGTCCCCGATCGTCATGCCCACGCAGAACAACGCGAACGCCAGCACGGCGAGGACGAGCGAGACGACGGCGAGCCGGAGCCGGATCTGCCCGGACACCGCGGGTTTCGCGAGGCGGAAGGTGACGCGGTCGCGCCGCATCTGCACCAAGCTCATGTCAGGACTCCACCAGCTTGCGGCGGCGGACGAGGTGGATGAAGAACGGCGCGCCGAGGAACGCGACGATCACGCCGGCCCGGACCTCGCCGGGCCGCGCCATCACGCGGCCGAGGATGTCCGCGGCCAGCAGCAGGCACGGCGCCAGGACCGCGGTGTAGGGCAGCAGCCACCGGTGGTCGGGACCGATCACGAACCGCACGGCGTGCGGGACGATCAGCCCGAGGAACACGATCGGCCCGGCGACGGCGACGGAAGCGCCGGTCAGCAGCGTGACGGCCAGCGCACCACGCAGCCGTAGCGGCCCGAGCCGTCGCCCGAGCGCGACGGCGACGTCGTCACCGAGAGCGAGGCTGTTCAGTGCCGGCCCGCTCGCGATCGCCAGCACGACGCCGGCGAGGAGGAACGGCAGGATCCGCAGCAGCGAACCGCCGTCGACACCGGCGAGGGAACCGGCCGACCAGAACCGGAAACGGTTCAGCGCCACCGGGTCCGACAGCACCATCGCGCTGGTGAACGACCCGAGCAGCGCCGTGACGGCGGCGCCGGCGAGGGCGAGCTTGACCGGGCTCGAGCCGTTGCGGCCCCGGGTGCCCAGGAAGTAGACGATCGCCGTCGCGGCGAGCGCGCCGGCGAAGGCGAACCAGACGTAGCCGTAGAGGGAGCCGACGCCGAGCACGGTGATCGAGAAGACGATGGCGAACGCGGCTCCGGCGCTGATGCCGAGCAGGCCGGGGTCGGCGAGCGGGTTGCGGGTCAGCGCCTGCATGAGCGTGCCGGCCAGCCCCAGCGCGGCACCCACCGCGACGGCCAGGAGTGTCCTCGGCAGCCGGACACTGTGGATGATCACGGCGTCGGCCGAGCCGTCGTCGTGCCAGAGCACCTGCCAGACCGCGCCGAACGAAATCTCCTTCGACCCCAGCCAGACGCTCAGCAGGCACAGGAAAACCAGGACACCGAAGGCGGCGAGCAGACCGAGAGCGCGGCCCGTGTGTGGCGGGCGTCGCGTGAGAGCGATCCCTCCGGGGGCTGTTCGCACCGCACCTCCGACTGGTAGTGATTTAGGTAAGGCTAACCGATGGTACAGGAGTGCGTCCTCACCATCCGTTTGTTAGGGTCGCCTAAGTTTGCACCCCGATCGGGGTGCCGTGAGCAGCGGGAGGCTGGTCTACCGGTGAGCAACGGTGACGCTGTGCAGCAGGTGTCGAGGCTCGGCTTCTGGCGTGAGCGCCTCGCCTCGGCGCCGAAAGAGCTGCCGCTGCCGGTCGACCGGCCGCACTCGGCCGAGCCTGTCGTGGAACGGCTGATCAGGCCGCTGCCGATGGTCGACGAACTGACGCTCCTCTCGGCGTTCATCGTGTTGCTGTCCCGGTATTCGGGCACCGCCGACGTCGTGGTGGGCCTCGGTTCACTGGTGCCGCTGCGGGTCGATCTCGGCGGTTCGCCGGGCTTCGCCGACGTCGTGACGCGGGTGCGTGAAGCGCGCGAAGAGGCCCTGGCGCACGAAGTTCCGTTCGACGACCTGGTCGCCGAGATGGCACCCGAGCCGGGGCGCGGGGGATCGGTGCTGGTCAACGTCGGCTTCGGCGCCGACACCGACCTCCCGCTCGATCTGAACCTCACCGCCGACGGCAGCCTCGACTACCGCGCCGACGTCCTCGACAGGTCCACTGTGGACCGCATGCTCGGGCACCTCGCGCGCCTCCTGGCCGACGCGCTCGAGCGTCCACAATGCCTGGTCGGGCGGCTGGAAGTCGTGCCGGAGCCGGAACTGCGCCGGATCCTCGACGACTGGAACGACACGGACCTCGACGCGCCGCTGTCGACCCTGCCGGAGCTGTTCGCCGCCCGCGTCCGGGAAGCGCCGGACGCGGTGGCGCTGGTCTTCGAGGACCAGGAGCTGACCTACGCCGAGCTGGACGCGCGCGCCAACCGGCTCGCCCACGTCCTCATCGGACGGGGCGCCGGGCCCGAACGGGTGGTCGCGCTCGCCGTGCCGCGTTCACTGGAGATGATCGTGGCCGAGCTGGCCGTGCTCAAGGCCGGGGCCGCCTACCTGCCGCTGGACCAGGACTACCCGGCCGAGCGCATCGCGTTCATGGTCGCCGACGCGCGTCCGGTCTGCGTGGTGACCACCGCCGATCTCGCCGACCGCTTCGACGGCGATGTCCTGCTCCTCGGCGAAATCGACCTCGGCGCGGGCCCGGACACGGACCCGCGTGCGGAAATCGTCCCGGCGAACGCGGCCTACGTCATCTACACGTCCGGGTCGACCGGCCGGCCCAAGGGTGTCGTGGTTTCCCACGCGGGCGTGGCGAAGCTCGTCGCGACGCAGTCCGAGCGGTTCGGTGTCGGCCCGCAGAGCCGGGTGCTGCAGTTCGCGTCGCCGAGTTTCGACGTCGCCTTCTGGGACCTGTGCCTCGGCCTGCTCTCGGGCGGACGCCTGGTGATCGTCCCCGCCGAGCGGCGCGTGCCCGGCCCCGAGCTGGCCGAATACGCGCACGCCCACGGCGTCGACTTCATGATCTTGCCGCCTGCGCTGCTGGCCGAGTTCCCCGAGGACTGCGATCTGCCGCGGGACAGCGTGCTGCTGGCCGGGACCGAGCGGGTGTCGCCGGAGCTGGTGCGCCGCTGGGCGCCGGGGCGGCGGATGTTCAACGCCTACGGCCCGACCGAGGCGACGACCAACTCGACGCTCGGGCTCTGCGACCCGGAGATCCCGCCGGGTTCGGCCGTGCCGATCGGCGTGCCGGACCCGGGCACCCGCGCGTACGTCCTCGACGCCTACCTCGCGCCGGTCCCGGTCGGCGTGGTGGGGGAGCTGTACCTGGCCGGATCCGGTTTGGCACGCGGGTATCTCGGGCGGCCGGGGCTGACGGCGGAGCGGTTCGTGGCGGATCCGTTCGGCTCGGGCGGTCGGCTGTACCGCACGGGTGACCTGGTGAAGTGGCTGCCGGATGGGCGGCTGGTGTTCCTCGGCCGGGCCGATGACCAGGTCAAGATCCGCGGCTACCGCATCGAACTGGGCGAGATCGAGTCGGTGCTCGCCGAACACCCGCGCGTCGGCCAGTCGGTCGTCGTCGCCCAGGACGGGCAGCTGGTCGCCTACGCCGTCCCGGTGCCCGATCGCGACCAGGCCGCCGAGCAGGGCCACGTCGACGAATGGCACGACGTCCACGAGGAGATGCTCGCCGGCTCGACGGGCATCGAGGAGAACTTCGCCGGCTGGAACTCCAGCTACGACGGGTCCGAGATCCCCCTCGACGAGATGCGCGAGTGGCACGCGGCGACGATCGACCGCATCCGTTCTCTCCCAAAGCCCGAGCTTTCACGTGAAAGCTCGGGGTTGGGACGGGTGCTGGAGATCGGGGTCGGCAGTGGCCTGATCCTGTCCCGGATCGCGCCGGACGCCGAGGAGTACTGGGGTGTCGACCTGTCCGAGAGCGCGGTCGAGAACGTCCGGCGCGAGGTCGCCGCGCTGCCCTTCGCGGACAAAGTCCACCTGGCCGCGCGGCCGGCGCACGACCTCGGCGAGCTGCCGGACTTCGACACGGTGATCGTCAACTCCGTCGCGCAGTACTTTCCGAGCGCCGACTATCTGGCCGAGGTCGTCCGGACTGCCGCGGGCGTCCTGAAGCCGGGTGGGACGATCTTCCTCGGCGACATCCGCAACCTCCGCTCGCTGCGGGCGTTCCGCACGGCGGTCGAGCTGCGGCACGGCCGGGGCGACGTCGCCGCCGTCGACCAGGCGATCGCGCGCGAGGGCGAGCTGGTGCTCGACCCGGACTTCTTCCCGGCCCTGGCCCGCGAGCTGGACGGCTTCGACGACGTCGACCTGTGGGTCAAGCGTGGCGAGGCGCACAACGAGCTGACCCGGCACCGCTACGACGTCGTCCTGCGGAAGGCGCCGAAGCCGGAAGTGGCCGACGAGCAGGTCGTCGCGTTCGGCGACCTCGGCGCGGTGGAACGGTTCCTGGCCGCCGAGACCCCGGCGCGGCTGCGGGTCACCGGGATCCCGGACGCGCGGCTGGCCGGGGAGCTGGCGGCGGTCCGCGCCCTGGACACCGGCGACGCCGGCGCGGCACTGGCCGCCCTCGAGCGGCGGGACGGTGTCGACCCCGAAGCCCTGCACCGGCTCGGCGAGCAGGCCGGTTACCGCGTCGCGGTGACGTGGGCGGCCGAAAGCGGCGAGCTGGAGGCTGTCTTCACGCGCCCCAATGTGGCATTGGGTGCGTCCAGCGCACCCAATGTGGCGTTCGGTGCGTCCAACGCAACCAACGCCACATTGGGGCGTTTGGGCGAAGGCGGAACCGCGTACCGGCCGGTGCGTGCGGCAGGCGCGCCGGGGTCGTACGCCAACAACCCCGCGGCCCGGCGCGAAACCGGTGCGCTGGTGGCGTCGCTGCGGGCGCACGTGTGGGACCGGCTGCCGCTCTACATGGTGCCCTCGGCGTTCGTCGTGCTGGACAAGCTGCCCGTGCTCGCCTCGGGCAAGCTCGACCGCAAGGCCCTCCCGAGCCCCGAGCGGTTCGCCGCCGCACGAGGACGTGCGCCGCGCAACCCGGTCGAGCAGCTGCTGTGCGAGATGTTCGCCGACGTCCTCGGCCTGCCGCAGGCCGGCCCCGACGACGACTTCTTCGCCCTCGGCGGCCACTCGCTGCTGGCCACGCGGCTGATCCAGCGGATCCGCGCGGCCGCCGGCGCCGAGGTCCCGGTGCGGGCCGTGTTCGACGCGCCGACGCCGGCCGCGCTCGCGGAACTGCTGTCCGGGGCCGTCGCCGGCACCGGGCGGCGCCCGCTCGTCCGCGTCGCCGAGCGGCCGGATCGGCTGCCGCTGTCGTTCGCGCAGCAGCGGCTGTGGTTCCTGCACCGGCTGGACGGCGGGTCGGCGACCTACAACGTCCCCCTCGTCGTGCGGCTGGCCGGCGAGCTGGACGTCGAGGCGTTGCGCGCGGCGCTGAACGACGTCGTGGCGCGGCACGAGACGCTGCGGACGGTCTTCCCGGCCGCCGACGGCGAGCCGTACCAGCAGGTCCTCGCCGAGACGACGGTCGAGTTGACCGTTCGCGAAGTGGCCGAGTCCGAAGTGGACACCTCGGTGGACGGCCTGGTCCGCGAGGTGTTCGACCTCGGCGCCGGCGTGCCGCTGCGCGCCGCGCTCCTGGCGCTCGACCCGCGCCGGCACGTGCTGGTCGTCGTCCTGCACCACATCGCCGCCGACGGCTGGTCGCTGTCCCCGCTGTGGCAGGACATCGCCACGGCCTACCGCGCCCGGCTGCACGGCGACACTCCACAGTGGACTCCGCTGCCGGTGCAGTACGCGGACTACACGCTCTGGCAGCGTGATCTCCTCGAAACCGAAGAGACCGCCCAGCTCGACTACTGGCGCGAGACGCTCGATGACTTGCCCGAGCGGATCAGCCTCCCGCTCGACCGGCCGCACCCGCCGGTGTCCGCCCACCGCGGCGAGTTCTTCACCTTCACCTGGGACGCCGGGCTCCGGGCCGGGCTCGCCGACCTCGCCCGGGCGTGCGGCGCCAGCCCGTTCATGGTCGTGCACGCCGGCCTGGCGGCGCTGCTGTCGCGCCTCGGCGCCGGGCACGACATCCCGATCGGCACCCCGATCGCCGGGCGCACCGACCAGGCCTTGGACGACCTCGTCGGGTTCTTCGTCAACACGCTCGTCCTGCGCGTCGACACCGGCGGCGACCCGACGTTCCGCGACCTCGTCGCCCGGGTCCGCGAGCGCGGCCTCGACGCCTACAACCACCAGGACGTGCCGTTCGAGCGCCTGGTGGAAGCCCTCAACCCGGCCCGGTCGCTGGCACACCACCCGCTGTTCCAGACCATGCTGGCCTGGCAGAACACCCCCGGCACCGGCGCTGGCCTGCCCGGGCTCACCGTGACCACGCAGCACGTGGGCACCGGCACCTCGAAGTTCGATCTCTGGTTCTCCTTCACCGAGCAGGACGGCGGCCTCGCCGGCGAGGCCGAGTTCAACACCGAGGTCTTCGACCGGACCACCGTGACCGGCCTTCTCGACCGCCTCGAACTGCTGCTGCGCCAGGTCATCTCGGCCCCGGACCGGCGGCTCGGGTCCCTCGAAGTGCTGACCCCGGCCGAGCGTGACCGCCTGGACGGCGTCTGGTCCGGTGCCGCCGAGGACGTCCCCGCGGTCACCCTGCCCGAGCTGTTCTCGGCCCAGGCAGTGCGGACCCCGGACCACCCCGCACTGGTCTTCGAGGACGAAGAACTCAGCTACGCCCAGCTGGACGCCGTTTCGAACCGCCTCGCCCGCGTGCTCGCCGCGCGGGGTGCCGGGCCCGAACGCGTGGTCGCCCTGGCCCTGCCGCGTTCGGTGCACCTGGTCACGGCCATCGTCGCCGTGCTCAAGACAGGCGCGGCCTACCTGCCGCTCGACCCCGGCTACCCGGCCGACCGCATCGCGTTCATGCTCGAAGACGCGGACCCGGCGCTGGTGCTCGCCACCGCGGAGACCGCGGTTCCGGGCGCGCTGCTGCTGGACGATCCGGACGTCCTCGCCGGAGTCTCGGACGCGCCGCTCGACGTCGTGCTCCGGCCGGACAACCCGGCGTACGTCATCTACACGTCCGGGTCGACGGGCCGCCCCAAGGGGGTCGTCGTGCCGCACGCCGGGATCGTCAACCGGCTGCTGTGGATGCAGGACGAGTACGGCCTGACCCGCGACGACCGCGTGCTGCAGAAGACGCCGTCCAGCTTCGACGTCTCGGTGTGGGAGTTCCTGTGGCCGTTGACCACCGGGGCCACCGAGGTCCTGGCCCGGCCGGACGGCCACAAGGACCCCGCCTACCTCGCCCGGCTGATCCGCGACCGCGGCATCACGACCGTCCACTTCGTCCCGTCGATGCTCCAGGTCTTCCTGCAGGAACCGGCCGCGACGGAGTGCACGAGCCTGCGGCGCGTCCTGTGCAGCGGTGAAGCCCTGCCGCCGGACGCGGTCGCGCAGTTCGGCCGGGTGCTCGACGCCGAGCTGCACAACCTGTACGGCCCGACCGAAGCCTCGGTGGACGTCACGTCGTGGCGTACGTCCACTGAGGACAAGACCGTCCCCATCGGACATCCGGTGTGGAACACGCGGACGTACGTGCTCGACGCCGCTCTCCGCCCGGTGCCGCCGGGCACGCCGGGGGAGCTGTACCTCGCCGGCGTCCAGCTCGCCCGCGGCTACCTCGGCCGCCCGGGGCTGAGCGCGGAGCGGTTCGTCGCCGACCCGTTCGGCGCACCCGGCTCCCGGATGTACCGCACCGGCGACCTCGCCCGCTTCCGCCCCGACGGTGTGCTGGAGTTCCTCGGCCGCGGCGACGAGCAGATCAAGATCCGCGGCTTCCGCGTCGAGCCCGGCGAGATCGCCGCGACGCTGTCCGCGCACGACGACGTCGCCCACGCCGTCGTCGTGGCCCGCGAAGACCGGCCGGGCGACGTCCGCCTGGTCGGGTACGTCGTGCCCGCCGGTGCCCCCGCCGACGCCTTGCCCGCCGAGCTGCGGGCGCTGGCCGCCGCCCGGCTGCCGGAGCACATGGTGCCGTCGGCGATCGTGGTCCTCGACGAACTTCCGGTGACGGCCAACGGCAAGCTCGACCGCCGCGCACTCCCGTCCCCGGACCCGGTGGCGCCGACGTCCGGCCGCGCACCGCGCACCCCCGTCGAACGGCAGCTGTGCGAGCTGTTCGCCGACGTCCTCGGCCTGCCGCGGGTCGGCCCGGACGACAGCTTCTTCGCCCTCGGCGGCCACTCGCTGCTGGCCACCCGGCTGATCGCGCGGATCCGCACGGCGCTGGGCGCCGAGGTCGAGATCCGGTCGGTGTTCGAGACGCCGACCCCCGCGGGCCTGGCCGGGGTGCTCGCCACCGGCGCCGGGATCGCGCGCCCGCCGCTGGTGCCGGTGCCCAGGCCGACGCGGGTGCCGCTGTCCGGCGCCCAGCAGCGGCTGTGGTTCCTGCACCACCTCGAAGGCCCGTCCGCCACCTACAACGTCCCGCTGGTCATGCGGCTCGAAGGCGAGGTCGACGTCGAGGCACTGTGCACGGCGCTGGCCGACGTGGTCGGCCGGCACGAGGCACTGCGGACCCGGTTCCCGCAGCGGGACGGCGTGCCGTACCAGGACATCCTGTCCGTCGAGGACGCGGACGTCACCCTTCGGGTGCGCCCGGTCGACGACCTCGGCGAGGCGCTGACCGGGCTCGTCCGCGGCCCGTTCGACCTCGAGCGGCACGTGCCGATGCGGGCCGAGCTGCTGCGCCTGGGCGACCGTGAGCACGTCCTGGTGCTGGTGTTCCACCACATCGCCTCCGACGGCTGGTCGATGGCCCCGCTGTGGCGGGACATCGCCACCGCCTACGCCGCCCGCCGCGCCGGTGAAGCTCCACAGTGGACGCCGTTGCCGGTGCAGTACGCCGACTACACGCTCTGGCAGCGGGACCTGCTCGGCCGCGAGGACGACCCGGACAGCGTCCTGTCCGGCCAGCTGGACTACTGGCGTGAAGCCCTGGACGGCCTGCCGGACCGGATCGAGCTGCCCCTGGACCGCCCGCACCCGGCCGCCGCGACGTTCCGCGGCGAACTGCACACGTTCACCTGGGACGCCGGGCTGCACGCCCGGCTGGCCGAGCTGGCCCGCGAGTGCGGCGCGAGCGTGTTCATGGTCGTGCACGCGGCGCTGGCCGCCCTGCTCACCAGGCTGGGCGCGGGCACCGACGTGCCGATCGGCTCGCCGATCGCCGGCCGCACCGACTCCGCGCTCGACGACCTCGTCGGGTTCTTCGTCAACACGCTCGTCCTGCGCGTCGACACCGGCGGCGAGCCGTCGTTCCGCGATCTCGTGGCGCGGGTGCGCGAGCGCAACCTCGACGCCTACGCCCACCAGGACGTCCCGTTCGAGCGGCTGGTCGAGGTGCTGAACCCGGCGCGGTCGCTGTCCTACCACCCGCTGTTCCAGGTGATGATCGCCGGGCAGAACAACGCCCGCGCCGAGGTCGTCCTGCCCGGCCTGACCGTCTCCGAGATCCCGGTGACCACCGGGACGTCGAAGTTCGACCTCGCGATCTCGCTGACCGAGCGCGATGCCGGGATCGCGGGCGTGCTGGAGTTCAACGCCGACGTCTTCGACTACGCGGGCGCCCACGCGATCCTGCGGCGGCTCGAAGTGCTGCTGCGCGCGGCGCTGGCCGAACCGGACCGCCCGGTCGGGGCCCTGGACCTCCTGGACGGCGACGAGCGCGACCGCGTCCTGACGCAGTGGGCCGGTTCCCTCGACCCGGCCGGCACCGAGACGTTCCCGGGGATGTTCGCCCGGCGCGTCGCCGAGGCCCCGGACGCGGTGGCGCTGGTGTTCGAAGACGTCGAACTGACCTACGCCGAGGTCGACGCCCGCGCGAACCGGCTCGCCCACGTCCTGATCGGACGAGGCGCCGGGCCTGAGCGGGTCGTCGCGCTCGCCGTGCCGCGATCACTCGACATGATCATCGCCGAGCTGGCGGTCCTGAAGGCGGGCGCCGCCTACCTGCCGGTCGACGTCGACTACCCGGGCGACCGGATCGCCTACATGGTGGGGGACGCGGCGCCGGTCTGCGTCGTGACGACCCGGGAGATCGACGCGAAGCTGCCCACGGACGTCCCGCGGGTGCTCCTGGACGACCCGGCACTGGCCGGAATGTCCACAGAGGACCCGGCCGTGGTGGTCAAACCGGAGAACGCGGCTTACGTGATCTACACGTCCGGCTCGTCCGGGCGGCCGAAGGGCGTCGTCCTCCAGCACTCCGGCGTCGCGAAGCTCGTCGCGACCCAGGTCGAGCGCTTCGGCGTGGGCCCGCACAGCCGGGTGCTGCAGTTCGCGTCGCCGAGCTTCGACGTCGCCTTCTGGGACCTGTGCCTCGGCCTGCTCTCGGGCGGCCGCCTGGTCGTCGTCCCGGCCGAGCGCCGGGTCGCCGGGCCCGCGCTGACCGAGTACGCGCACCGGCACGGCGTCGACTTCATGATCCTCCCGCCCGCACTGCTCGACGCCATGCCGGAGGACTGCGACCTGCCGCGGGACAGCGTGCTGCTGGCCGGGACCGAGCGGGTGTCGCCGGAGCTGGTCAAGCGGTGGGCGCCCGGGCGGCGGATGTTCAACGCCTACGGCCCCACGGAGGCGACCACCAACTCGACGCTCGGCGAGAGCGACCCGGCCGAACTGGCGGACGCGACGGTCGTCCCCATCGGCATCCCCGACCCCGGCACGCGGGCGTACGTCCTCGACGCCGGGCTGCGGCCGGTGCCGCCGGGTGTCGTGGGGGAGCTGTACCTGGCCGGATCGGGCCTGGCGCGTGGCTATCTCGGGCGGCCGGGGCTGACGGCGGAGCGGTTCGTGGCGGACCCGTTCGGCTCCGGCGGGCGGCTCTACCGGACCGGTGACCTGGTGAAGTGGCTGCCGGACGGGCGGCTGGTGTTCCTCGGCCGGGCCGACGACCAAGTCAAGATCCGCGGCTACCGCATCGAGCCGGGCGAGATCGAGGCCGTGCTCGCCGAGCACCCGGCCGTGGGGCAGTCCGTCGTGCTCGCGCAGGACGGGCGGCTCGTCGCCTACGCCGTCCCGGCCGCCGGCCGCGACGAGGAAGCCGAGCTGGACCACGTCGGCGAGTGGCGCGAGCTGCACGAGAACGTCTTCACCGACGCGGCTGCGGGTGGCCTGGAGGAGAACTTCACCGGCTGGAACTCCAGCTACGACGGGTCCGAGATCCCCCTCGACGAGATGCGCGAGTGGCACGCGGCGACGATCGAGCGAATCCGTTCCCTGGCAAAGCCCGAGCTTTCACGTGAAAGCTCGGGGTTGGGGCGGGTGCTGGAGATCGGGGTCGGCAGTGGCCTGATCCTGTCGCGGATCGCGCCGGACGCCGAGGAGTACTGGGGTGTCGACCTGTCGGAGAAGGCCATCGCCAACCTGCGGCGGGAGTTGGCGGCGACACCGTTCGCGGGCAAGGTCCACCTGGCCGCGCGGCCCGCGCACGACCTGGGCGAGCTGCCGGAGTTCGACACGGTGATCGTCAACTCGGTCGCGCAGTACTTCCCGAGTGTCGGCTACCTCGCCGAAGTCATCCGCACCGCCGCGGCGCGCGTCCGGCCCGGCGGGGTGATCTTCCTCGGCGACATCCGGAACCTGCGTTCGCTGCGGGCGTTCCGGACCGCGACCGAGCTGCGCCACGGCCGCCGGGACATCGCGGCGGTGGACCAGGCCATCGCGCGGGAGGGCGAACTCGTCCTCGACCCGGACTTCTTCGCGGCCCTGGCCCGGGAACTCGACGGCTTCGACGACGTCGACCTGTGGGTGAAGCGCGGCAAAGCGCACAACGAGCTGACCCGGCACCGCTACGACGTCGTCCTGCGGAAGGCATCGAAGCCCGCCGCGGCCGACGAGCAGGTCGTGCCGTTCGAGTCCGTCACCGAACTGGACCGGCTGCTGGCCGCGCGCCCGGGCCGGGTGCGCGTGACCGGGGTGCCCAACGCCCGGCTGTCCGGGGAACTCGCCGCTGTCGCCGCACTGGCCACCGGGGCCGCCGAGGCGGCACTGTCCGCTTTGGACACTGAGGCTGGGGTGGATCCCGAGACACTGCACGAACTCGGCGAGCGCCACGGCTACCGGGTGTACGCGACCCTCACCGCGGACGAAGGCGCCCTGGAAGCCGTGTTCACCACCGGTGCGCCGACGCGGATCCACCGCGGCCGCCCGGTCCGGGCCGCCTTGGAAGCCCTGGGCAACCACCCGGCCGGGCAGCGGGACACGAACGCGCTGGTGGCGGCCCTGCGGGCGCACGTCCGGGACCGGCTGCCGCAGTACATGGTGCCGTCGGCGTTCGTGATCCTCGATCGCCTGCCGCTGCTCGCCTCGGGCAAGCTCGACCGCCGCGCCTTGCCGAGCCCGGACAAACAGGCCGTCACCGCCGGCCGGGCGCCGCGGACGCCGGTCGAAGAAGTCCTGTGCGGCCTCTTCGCCGAGGTCCTCGACACGTCGTCGATCGGCGTCGACGACGACTTCTTCGCCCTCGGCGGGCACTCGCTGATGGCGACCCGGCTGGTCGCGCGGCTGCGCGCGGTCTTCGGCGTCGAACTGCAGGTGCGGTCGGTGTTCGAGACGCCGACGGTCGCCGGGCTGGCCGCGTTGCTGTCGACCGCAGGGCAAGCTCGTCCGGCGCTGGTACGCGCCGATCCGCGGCCGGACGTGCTGCCGCTGTCGTTCGCCCAGCAGCGGCTGTGGTTCCTGCACCGGCTCGAAGGCCCGTCGGCGACGTACAACATGCCGAGCGCGGTCCGGCTGACCGGAGACCTGGACGTCGAGGCACTGCACACCGCACTGTCCGATGTGGTCGAACGCCACGAAGCCCTGCGCACCGTTTTCCCGGAGGTCGGCGGCGAGGCCCGGCAGCGGGTCCTCGACGACGTCACGATCCCGCTGCCGCTGCGCACGGTCACCGAGGCCACGCTCGCCGACGCGGTGTCCGAGGCGGCGGGCACGGTATTCGGGCTGGAGTCGGAGATTCCGCTCCGGGCCGAGCTGCTGCGTCTGGGGGACCGGGAGCACGTCCTGGTGCTGGTGTTCCACCACATCGCCTCCGACGGCTGGTCGACCGCCCCGCTGTGGCGCGACCTCGCGACCGCCTACACCGCCCGCCGGGCCGGGGAAGCTCCACAGTGGACTCCGCTGCCGGTGCAGTACGCGGACTACACGCTGTGGCAGCGGGAAGTCCTCGGCGAACCGGTGATCGAACCGCAGCTCGCCTACTGGCGCGAAGCCCTCGCCGGCCTGCCGGACCGGATCGAGCTGCCGGTCGACCGGCCGCATCCGGCGGAAGCGTCCTACCGGGGCGAGCAGTTCGCCTTCGGCTGGGACGCCGAGCTCCACAGTGGACTCGTCGAACTGGCCCGCGCGTGCGGCGCCAGCGTGTTCATGGTCGTGCACGCCGGGCTCACCGCGGTGCTCACCCGCCTCGGTGCCGGCACCGACATCCCGCTCGGCACGTCCATCGCCGGCCGCACCGACCAGGCTCTCGACGACCTCGTCGGGTTCTTCGTCAACACCCTGGTCCTGCGCGTGGACACCGGCGGCGACCCGACGTTCCGGGACCTCGTCACCCGGGTGCGCGACCGCAGCCTCGACGCCTACGCCCACCAGGACGTCCCGTTCGAACGACTGGTGGAGGCGCTCAACCCGGCCCGGTCCCTCGCATACCACCCGCTGTTCCAGACGATGCTCGCCTGGCAGAACAACGCCGTCGCCGACCTGGCCCTGCCCGGCCTGACCGCCGTGGAGGAGCCGGTCCGCACCGGCACCGCCCGGGCCGACCTGACGTTCTTCGTCGGCGAACAGCCCGGCCACCAGGCCGGAATCCGGGGCACCGCGGAGTACAACAGCGACGTCTTCGACCGCGCGAGCGTCGAGGCGGTCCTGGACCGGCTCCGGACGCTGCTGCGGGCCGTCGTGGCCGACCCGGACACCCGGATCGGTGCCGTCGACCTGCTCACCGAAGCCGAGCACGAGCGGCTCGCCGCCGACCCCGCGACCCCCTTGCCCGCCGAGACGGCCGCCGAGCTGTTCGCCGCGCAGGTGGCCCGGACACCGGACGCGACCGCGCTGGTCTTCGGTTCCGCACAGCTCACCTATGCCGAGCTGGACGCCCGGGCCACCACGCTCGCCCGGGCGCTGCTCGCGCGAGGCGCGGGCCCCGAACGGGTCGTGGCGGTCGCGCTGCCGCGGTCACCGGAGCTGGTCGTCGCGCTCCTGGCCGTGCTGAAGACCGGCGCCGCGTACCTTCCCTTGGACCTGAACCACCCGGCGGAACGCACCGAGCTGATGCTCACCGACGCGGCACCGCACCTGGTCGTCGCCGAAGACGGCTTCGGTCACCGGCTCGTCCGGCCGGGCGACACCGGGCCGGAACCGGCCTGGCCGTCGATCAGCCCGGACAACCCGGCGTACGTGATCTTCACGTCCGGCTCCACGGGCCGCCCGAAGGCCGTCGCCGGGACACAGCGGGCCCTGGCCAACCGGCTGTACTGGGGCCGCGACCTCGCCGAAGGCGTGCGCGTGGCCAAGAGCGCGCTGACGTTCATCGACGGCTCCACCGAGCTGCTCGGCGGGCTCGTCGCGGGCGACCCGGTCGTCCTCGCCGACGATGCGACGGCCACCGACCCCCTGGCCCTCGCCGAACTCGTGCGGAACGCCGGCGCGCGGGTGCTCACCGTGGTCCCGAGCCTCCTCGACAGCTTCACCGAGGACGCCCCGGCCGCCGCCCTGGAATCGGTGACCACGTGGATCACCAGTGGCGAGCCGCTTTCCGCCGCGCTCGCCGAAAAGGTCGCCACGCGCTGGCCGTCGGCGAAGCTGGTCAACCTGTACGGCTGCTCGGAGGTCGCGGGCGACAGCCTGGCCCACGTCTGCGCCGGGTCCGTGGCCATCGGGCGGCCGATCGCGAACACCCGCGCGTACGTCCTCGACGCCGCGCTGCGGCCGGTGCCACCGGGGGTGCGCGGCGAGCTGTACCTGGCCGGTGCCGGGCTCGCCCGGGGCTACCTCGGCCGTCCGGCGCTCACCGCGGAACGGTTCCTGCCCGACCCGCTCGGAGCGCCGGGGGAGCGGATGTACCGCACCGGCGACCTGGTCCGGCGGCGCGCCGACGGCACACTGGAGTTCCTCGGCCGCGCCGACCAGCAGATCAAGATCCGCGGCTTCCGCGTCGAGCCCGGCGAAGTCGAAGCCGTGCTGACCACGGACGCCTCGGTGGCGCGCGCGGCCGTGATCGCCCGCGAAAACCGGCTGATCGCCTACGTGGCGCCGTCGGGTGACCCCGTGGCGCTCCGGGCCCTGGTGGCCGGGCGACTGCCGGAGTACCTGGTGCCGTCGGCGATCGTCGTCCTGCCCGAGCTGCCGGTGAACGCCAACGGCAAGCTCGATCGCGCCGCGCTGCCGGACCCGGTGGCCCGGACGTCGGGGCGGGCCGCGCGGACCCCGGCCGAACAGGCGTTGTGCGAGCTGTTCGCCGACGTCCTCGGCGTCCCGGCGGTCGGCCCCGACGACGGCTTCTTCGCCCTCGGCGGGCATTCGCTCCTGGCGACGCGGCTGGTCAGCCGGATCCGGGCGCTGCTCGGCGTCGAGGTGCCGATCCGGGCGGTGTTCGACGCGCCGACCCCGGCCCGGCTCGCCGGGCTCCTTGACCCCGGCCGCCGGAGCCGGCCGGCGCTGGTCCCGGCCGAGCGGCCCGAGGTGCTGCCGGTTTCGTTCGCGCAGCAGCGGCTGTGGTTCCTCGACCGCCTGGACGGGCTGAACGCGACCTACAACATCCCGTGGGCGTGGGAGCTGACCGGCCCGGTCGACGCCGGCGCGCTGCAAGAGGCGCTGTCCGATGTCGTGGCCCGCCACGAGATCCTCCGGACGCTCCTCGTCGAGGAGCAGGGCACTCCGCGGCAGGTCGTGCTCGACCGGGCCGAGCCGGTGCTGGTCACCGAGACCGTCGCCGCCGCGGACCTCGACGAGCGCGTCACCGCCGCGGCGTCGTACTGCTTCACCCTGGACGCCGAGATCCCGATCCGGGCGACCCTGGTGTCGGCGGGGCCCGAGCGGCACGTGTTCGTGCTGCTGGTGCACCACGTCGCGGGCGACGGCTGGTCGCTGCCGCCGCTGAAACGCGACCTCGACACCGCCTACGCCGCCCGCCTGCGCGGCGAGCGTCCACAGTGGACCGCACTGCCGGTGCAGTACGCGGACTACACGCTGTGGCAGCGGGAGATGTTCGGCCGCGCCGACGACCCGGACAGCCTGCTCGGTCGTCAGGCGGCGTTCTGGCGGGACACCCTGGCCGGGATCCCAGACGAGCTGGCACTCCCGGCGGACCGGCCGCGCCCGGCGCGGTCGACGAACCGCGGCGCCGCCGTGCCGTTCACCGTGCCCGCCGCCGTCCACCGCGGCCTGCGCGAACTGGCCCACGGCAGTGACACCAGCACGTTCATGGTCCTGCAGGCGGCGCTGGCCGCCCTGCTGACCCGGCTCGGCGCGGGCACCGACATCCCTCTGGGCACGCCGGTCGCCGGCCGCACCGACCACGCCCTGGACGACCTCGCCGGGTTCTTCGTCAACACCCTGGTGCTGCGGACCGACACCGGCGGCGACCCGACGTTCCGGGAGCTCCTGGCCCGCGTCCGGGAAGCCGGCCTCGCCGCGTACGCCCACCAGGACCTGCCGTTCGAGCACCTCGTCGAGCTGCTCAACCCGCCCCGGTCCCTGGCCCGGCACCCGCTGTTCCAAGTCATGCTCGCGGTCTACCACTCGGGTGCGGAGCCTGAACGACTGCTCGGGCTCGACGCGGCCTACCGGGACACCGGGCTGCGGCAGGCGAAGTTCGACCTGTCCTTCGACCTGGTCGAAACGACCGAGGGCATCGACGGCGACCTCGAATACAGCCTCGACCTCTTCGACGAGCCGACCGCCCGGACGCTCACCGAGCGCCTGGTCCGGGTGATGACGGCGGTCGTCGCGGACCCGGACCGGCCGCTGAGCCGCATCGACGTCCTCGAACCGGTCGAGCGGGAACGGGTTCTGCGCGACTGGGGTGCCGGGGCACCGCTGACGCTCTCGGCACCGACGGTCGTCGACCGCCTCGCCGCGCAGGTGGCGGCGACCCCGGACGCGACCGCGCTGAGCGACGCCCACTCGAGCGTGACGTTCGCGGAGTTCGCCGCGCGAACCGACCGGCTCGCCCGGTGGCTCGCGTCCCAGGGTGCGGGTCCGGAGAAGCTCGTGGCGCTGGTGCTGCCGCGGTCGGCGGCGGTCGTCGAGGCGATCTTCGGCGTGTTCAAGACGGGCGCGGCCTACCTGCCGGTGGACCCGGACCAGCCGGCGGACCGGATCTCGGCGATCCTCGCCGACGCGGGTGCCACGCTGGCGCTCACCAGCCGTTCGTCGGGTTCGCCAGTGCCGGGGGCGCTGTTCGTCGAGGACATTGTGGACAGTGACGCGGCGCTTACCCCGCCGTCGCCCGCGAACCCGGCGTACGTGCTCTACACGTCCGGCTCGACGGGCAAGCCGAAGGGTGTCGTCATCCCGCACTCCGGGCTGGTGAACCTGTTCCACAGCCACCGCGAGACGCTCTACCGCCCGGCGGTCGCCGCCGCGGGGGGACGGCGGCTGCGGATCGGGCACGCCTGGGCGTTCTTCTTCGACGCCTCCTGGCAGCCGCAGCTGTGGCTGCTCGACGGGCACGAGGTGCACGTCGTCGACGACGACACCCGCCGCGACCCGGACCGGCTGGCGGCGGTGGTGCGCGACCGCGGGCTCGACTTCCTCGAACTCACGCCGTCGCACTTCGCGCAGCTGGCCGCGGCCGGGGTGGTTTCCGACGGGAAGTGCGCGCTGAGTGTGGTCGGCGTCGGTGGTGAAGCCGTGTCCCAGACGCTGTGGGAGACGCTGCGGTCGATGCCGGGCACGTCGGCGTACAACCTCTACGGCCCGACCGAGGCCACAGTGGACGCTCTGGTCGGCCGCTTCCGCGACGCCGAGCGGCCCGTGGTCGGCCGTCCGGTGCACAACACGCGCGCGTACGTCCTCGACGGCGGCCTTTCGCCGGTTCCGGCCGGGGTGCCGGGCGAGCTGTACCTGGCCGGCGCCGGGCTGGCCCGCGGCTACCACGGACGTCCCGCGCTGACCGCGGACCGGTTCGTCGCCGATCCCTTCGGGCCGCCGGGGGAGCGGATGTACCGCACCGGCGACCTCGTGCGGTGGCGGCCCGACGGGCAGCTCGAGTACCTCGGCCGCACCGACGACCAGGTCAAGATCCGCGGTTTCCGGATCGAGCCGGGCGAGATCGAGGCGGTGCTGGCCCGGCACGACGACGTCGGCGAGGCTCTCGTCGTCGTCCGGGACGAGCGGCTGGTCGCGTACACGACTCCGGCGACCGGCGATCCGGTGGTGCTGCGGGAGTTTCTCGCGCGGTCGTTGCCGGACTACATGGTGCCCGCGGCGATCGTGCCCCTGGACGAGTTCCCGGTGACCCCCAACGGGAAGCTGGACAAGGCGGCGCTCCCGGTGGCGGAGTTCGCCGCTCGCGGCCGGGCGCCGGAAACGCCCCTGGAAAAAGCTCTCTGCGAGATCTTCGCGGAGGTCCTCGACGTCGACGCCGTGGGCGCCGACGACGACCTGTTCGCCCTCGGCGGCCATTCGATGCTGCTCGTGGTCCTGCGCGACCGCGTCACCGAGCGGCTCGGGACCGAGCTGGAGATCGCCGAGTTCTTCCGTACCCCGACCGCGGCGGGCCTCGCCGCGCTGCTGACCCGAGACACGGAGTAGACGTGCACCGCACCCTGATGAACGCCAAGATCCACCGCGCCACCGTGACGCAGGCCGACCTGCACTACGTCGGCTCGCTGACCATCGACGCCGAGCTGATGGCCGCCGCGGACATCGTCGAGGGGGAGAAGGTCCAGGTCGTCGACATCACCAACGGCGCCCGGCTGGAGACCTACGCCATCACCGGCGAGCCGGGCTCCGGCGTGATCGGCGTCAACGGCGCCGCCGCGCACCTCGTGCACCCCGGCGACCTCGTCATCATCATCACCTACGCGCAGGTGGAGGAGGCCGAGCGCGCCGGGCACCGGCCGCGGGTGGTGCACGTGGACGGCGACAACCGCCAGGTCCACCTGGGACACGACCCGGCCGAGCCCGTGCCCGGCGCCGCGGCGCAGCTCCCGGGCCGGGTGGGGGCGGACACAGTTGCTTTTGAGAGGATGCCCTAAATAAGGTGTGCCTATCCTAATGGTTTGGTGAGAGGGTCTCATGTCCGTGTTTCAAGGCGCTGCCGGGCTCAGCCGGCGTGGATTCCTGATCGGGGCGGGCGGGCTCGCCGCGGCCGCGGCGCTCACCGCGTGCGGCGACGGCAAGTCGTCTTCGGGCGCGGCCGCCTCCGGTCCGTGGGAGTTCACCGACGACCGCGGCCAGAAGGCGGCGCGCGACCAGCGTCCCGCCCGCGTGGTCGCCTACGCCAGCTCGGCCGCCGCGCTGTGGGACTACGGCGTCCGCCCGGTCGGCGTCTTCGGCCCGCAGAAGACGGCCTCCGGCGGCAAGGAGATCCAGGCCGGCAACATCGACCTGAACACCGTCACGTCGATCGGCAACGCGTGGGACGACTTCAGCATGGAGAAGTTCGCCGCGCTGAAGCCCGACCTGGTCGTCACCGGCCTGACCGGCACCAAGCCGACGGACATGTGGGTGCTGACCGGCGACCTCGGCCCGAAGGTGCAGCAGATCGCGCCGATCGTCGCGCTCTCGGAGTACAAGGTCGCGCTGCCGAAGGTGATCGAGCGCTACTCGCAGCTGGCCGTCGCGCTCGGCGGGGACGCGAACTCCGACGTCATGAAGAAGGCGAAGGAGGACTTCGACAAGGCGTCCGAAGACCTGCGCGCGGCGGCGAAGGAGAAGGCCGGGCTCAAGGTCCTGGTGCTGTACGGCGACAAGGACGGCCTGTACATCGCGAAGCCGGAGTACTTCGCCGACCTCGCGTACTACCGCGAGCTGGGGCTCGACATCGTCTCGGGTGGCGGCACCGAGGACTACTGGGAGCAGCTGTCCTGGGAGCAGGCGGGCAAGTACCCGGCGGACCTGATCCTCACGGACACGCGGTCGTACGCGCTGCCGCGCGCGCAGATGACGCAGTTCCCGACGTGGAACCAGCTGCCCGCGGTCAAGGCGAACCAGCTCGGCGACTGGTCGGCCGAGCCGCGCTTCAACCACCTGCTCGCCACGCCGGTCATCCAGAAGCTGACCGCGCTGGTGAAGGGTGCCCGCACGGACATCACCGCCTGAGGAGGCCCGCGATGACCAACCCGTTCGAAGACCCCTCCGCGACGTACCTGGTCCTGGTGAACGCCGAGAACCAGCACAGCCTGTGGCCGGAGTTCGCCGAGGTCCCGGCCGGCTGGACGGTCGCGTTCGGCCCCTCGTCCCGCCAGTCCTGCCTGGACCACGTGGAGACCAACTGGACGGACATGCGCCCGAAGTCCCTGGCCGAAGCCATGGACGCCTGAGCTTCTTCCCCCGACACGCCGGGAGCCGTCGGCTCCCGGCGTGTCGTCGTCCCAATCACGTGTGATGACCCTCCAATCACGCGATATCCGCCTTCAATCACGCGAGTACCGCGCCTGATCACGCGAGTTCCGTGTACCGGAACGGTCGGCTCGCGTGCCTGGAGGGTCGACACGCGTGTCTGGAGGGTCGACACGCGTGATTGGCGGGACGACACGGGTCAGGTGCGCTGGCCCGACCAGGCCGCCCAGAGCGTCGCGTACTGGCCGCCCGCGGCCACGAGGTCGTCGTGGGTTCCGGATTCCACCACGGCGCCCGCGTCGAGGACGATGATCCGGTCGGACGCCGCCGCCTGGGTCAGGCGGTGTGCCACCACCAGGGCCGTACGTCCTTCCAGCGCCGCCGCGGCCGCGGACTCCAGTACCCGGGAGCCCGCGCTGCCCGCCTCGGCCGTGGCCTCGTCGAGGATCGCGATCGGCGGGTCCGCCAGCACCAGCCGGACCAGCGCCAGCTGCTGAGCCTGCGTCACCGTCAGCTGGTGGCCGCCTTCGCCGACGACCGTCGCCAGTCCGTCCGGGAGGGACGACGCCCAGGTCAGCGCCCCCACCTTCGCCAGCGCGGCCCGCAGTTCGTCATCCGACGCCGACGGGCGCGCCAGCCGCAGGTCTTCGGCCAGGGGGCCCGCGAAGACGTGGACCTCCTGGCTGATCAGCGCGACCGTCCGGCGCGTGGCTTCCGGGCCCAGCTCGTCCAGGGGGACGCCGCCGAGCGTGACGGATCCCGCGTCCGGGCGGTGGATCCCGGCGATCAGCTTCGCCAGCGTCGTCTTCCCGGCCCCGCTCGCCCCGACCAGCGCCACCCGCTCGCCGGGCGCGACGGCGAGGTCGACGTCCCGCAGCGCCGGATGACCGTCCACATAGGAATATCCGACGCCCGCGATCTTCACGGACGCGTCGACCGGCCGCGTCGGCCGCGAAGGCGACGTCTCGGCCGGCAGGTCGGCGACGCCGATCAGCCGCGCCAGGCTCGCCGCGGCCGCCTGCGCGTCGTCGACCAGCGCCAGCGCGGTCATGATCGGCCCGAACAGGCTGTGGAAGTACAGGGCCGCGGCCGTCGCCACGCCGACCGTCACCGCGTCCGCGCCGACCAGCAGGAACCCGATCGCCAGCACCGCCGACAGCCCGACGAACTCGGCGAGGTTGAGCCGCGAATAGAACCGCGTCACCAGCCGGATCCCCTGCAGGGCCAGCGAGACGGCCGCGTCGGACCGCTCCCGCACCCGCTCGAGGTGGGTGTCGGCCAGCCGGAACGCGCGGACCGTCTTGGCCCCGCCGATCGTGTCGAGCAGCTGCTGCTGTTGCGCCCCGACGGCCTCCCGTTGCGAGGCGTACAACGGCTTCGCGCGCGGCACGTACCACCGCACGGTCCACAGCTGGATCGGCACGGCGACCAGTGCGGCCAGCAGGAAGCGCCAGTCGAGGACCGCCAGCGCGCCGAGCGTCAGGACGACGGTCAGCACCGACCGGCCCAGCTCCGGCAGTGCCTGCCGAACTCCCTCGGCGACGACCGAGACGTCGTTCGTCACGCGTGCGGTCAGGTCGCCCGAGCCGGCGCGTTCGAGCTGTTCGAGCGGCAGCCCGAGGGCGCGTTCGACGAAGCGTTCGCGCAGCTCGGCCAGGATCGTCTCGCCCAGCCGCGCCACCAGCGACACCCCGGCGGCGGTCGCGACCGCCTGGGCGAGCGCGACGAGCACCAGCCCCACCACCGGCGTGACGAGCTCGGCCGCCGGACGGCGCGTCGCGACCAGGTCGACGACCCGGCCGAGCAGGGGCGCGGTGAGCAGGCCGATCGCGGTGGCGGCGACGAGCATCGTGAACGCGGCGGCGGCGCGGCCCTTGGAGCGGCCCACCAGCTCGCCGACCACGGCGCGGATCCGGCGGCCGTCGGCCACCGGCAGGAGTTCCCGGGTCACGACAGCACCGCCGCCCGGTAGTCGGCCCGGCCCGCCAGGTCGGCGTGGCTGCCTTCGCCGGTCACGCGCCCGTCGTCGAGCAGGACGACGCGGTCGGTCGCGGCGAGCAGCGCCGGGCTGGTGGTCACGAGGATCGTGGTGCGGCCGCGCCGCAGCTGCGCGAGGCCCGTGGCGATCCGGGCCTCGGTGACGGTGTCGACGGCGGTCGTCGGGTCGTGCAGCACCAGCACCGGCGCGTCGGCGGCGAGCGCCCGCGCGAGCGCGACCCGCTGCCGCTGCCCGCCGGACAGCGACCGCCCGCGCTCGGTGACGGCGGTCGCGACGCCGCCGGGCAGCGCGCTCGCCACCTCGTCGACGGCGGCCGCGGACATCGCCTCGGCGGAGAGGGGCCCGGCCGTCACGTTCTCCGCGACCGTCCCGGCGAACAGGTCCGCGTCGTGCGCGGCGACCAGCACGACCTCGCGGACCCGGCCGGGGTCCACAGTGGACAGATCGACCGAGTCGACCGACACCGAACCGCCGTCGGGGTCGGCGGCGCGGCCGAGGCAGTCCAGCAGGTCGGTCGCGGCGGCCGGGTCGGTCGCGACGACGCCGAGCAGCTCGCCCGGCCGGGCTTCGAAGCCGACGTCACGCAGGGCGCCGCGGCGCAGTGCGGACAGCTTCACGTGCCCGGCCGCCGGTTCCGGCAGCGTGGCGTCACCGCCTTCGACGGCGGGCGGCGCGTTCAGCACGTCCGCGATGCGCGCGGCCGACGCCCGGCCCTGCGCCAGCTCGCCGTTGACCCACGTGAAGAGCGTGAACGGCGTGATCAGGTACTGCGCGAGCCCGACCGCGGCGACCAGGTCGCCGACGCTGATTTCGCCCGCCGCGGCGAGGTTTCCGCCGACGAGCGCCACCACGGCGATGAAGGTCCCGGTGAGGGCGAGCAATGCGCCGTTGTGCCAGGCCTGGGCCCGGGCCGCGCGCAGCGTCGCCCGCAGGGAGTCCTGGCTGGTCCGGCGGTAGCGGTCGACGGCGGCGCGTTCGGCGCCGATGCCCTTGAGCACGCGCAGCCCGGCGACGAGGTCGGTGGCGACGCCGGAGGCGAACGCGGACCGCTCCTGCTCCGCCTCGCTGCGGCGCTCGAGAGGCTTCCCGATCAGGTGGGCCAGGTACAGCATCGGCGGGGTGCCGAGCAGGACGAGCAGGCCGAGCGGCAGTGACATGGTGAGCAGCGCGACGGCGCTCACGAGCAGCCCGGCCAGGCCCGCGACGGCGAACGGCAGCACGCTGTTGACCGTGCCGACCCGCTTGGCGTCCGACGTCCCGACGCTCACCAGCTCGCCCGCGAGGGTGCCGGACTCGGCGACGCCGCCGGGGTGGAGCACCCGGCGGCCGAGCGCGAGCCGGAGGTCGTGCGCCGCGCGTTCGGCGGCGCGTTCGCCGAACCGGGCGCCCAGCCGGTAGCTGTTCGACAGCGCGGCGAAGAGGACGCCCAGCACCGCGAGCCAGAGCAGGAGCGTGCTCACCGAGCCGTCGGCCACGGCCTGGTCGACGAGCACGCCGATCACCACCGGGACCAGCGCTTCGCCGCCTTGGTGGCAGGCGGTCAGCAGTGCCGAGAGCGTCACCGGCCGCCGTTGCCCGGCGATCGAACGGCGGAGGACTTCCCGTCCCGTCGTGCCCACCCGAGCCTCCCTGTCCTGTGCTGGGATAGGTAAGGCTAGTCTAAGTTAGAGGCTCACGGGGAAACGGTCTCGGTTCGCGGCTCGGTGGCGGGTTCGCCGAACCGGGCCAGCGCGAGCGCGGCCGCCACGGCGAGGACGAACCCGGCGACGGCGACGAAGACGAACCCGGGCCGGGTGCGGTCGCCGAGCACCAGCACCCCGACCAGCGAGGGGAACACCGTCTCGCCGAGCACCATCATCGCGGTCGAGGTCGTGACGCTCCCGCGCTGCAACGCCGTCGCGTAGAACAGCATCGCCATCCCGCCGGCCACCGCGACGACGTAGGTCGCCGGGTCGGTGAGCAGGTCCAGTGGCGCGAGGCTGGGGATGATCCGGCCGGCGATCGCGACGACGCCGAAGCTCAGCCCGGCGACGAGCCCGAGCGCCGGCGTCCGCACGCGGCGGCTCGCCTTGCCCGCGGCGATCCCGGCCGCGGCCAGCACGACGACGGCTCCGATGAGCACGAGCCGGAAGCCCAGCCCGACCGGATCGGACCCCTCGCTCTCGGCGGCCGCGCCGAGCAGGGCGAGCCCGGCGCACACGACGGCCACGGCCGCCCACTCCCGCCTGCCGAGCCGGACGCCGAGGAACCGGACGGCGACGGCCGTGACGGCGAGGCTCGCGGCGAGTGCGGCCTGCACGACGAACAGCGGCAGCACGTGCAGCGCGACGATCTGGGCGACGAACCCGAGGACGTCCAGCGACAGCCCGAGCACGAACTTCCCCTGGCCGAGCACGCGGACCAGCAGCTTCGGGTCGACACCGTCGGTGCCGGTGTCCGTCGCCCGCGCGGCGACCGACTGCATCACCGAAGCCACGCCGTACGCGCATGCGGCGCCCAAGGCGCAGAGCAGTCCCCACCACATGCCGATCACTCTATGGCGCATTTTGTCGGACCCGCGCGGTAGGTTCCCGGCATGTCGAACACGGGTTCGAAGACGCATCGCCAGTGGCCGGGTCCGCTGGCCGCCGACGAGCTGCGCCTGCAGCTGGACTTCCTGCGGTTCCTGCGGGCCACGGCGGTGAACAAGGTGGCCGGGCTGCCGGCGGAACTGGCCGCGGCGACGCCGTTGCCGACGTCGCCGCGGATGAGCGCGCTCGGGGTGGTGAAGCATCTCACCGCGGTCGAGCGGTGGTGGCTGTGCATCGAGGCGGGCGGGGCGGACCTGCCGTCGCTGTGGGCGGGCACCCCGGACCCGAGCTGGGACCTGACCGCGGAGGACACCCCGGCATCGGTGGTGGCGGCCTACCGGGCGGAGTGGGCGCGGGCGGAGAAGGCCCTGCGCGGACTGGGCCCGGACGACCGCACCCGGCGGCGCGCGGAGTTCACGGTCCGCTGGGTGGTGGCGCACGTGGTGCAGGAGACCGCGCGGCACGTGGGGCACTTGGACGTGCTGCGCGAACTGGCCGACGGGGAGGTGGGCGAGTGACGGAGGGATGAGGTCGGCCGGGGTGGCTGGGCTGGGCGGACTGGGCTGGTGGGCGGGCCGTTCCCGGGGGTGGGCCGGGCTGGTTGTGGGAGGTTCGGGCGCGTTCGGCCGGGCGTACTCGTTCGGTCGGAACCCGGTGGCCCGGGTCGTTATCCTGGGTACGTGGCCGTCGTCGCGGAGCACCGGCGATTTACCGGCCCCCTGGCCCTCGCGGGTGCCAGCGGGGTTGCGGTGCCACGTCCGCCGCCGGTGGTGCCTGAGCGGTGTCGCCGGGCGGTTCGGCCTGAGCGGCTTTCCGATTCCACGGCATGTCGTTCGCCGCGAGTTCGGCTTTCGCCGAGCCCAGGCCGCACTGACCTCGCCGGGTGTCCGGGCCAGGGGGAGTCGTTTCCCCTCAGCCGTCCACCCTTGGAGGTCTTCCCATGCCCGCAACACTCACCCCGGCCCAGCTCGCCCGCGACCTCGCCGTGCGTGATCTCACCGATCCGGCCGCCGGGCCGCATGCTGTCCAGCTCGTCGTCGAGCAGGCCGTCGCGGCGCTGGCCGCCCGGTGGTCGTGTGCCGTGCGGTGGTGGCCCGGCGATCGGATCGTCACCGTCGCCGACAACTACGACCACCTCGGCTACGACCCCGCCGACGTCACCCGCGACGCCCGCTACACCCGGTACGTCGACGACGGCCACGTCCTGCGCAGCCACTCCACCGCCATGATCCCGGCCGCGCTGCGGGCCCTCGCGGCCGCCCCGGCCGACGACGTCCTGCTCGTGTGCCCCGGCGTCGTCTACCGCCGCGACAGCATCGACCGGCTGCACAGCGGCACCCCGCACCAGCTCGACCTGTGGCGGATCACCCGGGGCACCGTGCGCCGCACGGACCTCGAAGAGATGGCCGCCGCGCTCGTCCCGGACCGCGGCTGGCGGCTCGAACCCCGCCGTCATCCGTACACAGTGGACGGTGCTCAGCTCGACGTCGAGCACGACGGCGGCTGGGTCGAGGTCGCCGAGTGCGGCCTGGCCCACCCGGACGTCCTCGCGCGAGCCGGGCTCGGCGACGGCTGGTCCGGGCTCGCTCTCGGGATGGGCCTGGACCGGATGCTGATGCTGCGCAAAGGCATCCCGGACATCCGCCTGCTGCGCTCGGCCGAGCCGGCCGTCGCCGCCCAGATGACGGACCTCGCGCCGTACCGGCCGGTGTCCGCCCTGCCCCCGGTGCGCCGCGACCTCTCGATCGCCGTCGCCGCGGACGACCGGGCCGAGGACCTCGGCGACCGCGTCCGCGACGCCCTCGGCGCCGACGCGGACGTCGTCGAGTCGGTCGAGATCCGGCGGGAAACGCCGTGCGCGGAGCTGCCTCCGCCCGCGCTGGCCCGGCTCGGGGCGCGCCCGGACCAGAAGAACCTCCTCGTCCGCCTGGTCCTCCGCCCCCTGGACCGGACGCTGTCCGACCACGACGCGAACGTCCTCAGGGACCGCGCGTACGCGGCATTGCACCGGGGGAGCATCCACCAGTGGGCCGGCTCAGGCTCGCAAGCCCCTGATCGCGATGGCGGCGAAGCGCCGGGAAGCCGCGACACGGGCGGCCGGTGAGGCGCCCTGGAGGCCGCTGTTGGCCAGGAGGACGAGGATCACGTCGTCCAGTTCGACGTCGGGGCGCAGGTGACCGGCTTCCCTGGCCCGGCGGGTCACCTCCGCGATCGACTTCACCGCGCGTTCCCGGTCCGCGGTGAAATCCAGCGCGTGCGGGAACTCCGCCGTGAACGCCGCGGTGAAGCCCCGGTCGCGGGCGTGCAGCTCGCTCAACCGCTCGACCATCGAAGTGAAGCCGCGTCCCGGGTCGGGGTCGGCCAGCGCCTCGTCGACGATCGCGTAGCACGCGCGCATCCGGTCGGCGAACGCCTCGGTCGCCAGCGCCTCCTTGGTGGGGAAGTGGCGGTACAGCGTCGCCGGGCCGACGTCGGCGCGGCGGGCGATCTCCCGCATCGGCACGGTCAGGCCGTCGGCGGCGAACACCGTCCGCGCCGCTTCGAGGATGCGTTCGCGGTTGTCGCGGGCGTCGGAGCGGCGGAGGTGAGGCAAAACCTCGGTCACTTCCTCACTTTAGCCAACCGGACGGGGGCGTCCGTTAGCGTCCGCCGGCGACGATCGGAGGAGAACGTGAAAGCAGTCGCGGTGCGGGAGTTCGGCGGTCCGGACGGGCTCGCGGTCGTGGACCGGCCGGTGCCGGTCCCGGCCGCCGGGCAGGTCCTCATCACGACCGAGGCGATCGGCGTCGGCGGCGTCGACGTCCTGATCCGGAGCGGGGCGCTCGCCGCCTACGGCTTCCGGGACGGTCACGTCCTGGGCGGCGAGATCGCCGGCACGGTGACCGAGACCGGCGACGGCGTCGACCCGTCTTGGCTCGGAAGGCGCGTCTGGGCGTTCGCCGGCGTGGGCGGCGGCTACGCCGAGCAGGCGGTGTCCCCCACCGAGACGCTCGTCCCGCTGCCGGGAAACCTGTCGCCCGTCGACGCGGTGACGCTCGGCAGCTCGGGGGTGGTCGCCCACTTCGGCCTGCGCCACGCCCGCTTCGCCCCCGGCGAGTCGGTGCTGGTGCGCGGCGCGGCCGGCGGCATCGGGATCACGGCGGTCCAGCTCGCAGCCCGCGCCGGTGCCGGAGCGATCGCGGTCACGACGTCGTCGGCCGAACGCGGCGAGCGCCTGCGTGAGCTCGGCGCGACGCACGTCCTCGGCCGCGACGGCGGGGGAGCGGAGGGCTTCGACGTCATCCTCGACGTGGTGGCCGGCCCGGGCCTCCCGGCGTTCTTCGCCCGGCTCAACCCGAACGGGCGGCTGGTGACTGTCGGCGCGGTCGCCGGCGACCCGCCCGCGGACTTCGGGAAGGCCTTGTTCACGGCGTTCCGGAAGTCGCTGTCGTTCGCGACCTTCAGCGCGGACACCGTCCCCATGGCCGACCGCACGGCCGTGACCGCCGAGCTGTTCTCCGCCGGCCTGCGCGCGGTCGTGCACGAGGTGCTGCCGCTGGAGCAGGCCGCACGGGCGCACCGGATGCTGGACGCGGGCGAGGTGTTCGGCCGGATCGTGCTCACCACGCGGAGTTTCCGCGGAGGACGCGATACCTCAGGTGCGTGACGGAGGCCGCCGCGCGCGACTCCAGCTGCTCCAGGTTCAGCGGCGGGACGCCGTCGAACAGCCGGACGCCGGCGCCGAGCGTGAACGGCGCGATGTGCAGCCGCAGTTCGTCGATCAGGCCGGCGGCGAGGTACTGGTTGACCGTGGCCGCGCCGCCGTGGACGGAGATGTCGCCGTCGCCGGCCGCTTCGCGGGCTCGGTCCAGCGCGGTCTCGATGCCGCCGGTGACGAAGTGGAACGTCGTGCCGCCGTCCATCGGCTGCGGGTCACGCGGGTGGTGGGTGAGCACGAAGACCGGGGCGTGGTACGGCGGGTTGTCGCCCCACCAGCCCTTCCACGCGCGGTCCCACTCGCCGCGCACCGGCCCGAACATGTTGCGCCCCATGATGAACGCCTTCGCCGTCAGCATCCGGTCGAACTCGGCCGGGTGCTCGTCGCGGCCCTCCGCGAACCAGGCGTGCAGCTTGTCCCCCCAGCCGTCCCCGCCGTCGTCGCCGAACGGGCGCTGCTCGGTCTGGTGGAGCCCGGCCGCGTACCCGTCGGCTGTGATGGTGAGGTCGCAGGTCACCTTGCCTGTCCGTGTGGTCATGCGAACCAGGATGGCCCGGACCCGACATGACGTCCAATGTCAATTCGCGGGCCGAATCATTGATATCCTCGATGAGTGCTCAGCCTGGTCCAGCTCAAGGTCCTGGCCGCGGTGGCCCGGCACGGGTCGGTGACCGAGGCGGCCCGCGAGCTCCACTATTCGCAGCCGTCGGTGAGCCATCACCTGGCCCGCCTGGAGACGGCTACCGGCGCCAAGCTCCTGCAGCGAACCGGCCGCGGCATCCGCTTGACACCGGAAGGACGCCTGCTGGCCGGCCGCGCCGCCGAGATCGTGGGCCGGGTGGACGCGGCGGCGGGTGAGCTGGCCGCGCAGGTCGGCCTGCGGGCCGGGCGGGTCCGGCTGGCCGCCAACGCCTCCACGCTGAGCACGCTGGTACCGGAAGCCGCCGCCGCTTTGGCGCGGGCGCACCCGGGGCTGGAACTGAGCCTGTCCGACCGGCACCCGGTGGAAGCACTGGACCTGCTGCGCCGCGGCGAGATCGACGTCGCCCTGGTCTTCCAGCACGCCGGCGCGCCGCTCGAGGACGAGGGATTCCGCTTCCGGCACCTCGCCGACGACCCGATCCACCTCATCAGCAGGCACCCCGGCGACAGCCTGGCGAACCACCGCGACTCCGCCTGGATCGGCGGCTGCGACCGGTGCCGGGGCGAGCTGGCCGCCGTGTGCGGCAATGCCGGCTTCACCCCGCGCGTCACCGCGCACAGCGACGACATGGTGGTGGTGCAAGCCCTGGTGGCGGCCGGCCTCGGTGTCGCCACGCTGCCCGGTCTCGCGCTCGCCGCCCATCGCCGGCCCGATGTCCACGCCACCGAGCTGCCCGGCGTCCACCGCCGGATCCACGCGGCCACCTACGGCGACCCGCCGGACCCGCCCGCGGTCGCCGCCGTGCTGGCCGCGCTCGCCGAGGCGGCCGAGCCGGCGCGGAGTGGCCCGTAGGGTGTCCGCATGACTGATCGGCTCTATTTCCGTAATTAGTCGGTCGTCTCACCTGGTGTTTCTTCGTATGTCTCTGGAGTAGTCCGGCGCATGCCGGGCGTCCTTTTTGGACCCCCGCGTGTGCGTCCGCACGTCGTTCTGTCACGACGTGGTTATTGCACGACACACTCTTGTACGCCGTCTAGTCCGGCGGGAGCGTGTCAGAAGGTGGTTCGATCGCCTTCGTCTCAGACCGGGGTTTGAATTCGATCTCGATCAATCCGAGGAATTTCATGCGGAGGCCCTCACCCTCGCGTCGCCGCTTTGAGAGTACGCACGCGCCGCCGAGCACTACGAGTAGTAAGAAGACGAGCGCCCACAGGCTTCCTGCGGACATGCTCGCGATACGAGAGAAGACGACCTCGACAGACACGCACAGCCCTCACCGCCGACGAGTCCCGGGGCGTCCCCACCGGCCGGTTAAGGGTGGTGTCGCGTTTTGCCCAGCTCGGCCGAAACTTCATCGGCGCGTACTGCTCATGCGTCCCGGCCCCGGTTGGCCCGCTGTTTGCACCTCAGCAGGTCAGGCGAGACGCATCCTGTCTCGACTATGGACAGGTGCTTCTACCTCGAAAGAGTCCGGGCTTGACGCCTGAACTTCTTCCGCTCTACCAACCTGCCCTACGTGGGCAGCAGTCGTCGCGGTCCTAAGGGCTGTACTCCCTGACGAGCGTCGCGCACGATGGTGGCATCGCGCTCGCCTGGGGCCCTGGCTCCTGTGCCTTGACGCCGACGTCAGGATACCCGATCGCGCGAGCGGTGGTGAGGGCCTGGCGAAGCCCCGGTGCCCATGACACCTGTCGGGCGTGTTTGTGCAGGTCAGAGGTTAATTCGGTGCGGGCTGAGGACGGGCCGTAAGGTGACCGGCATGACTGATCGGCTCTACTTCCGGCAGCTGCTCGCCGGCCGGGACTTCGCCGTCGGGGACGCCGTTGCGACGCAGATGCTGAACTTCGCCTACCTGATCGGCGATCGCGAAACCGGGGACGCCGTCATCGTCGACCCGGCCTACGCGGTGCGGGACCTGCTGGACGTCCTGGCCGGCGACGGCATGCGGCTGACCGGGGTGCTCGCCACCCACCACCACCCCGACCACGTCGGCGGCGAGATGCTCGGCTTCTCGCTGCCCGGCATCGCCGAGCTCCTCGCCATCGAGCCGGTGCCGATCCACGTCAACGGCGCCGAGACCGAGTGGGTCCGGCGGGTCACCGGTGTCTCCGGGACCGACCTGCGCGCCCACGACCACGACGACGTCCTCGAGGTCGGGGCGATCCCGATCCGGCTGCTGCACACGCCCGGGCACACGCCGGGCAGCCAGTGCTTCCTCGTCGAGGACAAGCTCGTCTCCGGCGACACGCTGTTCCTCGAAGGCTGCGGCCGCACCGACTTCCCCGGCGGCGACGCCGAGGAGATCTACCGCAGCCTGCAGGCGCTCGCCGGGCTGCCCGGCGACCCGGTCGTCTACCCCGGGCACCAGTACTCGGCCGAACCGTCGGCCGCGCTGTCGGAGGTGAAGCGGACCAACTTCGTCTACCGGCCGCGCTCGCCCGAGGAATGGAAAGTCATGTTCGGCGGCTGAGACAAGCCGTTCCACGGGCTGAAACGCCGCCTGTTCACGGAGTGGGCGCGGATTGACTTCCCCTCCCGGGGGTCCGAAGGTCGGGATCACGCAAGCGAGAAAGTCCCCGTCCCCGGGAGAAATCCGTGTCGATTTCCACCACGGGCGTGCTGCCACGCGCCCGAAAACAAGAGCTGCCGCGCAAGGCCGTGCGGCGGCCCGACCTCCGGCGCTGGATCAGCCCGGTCGTGCTGGTCGCCGCCTGGCAGATCGCCAGCGCCACCGGACTCCTGCCGTCCGACAAGCTCAGTTCACCGTGGACGGTCGTGCGGGCGGGCGTCGAAGTCGCCCGCAGCGGCGAACTCGGCGACGCGTTCGCCGTTTCGCTCGGCCGCGTCGGCGCCGGCTTCGCGCTCGGTGCGGCCGCCGGAGTCCTGCTCGGCATCGTCTCCGGGTTGTCCCGCTGGGGCGAGGCACTGGTCGACCCGCCGGTGCAGATGCTGCGCACCCTGCCGTTCCTCGGCCTGATCCCGCTGTTCATCCTGTGGTTCGGCATCGGCGAAGAGACGAAGATCGTCCTGGTTGCCCTCGGCGTGGCCTTCCCGCTCTACCTCAACGTCCACTCGGGAATCCGCGGCGCCGACCCGAACCTCGTCGAAGCTTCCCGGGCCCTCGGGTTCACCCGGGCGGAACGGCTCTGGCACGTCATCCTGCCCGGCGCGCTGCCGCAGGCGCTCGTCGGGCTGCGGCAGTCGCTCGGCCTCGCCTGGCTCGCGCTGATCGTCGGCGAGACGGTGAACGCCGACGCCGGCGTCGGCTACCTCATCAACAACGCGCGCGAGTTCCTGCGCACCGACGTCGTGGTCGTCGGGCTGGTCCTCTACGCCCTGCTCGGCCTGGTCACCGACGCGCTGGTCCGGCTGGCCGAACGGAAGGTGCTGCGGTGGCGAACCCGGTAGCCGAGGTCCGCGACCTCACCAAGCGGTTCGGCGACCGGACCGTCCTCAAGGGACTCGACCTGACCGTCGGACGCGGCGAGTTCGTCGCGCTGCTCGGCCGCAGCGGCTCCGGCAAGTCGACGCTCCTGCGCGTCCTGGCCGGGCTCGACGACGAGATCGAAGGCAGCGCCGAAGTCACCGGAACCGTTTCGGTCGCCTTCCAGCAGCCCCGGCTGCTGCCGTGGCGGAAGGTCTGGCGCAACGTCGTCCTCGGCCTGCGCCAGGACGGCGTCACGAAGTCCCGCAACCGGGCGCTCGCGGACCAAGCCCTGGCCGAGGTCCACCTGGCCGAGCACGCCGACGACTGGCCGCTCACGCTGTCCGGCGGGGAAGCCCAGCGCGTCTCGCTGGCCCGCGCGCTGGTGCGCGAACCCGACCTGCTGCTGCTCGACGAGCCGTTCGGCGCCCTCGACGCGCTGACCCGGATCGCGATGCACACGCTGGTCCAGGACCTCTGGCGGCGGCACCGGCCGGGCGTGCTGCTGGTGACCCACGACGTCGACGAGGCCCTGCGGCTCGCCGACCGGGTCCTGGTGCTCGACGGCGGCCGGATCGTCGCCGCGCACCGGCCACGGGAGACCACCGACGACCTCCGCCGGCGTGTGCTGGCCGACCTGGGAGTGACCGAAGATGCTGTGGCGTAAGGGAATACTGGTCGTCGCGGCGGCCCTCGCCGTGTCCGCGTGCGGGACGGCGACCGGGGAAGCCCCGGCCGCCGTGCCGGGGCCGGTGAGCGCGGCCGACCTGGCGAAGGTGACGCTCAAGATCGGCGACCAGAAGGGCGGGGTGAAGTCCCTGCTCACCGCGGCGAACCTGCTGCAGGGCACGCCGTACCGGATCGAATGGGCGACGTTCACCTCGGGGCCGCCGCTGCTGGAGGCCGCCTCGGCCGGGGCGATCGACGCCGGGCGCGTCGGCAACACCCCGCCGATCTTCGCGGCCGCGGCCAAGGCGAAGATCAAGGTGCTCAGCGTGGCGCGCAGCAACGTCGAACGGGAGGCCATCCTCGTCCCGCCGGACTCGCCGCTGCGCGACGTCGCTTCCTTGAAGGGGAAGACGATCGGCGTGGCCAAGGGCAGCTCCGCCCACGGGCAGCTGCTGAACACCCTGCACCGGAACGGACTGTCCACGAAGGACGTCAAGCTGAGCTTCCTGCAGCCGTCGGAGGCCTACGCCGCGTTCACCCAGCACACCATCGACGCCTGGGCGATCTGGGACCCGTACACCGCACAGGCCCAGCTCGAGGCCGCCGCCCGGGTGCTGGCCGACGGCCGGGGCGCCTCGAACGGCCTGGCCTTCCTGGCGGCGAGCACGGCCGCGCTCGGCGATCCCGGCAAGAACTCCGCGTTGCGCGACTTCGCGGTGCGCGTGGTCAAGGCGCAGAAGTGGGCCGACACCCACCGCGACCAGTGGGCGCAGGCGTGGGCCAAGGAAACCGGGCTGAAGCTCGAGGTGGCGCAGAAGGCCGTCGACGCCGGGCGTGACCAGCCGATCGCGCTGGACGACTCGGTCGTGGCGTCCGAACAGCAGCTGGCGGACGCGTTCACCGACGAGAAGACTCTGCCGGGCAAGGTGGACTTCGCCGCGTACGTCGACCGGCGGTTCGCCGCGGACCTCGACCAGGCGAGGAGCAACGGATGAGCATCAGGCTACACTGGTTCCTGCCCACCAGCGGCGACGGCCGCACGATCGTGGAACGCTTCCACGCCAACCGGTCCGCGGGCCCGGCGGCGCAGCGCGACCCCGACCTGGACTACCTGGCCCAGGTTGCCCGCGCCGCCGAACGGCAGGGCTTCGAGGGCGTCCTGACGCCGACGGGTACGTGGTGCGAGGACGCGTGGCTCACCACGGCCGCGCTGATCCGCGAGACCACCCGGCTGAAGTTCCTGGTCGCCTTCCGCCCGGGCGTCATCTCACCGACCCTGGCCGCGCAGATGGCCGGGACTTTCCAAAGACTGTCGAACGGGCGCGTGCTGCTCAACATCGTCACCGGCGGCGACGCGGTCGAGCAGCGCCGCTTCGGCGACTGGCACGACCACGACGCCCGCTACGCGCGCACCGACGAGTTCCTCACGATCGTCCGCGGGGTGTGGTCCGGTGAGCCGTTCACCTTCACCGGCGAGCACCTCCGCGTGGAAGGCGCGACGACGCTGGCCCCGCCGGATCCCGTGCCGCCGATCTACTTCGGCGGCTCGTCGCCGGCCGCGCTGCCGGTCGCGGCGCGGCACGCCGACGTCTACCTGACCTGGGGCGAACCGCCCGCGCAGGTCGCGGAGAAGATCGGCAAAGTGCGGGAGCTGGCGGGGGACCGGCCGATCCGGTTCGGCGTCCGGCTGCACACCATCTCGCGCGACACCTCGGCCGAAGCCTGGGCGGAGGCGCAGAAGCTGCTCGACGCGCTGAGCCCGGAGCAGGTCGCCAAGGCGCAGGCGCAGCTGGCGGCCAGCGAGTCGGTGGGGCAGCAGCGGATGGTCGCGCTGCACGGCGGCCGGACCGATGGCGGCGTCCGCGGCCTGGAGATCCACCCGCACCTGTGGGCCGGCGTCGGCCTGGTCCGCGGCGGCGCGGGCACGGCACTGGTCGGCAGCCACGAGGAAGTCGCCGACCTGATCGAGGAATACCACTCGATCGGCGTCACGGAGTTCGTGCTGTCCGGCTACCCGCACCTCGAGGAGGCCTACTGGTTCGGCGACGGCGTCCGCCCGGAGCTGGCCCGGCGCGGTCTGCTGGCGGACGTCCCGGCGCTGCGCCGGCCGTCGCACCCGGAGCGGAACGTCGCCGCGCTTTAGGGAGCCTGGAAGGGGACGAGCAGGCCGGGCGGCGCGAACAGCGGGTAGGTGACGAGCACCCCGGCTTCGGTCCGCGTGACCGAAGCCGGGCGGAACAGGTCGCGCTGGCCGGTGTAGAACGCCGCCACGCCGTCCTCGCCGCCGGTCAGCAGCACCCGGCGGCGGGGCTGCCCGGCGGGGTCCTCGCCCGGGACCTCGGGGAAGGCCGCGACCGTGACCTGCTGGAGGGCCGACAGCGCGGCGATCGTCGCGATGAGCCGCGGGTCCGCGCGCCCTTCGCGGAGCACGGCGGCGGCGTCCGGGGCCAGGGAGATCCGGGCCGACGCCGTCAGCGCCGCGCCGGCGTGGGCCCGGGCCGGCGCTTCCGGCGGCGCGGTGGGGTCGGGCGGGGGCAGCCCGAGGCGCCGGACGGTGACCCGGCGGTCGCGCGTGCCGAACACCGCGGTCGTCCCGGCACCGGTCAACGCGGTGTCGAGCGCCGGGTAACGCTCCCGCAGCCCGGTCACGTCGCCGGAGAAGACGGCCCACTCGGCGGGTGGGCAGACGTGGACGCAGGCGGCGGGCGGGGCCAGCATGCCGGTCGGCCAGCCGGCGTTCGCGAGCTCGGCCCACGCCGCGTCGTCGACCAGCAAGGTGGCGCCGGAAGCGTTGTCCCGCAGCCATTTCTGCGCTTCGGTGAGCGGGCCGGACCGGTCGGTCGAGGGCTGCAGCGCCGGGTAGCCGAAGGACCAGCCGGCGGCGACGGCCACCACCGCGGCGACGGCGGTGACCACGAGCCCGGTCCGCCGCGCGCGGCCGGGGTCCGACAGGTGCGCCGGGGTGCGCCGCCGGAGGACGGCCTGGGCGGCCCCGGCCAGCAGCAGTGGCGTCACCGGCAGCAGCAGGGCGAGCACGGCGGTGTGCTGCACGCCGGGGACGAGCAGGGTCGCGGCGAGCAGCAGGCCGGACACCGCGAACGGCCGCAGGGCGCCGAACACGAGCCCGGCCACCAGGGCGACGGCCGACAGCACCGCCCAGGCCGGGTCCAGTGCCGCCCAGTCGGCGGCCGTCGGGTGACCGTCCGCGGCGAGGTGCGGCTGGAGCACGCCGCCCGCCGGACCGTACGCGATGCCCAGCCCGAGGTTGAGCAGCACCGTCACCAGCGCCGCCCGGATCGGCGCGCGCCGCACCAGCAGCCAGCCGGCCGCGGGCAGGAACAGCAGCGCCAGGGGTGAGGTCAGGACCGCCGCGAGCAGGCAGAACGCGGCCACGACGTCGTGCCGGATCCGGGCGTCCGGCCGGGTGATCAGCACCAGCGCGCCCAGCGCCCACACCACCGCCAGGTGCTCCACGAGGACCAGCCGCTGCAGGCCGAGCGCGAGCGGGGACGCGGCCACGAACACCACCGCGGCCGCCGACGCCCAGTGCGTCAGGCCCAGCCGGCGCGCCAGGAACCACAGCAGCACGGCGGCGACGACCGCGGCGACCAGCATGGTTTCGCGGACCGCGGCCAGTGCCGTGGCCGAGCGCCCGAAGGCGTCCGAAACCATCGTCCAGGCCCCGAGCTGCAGCCAGCCGAACCGGCTGATCCCCGCGCCGCCCGCGTCGGTGAAGGACGTGAGGTGGCCGAGCGCGTAGGCGTGGGCGACGGTGGCGGCCTCCGACGGCAGGACGGGCTCGGGAGCCGCGAGGTAGAGCACGCGCAAACCGCCGGTCAGGGCCAGCAATGCGAGCAGGATGTCGAGCGACAGCAACCGGTGCGCGGCCGAAGTCCGGATGCCCGGCCCGGGAAGGATCGCGGGGGAGCGGTCGCGCGTTTCCCGGCTGTGCTGCGCCATTGCACGGATCGTAGCGGGCCCCGGATCGCCGTCCAGCGCGGGCCGGGGACGTCAGCCGGACGGCCTAGCCCGGCGGAAAGCGTTGCCCCGCAAGATTATTTCCGACCTTCCGCAGTGGATCCGGAGAGTGTCCGGGTCAACGCGAGGGCGACCGTACGGACGGCCGGGGCGACCCGTTCGGTCCGCATCCGGTTGGCCCAGCCGGAAATGGAGACCGCCGCCACCGCGACGCCGCGGGAGTCGAGCAGCGGGCTGGCCGCGCACACGACGCCGACGCCGGATTCCTCGCGCTCCAAGGCGACTCCGTCCTCCCGCACCCGGGCGAGCTGACGGCGGAGCAGCCCGGGTGCGGTGATCGTCCGCGCGCTCACCCGGGGCAATCCGGCGTCGATGACCTGGTTCACCACGGATTCCGGGGAAAACGCCAGGATCGCCTTGCCGACCCCGGTGGCGTGCGCGGGGAACCGGCCGCCGATGCGCGAGGGCAGCGTCGGCGCGTCCGGGCCGCGCAGCACGTCGAGGTACACCACTTCGGTGCGTTCGAGGATCGCCAGGTGCACGGTGTTGCGTGTCGCCTCGCGCAGGTCGGCCAGGTACGGCCGGGCTGCTTCGACCAGCCCGCGGCGGGGCGAGGCCAGTTGGCCGATTTCGAACAGCCGCAGCCCGAGCCGCACGGCGCCGTCCTCGCGTTCGAGCAGGCCCGTTTCGGTGAGGTGCCCGACGAGCCGGTGCACGGTCGTCTTGGCCAGCCCGGTCCGGCGGGCCAGTTCGGAGACGCCGAGGGTCTCGTCACCGGGCCGGAAGGCTTCGAGGAGCGCGGCGAGCCGGGTCGCCACCAGGCCGTCGCCGCTCGCGCCCTCGTTCCGCCCAGCGGTACGCATGGGTTGAGTGTGCCCCATCCGCCGCGCGAGTGTCACGAGGTCAGCGCGGAGGTGAGGTCAGTGGTCGTCGGCGCCGAGGACGAGCTTCACGCAGTGCGCGACGAGCCGCTCGCGCGAGACCTTCAGCGAGCCGTCGAGGTAGGCGATGAAGACGTTGCTCAGCGCGCCGACCAGCCCGATCGCGATCATCCGGCGTTCGACCTCGTCGCCGTGGGACAGCTGCTCGCCGACGAGCGCGGCGAACACCGGCAGCAGGTGCAGGCCGCGGCGGGTCAGTGCCGGGTCGGTCAGCGGGGCGAGCAGCAGGACGCGGCCCTTGCGCGGGTCGTCGACGATCAGCTCGACGAACGCGCGCACGGCGTGCTCGGCCCGCAGGACGGCGGTCGGGGCGTCCCGGACGGCGTCGACGAGCGCCTGCCGCGCCTGCTCGCCGACGTGCTCGTACACCGCCGCGACGAGCTCTTCGCGGTCGGCGAAGCTCTCGTAGAAGTAGCGCTCGGTCAGCTTCGCGTGCCGGCACACCGCGCGGACGCTCGTCGCGGCCGAGCCCTCGGTGCCCAGCAGCTCCAGGCCCGCGGCCAGGAGCTGCTCGCGCCGCAGCGCCTTCCGGTCGTCCAGCGTCGTGCCCGCCCACGTGCGGCCCGGCATGGCGGCTCCTCGGTTGACTACAACTGTTGTCAGATCCTAGCCTGACAACAGCCGTAGTCAATTTCGACTCGACGAGGAGCGCGCGATGGAACCCGAACCGCTCGGTCCGGACTCGCTGACCTGGAAGTACTTCGGCGACTGGCGCGGCCTGCTCATCGGCCTGTGGGCCGGGTCGATGCAGAACATGCACCCCGGCCTCGGCGCCGGCGTCGAGCAGCACTCGCGGTTCTTCGAGGAGCGCTGGCAGCGGCTGTTCCGCTCGCTCTACCCGATCGGCGGGGTGGTCTACGACGGCCCGCGCGCGCACCGGACCGCCCTCGAGGTCCGCGGCTACCACGACCGCATCAAGGGCGTCGACGCGCGCGGCCGCCGCTACCACGCGCTCGACCCGGACACCTACTACTGGGCGCACGCCACGTTCTTCGTCAGCACGATCCTCATCGCCGACCACTTCATGGGCGGCATCGGCGAGGCGGAGAAGCGGCGGCTGTTCGACGAGCACGTCACGTGGTGGCGGATGTACGACATGACCCTGCGGCCGGTGCCGGAGAGCTGGGAGGACTTCCAGCGCTACTGGAAGCACATGTGCACCGAGGTCCTGGAGGACAACAAGGCCACCCGGGACGTCCTCGACATCCGCGGGCTCGGCAAGCCGCCGTTCCTGCCCTGGCTGCCGGACGCGCTGTGGCGGCCGGTCCAGCGCGTGATCGCGCGCAACTTCGTCTGGCTGACGATCGGCCTCTACGACCGCGAGGTCCGCGACCTGCTCGGCTTCCGCTGGTCCGAACGCGACGCGCGGCGCCACCGCCGGTTCGGGAAGCTGGTCAACGCCGTCTTCAAGCTCGTCCCGCACGACCGCCGCTACCACCCGCGAGCCCGCGCCGGCTGGCGCCGCGAGCGCGGCGAGGTGGCTCCGGACGCGCCGTTGGTCGAGACTCCACCCAGGAACCTGCCGCCGCTGTCCGAGCGGGGCAAACCCGAGCACTACGCGCCGAACGTCTAGGAGGCCTTCGTGAAGCTGGGATTCCACATCGGATACTGGGGCAGCGGCCCGACCCCGGGCGCGCTGGAGGCCGTCCTCAAGGCCGAGGAGCTCGGCTTCGACTCGGTGTGGACGGCGGAGGCGTACGGCTCGGACGCGTTCACGACGCTGGCCTGGTACGGCGCTTCGACCAGCAGCATCCGGCTCGGCACGAACATCGTCCAGATGGCCGCGCGCACCCCGACCGCGACCGCGATGCACGCGCTGACCCTCGACCACCTCTCGGGCGGCCGGATGGTGCTGGGGCTCGGCGCGTCCGGCCCGCAGGTCGTCGAGGGCTGGTACGGGCAGCCGTACCCGAAGCCCCTCGCCCGGACCCGGGAGTACGTCGACATCGTCCGGCAGGTGATCGCGCGCGAAGCCCCGGTGACCCTGGACGGCCAGTTCTTCCAGCTGCCGCTCAAGGGCGGCACCGGACTCGGCAAGCCGCTGAAGCCGACGGTGCACCCGCTGCGCAAGGAGATCCCGATCCACCTGGCCGCCGAGGGCCCGAAGAACGTCGCACTGGCCGCGGAGATCGCCGACGGCTGGCTGCCGATGTTCTTCTCGCCCAAGAGCAACGGCTTCTACAAGGCCGCACTGGAAGAGGGCTTCGCCCGGCCGGGCGCCCGGCACACCCTGGAGACGTTCGAGGTGCCGTGCTCGGTGCCGGTGATCGTGCACGACGACGTCGAGGAGGCGGCGAGCTGGATGAAGCCGTCGCTCGCCCTCTACATCGGCGGGATGGGCGCGAAGAGCGTCAACTTCCACCACGACGTCTTCGCCCGGCTCGGCTACGAGGACGTCGCCGACAAGGTGCAGGAGCTGTACCTGGCCGGCCGCAAGGAGGAGGCGACGGCCGCGATCCCGACGTCGCTGGTCGAGGACACCTCGCTGATCGGGCCGCCGGCGAAGATCCGCGACGAGCTGCAGGCGTGGGAGGAAACGGTCGTCACGCAACTGCTGGTGCGCGGTGACGCCGCGGCACTGGTGAAGATCGCCGACGCCCTTTCGTGACTGACTAGCGCGGGTCGCTGTCGTGTCCCGGGTCACCCCGATGGCACGATTCCCCTCGACCACCGGGTGTGCACCGTTTCGAGGAGGACCATGGCGACGCTGTCCGGCCGGACGAGGTTCCGCTATTCGCTCGGCTCGTTCGTCACCGGGTCCTTCGGCACGGTCCCCGGCCTGGTGCTGGTGAAGTACCTGACCGACACGATGGCCGTGCCGGCGGGCTGGGCCGCGGCCATCGTGTTCGTGCCGAAGGCCTGGGACGTGCTGTTCAACCCGGTCGCCGGCCGGCTGTCGGACGCCGACCTGCTCAAGACCGGCAGCCGGCGGCGGTTCCTGCTCATCGGCGGCATCGGCGTGGCGATCCTGTTCGCGGCGATGTTCGCCCACCCCGGGTTCGGGAACCCGCTGCCGGACGCGCTGTACGTGGCGATCATGTTCGCCGCCTGCGCCACGGCGTACGCGCTGTTCCAGGTGCCGTTCAACGCGCTGCCCGCCGAGCTGACCGAGTCGGCGACCGAGCGCACGAAGCTCACCAGCGTCCGCATCGGCGTGCTCGCCGTGACGATCCTGGTCTGCGGCGGCGGCGCGCCGGCGATCACCGCCGCGATCGAGGGGGTCGCGGGCTACCGGATCATGGCCGTGGTGATCGGGCTGATCGTGCTCGCCGCGACGTTGCTGGTGTACTTCGGGCTCAAGGACGCGCCGGTCGGCTCGCTGCGGCCGAACACCGTGAACCTGAAGGAGCTGGTGCGGACGCTCGCCGCGTGGCGGCCGTTCCGCTGGCTGCTCGGCACGTACTTCATCCAGGCGCTCGGCATCGGCACGGTGCTCGCGGCCATCCCGTTCTTCGCCCAGCGCATCCTCGGCAAGGAGAGCTACGGGACGATCCTGTTCGTCATCTTCGTCGGCCCCGCGCTGGTCACCATGCCGCTGTGGCCGCGTCTGGGCGACCGGGTCGGCAAGCTCAACGGCTTCCGCCTGGCCACCGCGGCCTTCGCCGTCGGCCTGCTCGGCCTGGTCTTCGCGCGCGAAATCCCGCTGGTCGTGTCGTTCGTCTTCGTGGCGCTGTGCGGGGTCGGCTACGCCGGGATCTCGGTGTTCCCGCTGGCCATCCTGCCCGACCTGATCACCGCCGAGGAGGAGCGCACCGGCGAGACGCGGGCCGGGATCGCCGCGGGCGTGTGGACCGCGGGGGAGACGCTCGGCCTGGCCTTCGGCGGCGGGCTGTGGGCGATCATCCTCGCCGTCGGCGGGTACGTGTCCAGCACCGACGCGACGGCGAACCAGCCGCACAGCGCGATCCTGGCGATCCTCGTCGGGGCGTCGGTCATCCCGGGCGTGCTCATCGCGCTGGCCCTGCCGCTGCTGCGGCGCTCGGTGCTGGAACCGCGGCATGAGAACGCCTGAGGACGTCCTCGCCGAGCTGCGGGCGCTGCGCGCGGGCGACCTGCCGACGCACGGCGGCCGCACGCTGGCCTACGTCTACGACAGCGGGATGTCCGAAGTGGACTCCCTGGGCGCGGCGGCGCACGCGCTGGCGTCGTCGGCGAACGGCCTGGACCCGACGGCGTTCCCGAGCCTGCTTCGCATGGAGAACGACCTCGTTTCCGCGGCGGCGTCCTTGCTCGGCGACGTGCCCGGGGTGGTCGGCTCGGTGACGTCCGGCGGGACGGAGTCGTGCCTGCTGGCCGTGCTCGCCGCGCGGGACGGGCCGCCTTCGCCGTCGATCGTGCTGCCGACGACCGCGCACGCGGCGTTCCACAAGGCGGCGCACCTGTTCGGGCTGCGCCGGATCGACGTCCCGGTCGACCCGGTGACGTTCCGCGCCGACCCGGCGGCGATGGCCGCAGCGATCGACGACTCGACTGTGCTGGTCGTGGCGAGCGCGCCGTCGTACGCCCACGGCGTGCTCGACCCGGTGCCGGAGATCGCGGCGGCGGCGCGGGAACGCGGCGTCCGGATGCACGTCGACGCCTGCATCGGCGGCTGGGTGCTGCCGTACTTCGCGCGGCTCGGCGCGGACGTGCCACCGTTCGACTTCCGCGTCCCGGGTGTCACGAGCATTTCGGTGGACCTGCACAAGTACGCGTACTGCCCGAAGGGCACGTCGGTGCTGCTGCACGCCTCGGCGGAACTGCGGCGCACGCACTACTTCGCGAGCGCTTCCTGGCCGGGCTACACGATGCTGAACACGACGATCCAGAGCACCCGCTCGGGCGGCCCCCTCGCCGCGGCGTGGGCGGTGGTGAACCACCTCGGTTCCGACGGTTACCTGCGGCTGGCTTCCGCGGCGCGCGAGGCCGTGTCCCGGATCCGTTCCGGCATCGGGGAACTCCCCGGCCTGCGGGTGCTCGGCGACCCGGTGTCGACGCTCATCGCGTTCACCGGCGACGACGGCTTCGACCTGTTCACGGTGGCCGACGAGATGAAGGCCCGCGGCTGGTACGTCCAGCCGCAGTTCGCTCATCTGTCGTCTCCGGTGAACCTGCACCTGACGGTGACGGCAGCGAACCACGGCAGCGAGAAGGAGTTCCTCGCCGACCTGGCCGCTTCGGTCGACGCGGCCCGTCTCGCCGGTCCGGTGGTCGTCGACCCGGCGGTGGCCGAGTTCGTGGCCGCACTCGACCCCGACACGCTGACGTCGGCGCAGTTCGCGGACCTCCTCGCGGCGGCCGGCCTCGGCGGCGCGTCGGGCCTCCCGGACCGCATGGCCCCGATCAACGCGCTTCTCGCCACCGCGCCCGGCCCCCTCCGCGAGCGCCTCCTCCTGGAGTTCCTGGGCGCGCTCTACATGCCGTGAAGGCCTCCTTCCCGGCTCTTATGGCCGGGAAGGAGGCCTTCACGGACTTTCGGCTACTGGGTGCGGGAAGCGAGGCCCGCCGGGGCGGACTTGAGGGCCGCGTGGATCGCGTCCGCCAAGGCCAGGGCGTCTTCTTCGGTCAGCTCCAGGGCGACGCGGGTCGAAGCGCCCAGGGACGGGTTGCGGAAGTCGATGTTGACCGTGTGCCCGTACGGCGCGTGAACCGGGTGGTCGACGTACACGGTGCCCTCGGTCAGGCGGAACCAGCCGCGGGCGCCCTTGCCGCTGCCTTCGAGGGCGAACTTCTCGGTCAGGTAGGTGCACATGGCGGGTCCTCTCAGGCGGTGAGCGTGCGCGCGTAGAAGTCGAGGATGCGTTCCCAGCCGTCCTTCGCGGCTTCGGGGCGGTAGCTCGGGCGGTCGACGGCGAAGAACGCGTGGCCGGCGTCGGCGTAGGTGTGGAACTCGTGCTCCTTGCCGTGCTTCTCCAGCTCGGCCGCCAGGACCGCCACCTCGTCCGGGCCGGGGAACTGGTCGTCGGCGCCGAAGATGCCCAGCAGCGGGCACGACAGCTGCGGGGCCAGGCCCAGCAGCGGCTTCATCATCTTCATCGCCTCGGGCGGGTCGTTGACGACGAAGGCGCCGTAGCAGTCCACCGCGGCGTCGAGGTTCAGGGAACAAGCCGCGAGGAACGCGTGCCGCCCGCCCGAGCAGTGCCCGATCACGCCGATCCGGCCGTTCGCGTTTTCCAGCGCGCGCAGGTAGTCGGCCGCGCCGGAGACGTCGCCGACGAGCCGGTCGTCCGGGACGCCGCCGGCCGCGCGGACCATCGCGGCCGCGTCATCCGGGTCCGCGCCCGGCGCTTCGCGCGTGTACAGGTTCGGGCAGAGCGCGTTGTAGCCCTCGACGGCGAAGCGGCGCACCATCTCCTTCGTCGCCGCGTCGTAGCCGGGCAGGTGGTGGATCACCACGACGCCGCCGCGCGGGGTCGCGTCCGTCGGTTTGGCCAGGTAGGCCTCGAGCTCGTCCCCGCCGTGGCCGCTGATGGTGACCGTTCCGGCGATGATCTCGTCGTTCATCGGTTCTCCTTGACTCCCTCGGGGGCGTGGATGTAGCGCCGGCCGCGGGCGGCGGAAGCCACCGCGGCGATGACGGCCATGAGCGCGGCCGCGGTGAACACGACCACCAGGCCGTGGTGGAACGGGCCGGACACCAGCCGCGGGAAGAACTCGCCGCCGGTGAGCGTCGCCCGGTCCGCGGGCGACAGTCCGGAAAGGACGTCCGGGCCGAGCAGGTGCCCGACCGGGTTGCTGCCGAGGAATGCGGCGAACAGCGTGCTCACCGGGGGCAGCCGCGCGACGCCGTCGGCGACGTTCGCCGGGACGCCGTGGGACTGCAGGCCGCTCGTCAGCGTCTGCGGCAGCGAGGTGGCCAAGCCGGCGATCATCAGCGAGAAGAACACGCCGATCGACAACGACGTCCCGGAGTTCTGGAACGTCGCCCGCATGCCGGAGGCGACCCCGCGCTGCTCGGTCGGGACGCTGCTCATGATCGCCGAGGTGTTCGGTGCGGCGAACATCCCCTGGCCGATCCCGCTGAGGACGAGCAGCGCCGCGAACGCCGGGTACGGGAAGTCGACCGGCAGCGCGAGCAGGCCGAGGAACGCCGCGGCCACGAGGAGCAGGCCGCCGGTGGCCAGGGGCCGGGCCCCGAACCGGTCGGACAGGTACCCCGAAACCGGCCCCGCGACCAGGAACCCGACGGTCAGCGGCAGCATGTGGATCCCGGCCCACAGCGGCGTCTGCTCGTAGTCGTAGCCGTGCAGGGGCAGCCAGATGCCCTGCAGCCAGATGATGAGCATGAACTGCATGCCACCACGGGCCACCGAAGTCAGCAACGCGGCGATGTTGCCGGCGGCGAACGCCCGGATCTTGAACAGGGAAAGCTGGAACATCGGCGCGGCGACGCGGGTCTCGATGACGCCGAACAGCAGGAGCAGCAGCACGCCGGCGCCGATCCCGCCGAGCACCCACGGGTTGCCCCAGCCGGTCGCGCCGCCGCCGTAGGGCTGGATGCCGTAGGTGATGCCGGCGAGCAGGAGCGCGGTGCCCGCGGCGAAGGTGACGTTGCCGCCCCAGTCGATCTTCGCGCGCCTCGGCGTCCCGACCTCGCGGAGGCTGCGGATCGACCAGATCGTGCCCAGCAGCCCGAACGGCACGCTCACCCAGAACACCGCGCGCCAGTCGATCTCGGCCAGCAGCCCGCCGACGACCAGGCCGAGGAACTGCCCCGCCAGCGCGGTGATCTGGTTGACCCCCAGCGCCATCCCGCGCTGCTCGGCGGGGAAGGCGTCGGTGAGGATGGCGGCCGAGTTGGCCGTCAGCATCGACCCGCCGACGGCCTGGACGATCCGCCAGCCGATCAGCCACAGCGCGCCGCCGCCGCCGTGGAACGGGTCGAAGGACAGCGCCACCGAGGCCACGCTGAAGACGACGAAGCCGACGTTGTACATCTTGACCCGGCCGAACATGTCGCCGAGCCGCCCCAGCGTCACCACCAGCACGGCCTGCACCAGCAGGTAGCCGAGGATCATCCAGAGCAGGTAGCCGATGTTGCCCGGCGCGAGGGGGTCGAGCCCGATGCCGCGGAAGATGGCCGGCAGCGAGATGATGACGATCGAGCCGTCGAGCGCGGACATCAGCACGCCGAGCGTGGTGTTGGACAGCGCGACCCACTTGTAGCTCACAGCTCGTCCGCCAGCCGCTCGATCAGCGGGATGGCCGCGATCAGCTCGCGCTGCTCGGCCGCGGTGAACTTCCCGGCCAGCGCGGCCGCCATCCGGCGGGTGGTCTCGGACCGCCGGTCGGTGACCAGCTTGACGCCGGCCTCGGTGACCGACATCAGCACCTTGCGGCCGTCGGAGTCGTCCTTGCGCCGCTCGACCAGCCCGCGGTCGACGAGCCCGGCGAGCGTGACGCCCATGGCCTGCGGTTTGACGCGTTCGAGGTCGGCCAGGCAGCCCGGTGTGGCCGGGCCCTCCCGTTCGAGCCGGGAAAGCACCGAGCGTTCGGGCAGGGTCAGCTCACCGGCGACGTACCCCTGGCGCAGGCGCCGGACCAGCCGGCCGAGGGCGACGCGCAGGTCGGCGCTCACCTGGAGGAGCTCCTCGTCCGTCATGGTCGTCAACCTAGGCTGATAAACCTGGGTTGATCAACCCGGACGGAACCGCCGCTATCGGGTGAGCCGGGAGCTTTCGCCCGGGCCGGCGCCGCGCTCCGGTGTTACCGTCCGAAATGGACACACCTGGAAGGGGCAGCCGATGACCATCCCGCACGTGCAGCACGCCGGCCACGACCACGTCCACCGCGAGGGCTGCGGCCACGCGGCACTCCCGCACGGCGACCACGTCGACTACGCCCACGACGGGCACCTGCACCGGGCCCACGACGGTCACTTCGACGAGTGCGAGATCGACGGCCACGTCCCGCACACGGGCCACGACCACACCCACGGCGACGGCTGCGGCCACGTGGCGGTCCCGCACGGCGAGCACGTCGACTACCTGCACGACGGCCACCGCCACGCAGCCCACGAGGACCACTACGACGACCACTGACGTGTTTTCATCGGACCAATCAGCCTGATGGTCCGGTCTGAAGTACGACGATCTCCCTGTCTGTAAGGGATTCCGCTGATCGGGACCTGTCGGGAAAGGTCTTTACATCCGATGTTCAGCGGCTACCTTGGAAGCGTGGCGACGACGCCGCGCTCGGCTCAGGGAGAGGAGCAAGGCATGTCAGGTCCGCGCCTGGCCGGACTCGCCATCGTGGCCGCGGCCGCGCTGGCCGTTCCGGTCACCGCCGCCTCGGCGGCACCCGTCCCGCAGCCCGCCGTGATCGGCACCGGCTGGACCCAGGTCGACCCCTCGAAGACGATCCAGGTGGTCAGTCACGGCACCGCCCATCCGCACGACTGGGCCACCACGACGCAGGCGTCCGAAGACGGGGTTTCCTACGACCGCTCCGGTGGGGTGGAGACGTTCAAGCTGCTGAGCAAGTCGTCGAACCGGGTCGAGGTCCGGGTCCACAACGACTACAAGACCGGGCTCCGCCAGTTCGAGGGCGACCTGAAGGTGGCCAGTCCGACCGAAGACGAATCGTGCATGCAGATCTTCGGCAACGACGGGCCCGGCGCGACGACGTTGATGATCCGTGCCTACGCGGCCGACGGTGGCACCCTCCGTGGCCTGGGCAAGGTCCTCGCCACCGGAGTCTTCGGCAAGTGGGTGCACGTCAACGTCATCCACGACGCCACCGCGAACAAGGTCTCCGTCTACCTCGGCGGCAAGCTCGTGGCCAGTGGATCCGGGCCGACCGGCACGCACTACTTCAAGTACGGCGTGTACGGCACGCTCCAGGCGGCGAACGCGCAGACCCAGTGGAAGAACGTGAAGTACTTCCAGAAGTGACTCGTGAGCGCTCCGGGCCGTCCGGAACGCTCACGAGTCAGTGCACGTGGACCGGGCCCCACTCCGGGAACGGGTCCGGGCCGGTCGCGACGTCGCCGAGGCAGTCCCGCAACGCGGTGAGCAGGGCGTCGCCCGCCAGGTCGACGCCGATGAACACCAGCTCCTGCCGCGGTTCGGCGGCCACGCCCTGCGGCTCGAACCGGGCCACCGCGCCCGCCTGGGACCACAGCCCGGTCACCCCGGGCCGGGACGCCAGCGCGAAGAACCCCTTCGACCGCAGCACCGTGCCGAACTCGCCGGAGTCCAGCCGCCGGGTGACGAAGTCCCACAGCGCCGCCGGGTCGAACGCCCGCGCGGCGCGGAACACCACGCTGGAGATCCCGTACTCCTCGGTCTCCGGGACGTGGTCGCCGTTCAGCTCCGCGACCCAGCCCGGTGCCTCCTGCGCCCGCTCGGCGTCGTACCGGCCCGTGCCGAAGACCCGTTCCAGCGGCACCTTCCCGAAACTGCCCGTGACGACGTCGGCGGCCGGGTTGAGCCGTCGCAGCGTCGCCACCAGCCGGTCGACGTCGGTGGCGAGGTCCGTCTTGTTCAGCAGCAGGACGTCGGCGAACTCGACCTGGTCCATCAGCAGGTCGCTGACCGTCCGCTCGTCGTCTTCGTACTGGTCGAGCCGGCGCTCCACCAGGGAGTCGCCGGCCGCCAGTTCGCGGGCGAAGTTCGCCGCGTCGACCACGGTCACCATGGTGTCGAGGTGGGCGACGGCGTCCAGGAACGTGAACGTCGCCGCCACCGGCATCGGCTCGGAAATCCCGCTCGACTCGATGAGCACGTGGTCGAAGCGGTCGTCCGCGCACAGCGCCGCCACCTCCTCCAGGAGGTCCTCCCGCAGGGTGCAGCAGATGCACCCGTTGGTCAGTTCCACGAGGCGCTCCTGGGAGCGCACGAGCGCCGCGTCGATGTTGACCTCGCTCATGTCGTTGACGATCACCGCGACCCGCAGGCCGTCGCGGTTGGCGAGGATGTGGTTGAGCAGCGTCGTCTTGCCCGCGCCGAGGAAGCCGGACAACACGGTGACCGGAACGCTCACTGCGCGTGGAAGTGCTTCATCAGCCGGCGCGGGACCAGCCGGACCTTGCCGTCGACCTTGATCGGCACCAGGTCCGGCACGGCGGCCTTCCACTGCGACCGCCGGGACCGCGTGTTGCTGCGCGACATCTTGCGCTTGGGGACGGCCATCAGCGGGTGCCTCGCTTCCCGTAGCGGCGGTGGAACTTCTCGACCTGGCCGGCGCTGTCCATGATCCGCTGGGTGCCGGTCCAGAACGGGTGCGACCACGAGCTGATGTCGACCATGACGAGCGGGTAGGTGTGGCCGTCCGACCACTCGATGGTCTTGTCGGAGGTGATGGTCGAGCGGGTCAGGAAGGCGTCGCCGGTCGACGAGTCCTTGAACACCACCGGGTGGTAGTCGGGGTGGATCCCGGGTTTCACTGGTCTTCCTTTCGGTTCGCCGCGGTCGCGTCGTGCCGCGCCGGGTCGGTTTCGGTGTCTTCACACGGTTCCTCGTGCCAGTCCCCGAACGGGTCGGGGTAGCGCAGCCAGGCCTCGGGCCCCTCCGCGAACTCCGCGTCGGTCAGCAGCGCGCCGCGCAGGGCGGCCTCGACCTCGTCGGGCGTCGCCTGGTCGGTGACGACGACCAGCTCCTGGGCCCGGTCGCCGTGCACCGGGTCCCAGCGCAGGGACGCGAGCGTGCGGCGCTCGGGGGAGACGTCCGTCCACTCCGGACCGTCCGGCGACGCGAGCCACGGCCCCGCGTGCCCCAGGCCCAGCCCGCCACCCGCCGACTCGATCCAGAACGCGACGTCGGGCTGGCTGGCCACCCACGCGCGCCCGCGGGTGCGGACGACGCCGTCGAGCAGGACGTCGAGCGCGTCGTGCAGGCGCGAGGGGTGGAACGGCCGCCGCGCGGTGAAGGTGAGCAGGGCGATGCCGCAGTCGGCGTGCAGCGGCGGCTCGCCGCGCAGCAGCGCGCCGTGCATGTCGGTGACCTCGCCGCGCCGGGCGTCCTTCGGGACCGCGTCGAGCACGCTGTGGCCGTCGATCCGCGCCAGCTCGACGCGCGGGACGGACGGCGCCACGCGGTCCAGCACGGCGGACGCCTTCGCGGCGCTCCACGCGTCGGCGGCCGCGCCGGCCAGCACCAGGACGTCGGCGAACTCCACCTGGGACAGCGCGACCTGGGCGACCGTCCGCTCGTCCTCGGGGCTGCCCTGCAGGTTCCGGTCGGCCAGCTCGTCGTCGCCGGTCGCGTCGGCGAGCCAGGTCGCGCAGTCGACGACGGTGAGCACCGCCCGCAGGTCGACGTCCTCGCTCACCGGGTGGTCGCCGACCACGACGTTCCGGATCGCCCAGCTCACCGGCTCCGGCTCCATGGCCTCGTCGAGCCGGAGGACGATCCGGGTCACCTCCGGGCGCCGGGCCAGCCGCCGCAGCAGCGGGAGCAGGTCCTCCCGCAGCGTGCACGACACGCAGCCGTGGGCCAGCTCGAGCACGGTGAGGTCTTCGCGCTCGCCGAGCTTCAGCCGGCGGCGGACGACGCCGGAGTGGATCTCGCGCAGGTCGTGGTGGACGACGGCGGTGCCGGGCTCGGCCACGCGCAGCAGCTCGGCGAGCGCGGCGTTCGGTCCGGCGGCCAGACCGCTCACCAGGACGAGCGGGACGCGGGGGTGGTGGGTCACAGGGGCTCCAGGAATGCGGACGGGGTGCGATGCGCTACAGTACTTGAAAACGAAAACCACTATCAACTCGGGAGGGCCTTTGTCCGCCGTGTGCCAGGTCACCGGCCGCAAGCCGGGCTACGGCAAGCAGGTCTCGCACTCCCACCGCCGCACGTCCCGGCGGTGGGAGCCGAACCTGCAGAACCGCCGGTACTTCGTGCCCGGTGAGGGCCGCTGGGTGCGGCTGCGCGTCTCCGCCAAGGGCATGAAGACGATCGACAAGCGCGGCATCGAGGCCGTCGTCGCCGAGCTGAAGGCGAAGGGGGTGAAGCTGTAATGGCGAAGAGCACCGACGTCCGGCCGATCATCAAGCTGCGGTCCACCGCGGGCACCGGCTACACGTACGTCACCAAGAAGAACCGCCGCAACGACCCGGACCGCATGGTCCTGCGCAAGTACGACCCGGTCGCGCGCAAGCACGTCGAGTTCAAGGAAGAGCGCTGATGGCCAAGAAGTCGAAGATCGCGAAGAACGAGCAGCGGAAGGTGATCGCCGCGCGGTACGTCGAACGCCGCCGCGCGCTGAAGGCCGTCGTCGCCTCGCCGTCGTCGTCACCCGAGGAGAAGGCGAACGCGGTCGTCGCGCTGCAGAAGCTGCCGCGCGACGCGAGCCCGACGCGGATCCGCAACCGTGACGCCGCCGACGGCCGTCCGCGCGGCTACCTGCGGAAGTTCGGGCTGTCGCGGGTCAAGATGCGGCAGGCCGCGCACCACGGCGAGCTGCCCGGCGTCGCGAAGTCGAGCTGGTGAGCCGGATGCCGAAGCCGAACCGCGACCGTCCCGCCAAGCGCAAGGTGAACCTGTTGCACGCCAACAAGATCACCCACGTCGACTGGAAGGACGTCGACCTGCTGCGGAAGTTCATCTCCGACCGCGGCAAGATCCGCGCCCGCCGGGTGACGGGATTGACGCCGCAGCAACAGAAGCAGGTCGCCACGGCGATCAAGAACGCGCGGGAGATGGCGCTCCTGCCGTACCCCTCCGCGGGCCGCGCGAGCTGAAAATCGGGTGCGCCGGCCGGGCGGGCGCGCGATCATGGGCGCACGAAAGGGGGCGTCGCAAGGGATGTCCTGAACCAGGAGGTCCACGCTTGCACGCCCAGCTCACGGTCACGCCCGCCCGGCTGCCCGAAGTCCTGCTCACCACCGCCGTCGTGCGGCCGGTGTTCCTCTGGGGCGCACCCGGCATCGGGAAGTCCTCGCTGGTGCGCGACTTCGCCGCCTCGCTCGGGCTCGACTGCGTGTCGCTGCTGGGCACTCAGCTCGCGCCCGAAGACCTGATCGGCGTCCCGCAGATCACGGGCGGCCGCAGCCGGTTCTGCCCGCCGGAGCAGATCGCCCGCGACGAGCCGTACTGCCTGTTCCTCGACGAGCTGAACGCCGCCGCGCCCGACGTCCAGAAGGCGTTCTACTCGCTGATCCTCGACCGCCGCATCGGCTCGTACGAGCTGCCGGCGGGCTCGGTCGTGATCGGCGCCGGCAACCGCGCCACCGACCAGGCCCTCGCCCGGCCGATGGCGTCGGCGCTGGTGAACCGCCTGGTGCACGTCCACCTGCGCGCCGCGCCGGACGACTGGCTCGCGTGGGCCGCCGGGAACGGGATCCACCCGTGGGTGCTCGAGTACCTCACCCAGCGCCCGGACCACCTGTGGAGCGCACCGCCGAAGACCGAGGAGCCGTTCTCGACGCCGCGGTCCTGGCACATGCTCTCGGACCTGCTCCACTCCGCGGGCGACCCGGCCGACGACGAGACGGTCGCGCTGCTGGCGTACGCCACTCTCACCCCGGCCCACGCGGGCGCGTTCCGCGCGTACCTCAAGGTCGCCCGGCACGCCTTCGACCTGGAGGCGATCCTCAAGGGCGACGTGCGCTGGCCGGCCGAGCCGGCCGATCGGGACCTGCTGTACTTCCTCGCCGAGACCTTCCGCGCGCGGCTGGTCAAGGAGCTGCCCGCGGACAAGCGGCACGCGCCGGCGGCCGTGCGCCAGTTCGCCTTCCGCGCGAAGGGCCTGCTCGTCGAGCTGGCCGAAATCTCCTTGGAGATGGCGCAGCTGGTCATCGCCGACGACGAGGCGGGCAACCCGCGGCTGCCGTCGTGGTTCCTCGTCGAGGCCGCCCGTGATCTCCCGCGGCTGGTGGCGGCGCGCGCGTGAACGCCAAGGCGGAGGCCAAACGCCGCGAGCGCCGGAACAAGGCGATCGAGGACGGCTGGGCCGAGGTCCGCGCGCACACCGTCCTCGACCACCTCGCCCGCGGCGCGAGCCTGAGCCGGGAGAGCCTGACCGGCGTGGGCAGCTGGGCCGTCGTCAACGGGCGCGGGCTGATCACCGCCAACCGTGCCCGCGACGCCGAGCCGGGCGAGTGGGCGTGGGTGTTCGCCCACCTCCTGCTGCACCTCGGCCTGGGCCACCTCGACGAAGATCCGCTCCTGGACGAGGCCTACGGTGCCGCGTGCTGCGTGGCCGTCCACCGGTTCGCCGACGCCGTCCACGTCGGGACGCCGGTCGTGGCCCTGCCGGAGCTGCCCGGCACCGACGAAACCGCGCTCGCCCTCGCCTGGCGCGAGACCGGCGTGCCAGAGCACTTCAAGGCGCTCGGAACCGGCGGGCCGCGGTCGTGCCTGCGGGCCGCGCCACCACTTTCGCGCTGGGAGCTGCAGTACCACGGGAAGCCGGAGCCGTGGACCGAGCGGTTCGCGCGGGGCCTGATCGCCTCGGCCACCGAGGCCATGGAACGCGCCGCCGACGCGCGCGGCCAGACCCGCCACCGGCGGGCGCTGGGGGAGTGGGACCGCGCGCTGTCCTGGTTCGTCTCGTCGTTCCCGCTGCTCGGCGCGGTGGCCGCGGGGTTCACCCTGGTCGTCGACGCCGAGGTCGTCCGCGCCTGGGACATCTCCCTCGCCGCGGTCGACGCCGAGCACGGCGAGATCTACGTCAACCCGGCCGCCGGCCTGACGTCCGAAGAATGGCGGTTCGTCTTGGCCCACGAAATGCTGCACGCGGCGCTGCGGCACGACCGCCGGGCGCTGGGCCGCGACCCGTACCTGTGGAACGTCGCCTGCGACTACGTGATCAACGGCTGGCTGGTCGCCATGGGCGTCGGCGAGCTGCCCCACGGCGTCCTGCACGACCAGCAGCTGACCGGGATGTCCGCGGAGTCGGTGTACGACACGCTCACGACGGACCTCCGGCGCGCCCGCAAGCTGCTGACGCTCGGCTCGCGCGAGGCCGGGGACGTCCTGGGCGATTGGCTGTCCGAACCGGACGCGGTGCGGCGCCGGTCGTCGCGACGGAACGCACGGCCGCTGCCGTGGCGTGCCGGCGACCGGACCGGCGGCGTCGACCTCGACGAGTTCTACCGCCGGGCGCTCACCCAGGGCCTCGAATACCACCACGCGCAGGGCCGCGGGCTCCTGCCGGCCGGGCTGGAGCAGGAGATCCGGGCCCTGGACCACCCGCCGCTTCCGTGGGACGCCCGTCTCGCGCGCTGGTTCGACGAGCACGTCCGGGTGGAGCTGCCGGTCCGCAGCTACGCGCGGGCGTCGCGCCGCCAGTCGTCGACTCCGGACATCCCGCGCCCGGGCCGCGTCCGCCCGGAACGGCTCGATCAGCTCGTCACCTTCGGCGTCGTGCTGGATACGTCGGGGTCGATGAACGCCGAGCTGCTCGGCAAGGCGCTGGGGGCGATCGCGTCGTACGCGCTGGCCCGGGACGTCCCGGCGGCGCGCGTGGTGTTCTGCGACGCCGTCGCCTACGACGCCGGGTACCTCGCGGTGGAGGACATCGCGGGCCGGGTCAAGGTGCGCGGCCGCGGCGGGACGATCCTGCAGCCGGGCGTCGACCTGCTGCAGAGCGCGGCGGACTTCCCGGCCGACGGGCCGATCCTGATCATCACCGACGCGCAGTGCGACCACGTCCGGCCACGCCGCGAGCACGCGTACCTGGTGCCGCGGGGCGCGCGGCTGCCGTTCGTGGCCCGCGGGCCGGTGTTCCGGGTGGCGTGACCCACGCTGGGCTGGCGCGGGGATGAACCGCCAATAAACTCCCGCCCATGGACGACCCGCACTACCTTTCCGGCCTCCAGCTCTCCGGCCGCCGCGTCGTGATGATCGGCGGCGGCACGGTCGCGCAACGCAGGCTGCCCCGGCTGATCAGCGCGGGAGCCCGCGTCGAACTGGTGTCGCCGCACACGACGCCGTCGGTGCAGGGGATGGTGGACGCGGGCGAACTGGTCTGGCACGAACGGCGTTATGTTCCCGGCGATCTCAAGGACGCCTGGTACGCGCTGGCCTGCACGAACGACCCTTCGGTGAACGCCGCCGTCTGCGAGGAGGCCGAGCGGGAGCGGGTGTTCTGCGTCCGCGCCGACGAAGGCGAGTCGGGCAGCGCGGTGACCCCGGCGTCCGGGTGGCACGGCGGCCTGCTGTTCGGCGTGCTCTCCGGCGGCGAGCCGCTGCGCTCGGCGGCGGTGCGCGACTCGATGCTCGACGGCCTGCACAACGGCACGATCGAGGACGGCCGCCAGCCGCACCCGGAGGGCAGCCTGCCCGGGGTGGCGCTGGTCGGCGGCGGCCCGGGCGACCCGGAGCTGATCACGGTCCGCGGACGGCGGCTGCTGTCGCGCGCCGACGTCGTCGTGGTCGACCGGCTGGCGCCCCGCGAACTGCTCGACGAACTCGCGCCCGAGGTGGAGATCGTCGACGCGGCGAAGATCCCGTACGGCCGCGCGGCCAGCCAGGACGTCATCAACAGCACGCTCATCGAGCGCGCCAAGGAGGGCAAGTTCGTCGTCCGCCTCAAGGGCGGCGACCCGTACCTGTTCGGCCGCGGCTTCGAAGAGGTGCTGGCCTGCGCCGAAGCGGGCGTCCCGGTGACGATGGTCCCGGGCATCACGAGCGCGTTCGCGGTGCCCGCGGCCGCCGACGTCCCGGTGACCCACCGCGGCGTCGCCCACGAGGTGGTGGTGGTCTCCGGCCACGTCGGCCCCGGCGACGACCGGTCCCTGGTCGACTGGGACCTGCTGGCCCGCATGCGCGGCACGATCGTGCTGATGATGGGCGTGGAGCGGCTTCCGCAGTTCGCGAAGGCCCTCCTGGACGGCGGCCGCCCGGCCGACACCCCGGTGGCGATCGTCGAGGACGGCACGATGCGCACCCAGCGCACCCTCCGGTCCACCTTGGACAAGGTGGTCACCGACGCGGCCGCCGCGGGCGTCCGCCCCCCGGCAGTGATCGTGATCGGCCCGGTGGCCGGCCTGGCCCCGCAGGGGCATCAAGCGTGATCAGAGGGGCATCAAGCGTGTCTGAAGGGGCATCACGGTGATACCCCGCCAATCACGAGTGATGCCCTTCTGATCACGCGAGTTCCGGGTTCCGGCTCGGCTGGAAGAAGGCCTGCAGTTTGCGGGCGGCGTCCGGGGACATCATCAGCTCGTGCATGTCCGCGGACCTCCGGGCGGCGGCGCCGGCGCGTTCGAACATCTCGCGTTCGTACTCGGCGACGGCGGCCGGGAAGTCGTCCGGGTGCGCGGCCAGCGCGCGGCCGAGCGAGGCGCCGTCGAGCAGGGCCATGTTGGCGCCTTCGCCCACCGCCGGCATCAGGTGCGCGGCGTCGCCGACCAGCGTGACGTCCGGTCGCGACGGCCAGGTCAGGCCGACCGGGAGCGTGGTCATCGACCGCGGCACGACCTTGTCGTCGCAGGCCTCGATCAGCGCGGTGATCTTCGGGTCCCAGCCCGGGAGCAGCTCGATCAGCCGCGCCCGGGCGGCGGCCGGGTCGTCGAACGGGATGCCGCTCGTGGCGAACCAGTCCTCGGCGGTGTTGGTGAAGCTGACGCCGATGCGGACGCGGCCGTCGCCGTTGCGCTGCGCCGCCAGGGATGTCCCGTTGCCGACCACCCAGTAGGTGCCGCGCCCGACCATCGCCGCGAGGTCCGGGTGCGTGCGGTCGATGTCGGGGATGCCGATCTCGACGACGTTCTTGCCGAGGGGCACCGGGCGGGCGTCGGTGACCAGGGGGCGGACCCGGGACTGCGCGCCGTCCGCGCCGACCAGCAGGTCGTACGCCGCGGTGCTGCCGTCGGCGAAGCGCAGGACGCCGTCGCTCGCGGATTCGAACGCGTGCCCCCAGCGCACCGTGTCGCCGGGGAGGGAGTCCAGCAGCAGGTCGCGCAGATCGGCGCGGTCGACCTCGGGCCGCAGGAGCGGGGCGTCGTCGGGCGTGTCCTCCTGGTGCAGGAGGGTGCCGTCCGGCTCGAGCAGCCGCATGTCCTGGCCCTCGCCACGGGCGATCGCGAAGAACCGCTCGAGCAGGCCGGCCTCGCGCAGCGCCCGCTGCCCGGAGTGGATGTCGAGCATGCTGCCCTGGTCGCGAGCGGTCCGCGAGGAGTCCCGTTCGTACACGACGGATTCGATGCCGTTCACGTGCAGCACGCGGGCGAGGGCCAGGCCGCCCATCCCGCCTCCGACGATGGCGATCGTCATGGGTCCCCCTTCGATACGCTGTATTGACTGATACAGCGTATCGCGACAGGCGTTGTATCGTCACCGGCATGTTGGTGTGGGAGCGGCCGGAGCCGCCGGAGCGGCCGGTGCCGGCCACGCTGAGCCGCGAGCGGATCGTCCGGGCGGCGGTCCGGCTGGCCGACGCGGACGGCCTGGACGCGGTGTCGCTGCGCAAGGTCGCCGCCGCGCTGGACGTCGGCCCGATGCGGCTGTACGGCTACATCGCCACCAAGGAAGAGCTGCTCGACCTGATGGTCGACGCGGTCTACGCCGAGATCCGGCCGGCCGGCGACGGCTGGCGGGAGGTGCTCCGCTCTCTCGCCGAAGCCGTCCGGAAGGCCGTGCACCGACACGAATGGCTGGCCGACCTGCTCGGCGGGCGGCCGCAGCTCGGGCCGAACACCATGGCCGCCGGCGAGGCCGTGCTGGCCGCGATGGGCGACGTCGGCCTCGACACGGTCGTGCCGGCGGTCGCCGCGGTCAACGCCTACGTGTACGGCGCGGTCCGCCGGGAGATCACCGAACGGCGTGCCGAGCGGACCTCCGGGATGGACAAGCGCCAGTGGCAAGCCGCCTACGGGCCCTATCTGGAGCGGACCTTCGCCACCGGCCGGTTCCCCGCGGTGGCCACGATGGTGCGCGACGGCCCCCACCTGGACGCCGGCGAGACCTTCCGCATCGGCCTCGACTTCGTCCTCGACGGCATCGCGGCCCGCGTCTCAAAGCACGCTCAGTAGCAGCTCGCGGCGAAGTCCCGGATCGCGTCCGACAGCCGCGTGGGGTCGAGCCTGAGCTCGACCGGGCTGCGGGCTTGGACGAACTCCGCGTCCGGCATGTCGACGGCGAGGGTGTCCGCGTCGCCGAACGGGTGGATCGGGTCGCCCTGGTGGCCGATCACCAGCGCCCGCGTGGTGATCTTGCGGCGCACCGACTTCGGCGGCGCGATCCGGCCGAACAGCACACCGTGCAGCAGCGCCGCCATCGGGGCCGGGCGCTGCGAGAGCGTGTCCGTGACGACGTCGACCCACTGGTTGCCGTGCGGGACGACGGACGCCGCGAGCGCGACCGCCTGCACCGTGAACGGCAGGAACCGGGCCGCCATCAGCAGCGGCGCGAACGTGATCAGCCCGGCGACGATGGCGTTGTCCAGCACCGGCATCTCGACGATCAGCCCGCGTGCCCGCTCGGGGGCCAGCACGGCCACTTCCAGCGAGACGTTCGCACCCAGCGACGTCCCGCCGATGACGGCCGAGGAGACCTCGAGGTGGTCCAGCAGCGCCAGGGTCTGCTCGGCGAACGACGGCATCGAGTACAGCCACGACTCGGTCGGGCGGTCCGAGTCGCCGTGGCCGAGCAGGTCGAGGGTGATCACCCGGAAGCCGGCGCGGGCCAGCCGGCGCGCCAGCGGCGCGTGCATCCGGCGGGTCAGCATGATGCCGTGGGTGAGGACGACGACCTTGTCGCCGCTGCCGAACTCGGTGTACCAGAGCCGGTGTCCCTCGTGGTCGAAGGAGCCGGTCAGCTCGATCGGGCGGGACTCGCGCCGGGTGGGCGCTTCGGTGGGTTCGGGTTCGATCGCGGTCGCGCTGGCCGGGCTCATGTCCCACCGTCCTCCCCGTGTCGTGAGGGTGAGTCTCTTTCAGGAAAGCATCCCCCGACCAGGTTGGCACAGTGACATGGGGGGCAATTGACAAGGCGCCAATGGCGGGTCGCCGCGGGCATGGGTCAAGATGACCCCATGACCGCTACTGCTGACAGTCTGCCCGACCTCGTGTCCCTGAAGGTCGACGTCGACGGCCATGTGGCCGGAGTGACGCTGCTCGGCCCCTCGAAGGGCAACGCGATGGGCCCGGACTTCTGGCGCGAGCTGCCGCTGGTGTTCCGCGCGCTGGACGCCGACCCGCAGGTCAGGGCCGTGGTGCTGACCGGCAGCGGGACGAACTTCTCCTACGGCCTCGACCTGCCGGCGATGATGGGCGACTGGGCGCCGATGCTGGGCGCGGACAACCTGGCCGGCCCGCGCACGGCGTTCCTCGACCACGTCCGGTCGCTGCAGGCGGCGGTCAGCTCGATCGCGGAATGCCGCAAACCGGTCGTCGCGGCCGTGTCCGGCTGGTGCATCGGCGGCGGCGTCGACGTCATCGCCGCGGCGGACGTCCGCTTGGCCAGCGCCGACGCGAAGTTCAGCGTCCGCGAAGTGCGCGTCGCGATCGTCGCGGACCTCGGCAGCCTGCAGCGGCTCGCGCCGATCATCGGCGAGGGGCACCTGCGGGAGCTGGCCCTGACCGGCAAGGACATCGACGCCGCCCGCGCCGAGAAGATCGGCCTGGTCAACGACGTCTACGAGAGCCAGGACGCGCTGCTGAAGGCCGCGCGCGAACTCGCCGGGGAGATCGCCGCGAACCCGCCGCTGGTGGTGCAGGGGACGAAGCAGGTGCTGGCGGCCAACACCGAGCGCCAGGTCGCCGACGGCCTCCGGTACGTCGCGGCGTGGAACTCGGCGTTCCTGCCCAGCAAGGACCTCGGCGAGGCAGTCCAGGCGTTCATGGAGCGCCGCAAGCCGGAGTTCAAAGGCGAATAGGAGGCAGCCGTGAGCGTCCACCACGCGTTCCGCGTCGCGCGGGACTACCTGCAGGCCCACCGCGAGGACTACGACACGGCCTACCGGGACTTCGCCTGGCCGGAGTTCGACGAGTTCAACTGGGCGATCGACTGGTTCGACGTCGTCGCGCACGACCCGGACAACGCCGAGCGGTACGCCCTCTGGATCGTCGAGGAGGACGGCACCGAGAACCGCTGGACCTACCCGGAGATGTCGGGCCGGTCCAACCAGGTGGCGAACTGGCTGCGCGGCCTCGGCGTCCGCCGCGGCGACCGGCTGATCCTCATGCTGGGCAACCAGGGCGAGCTGTGGGAGACGATCCTCGCGGCGATCAAGCTCGGTGCCGTGATCATCCCGGCGTCGACGCTGCTCGGGCCGGCCGACCTGACCGACCGCGTCGAGCGCGGCGCGGCGAAGCACGTCGTGGTCCGCTCGGTGGACGCGCCGAAGTTCGACGGCGTCGAAGGCGACTACACGCGCATCGCCGTCGGCGAGCCGGTCGAGGGCTGGCACTCGTACGCGACGGCGTTCGCGCAGTCGCCGGAGTTCACCCCGGACGGCCCGACGAAGGCGGCGGACCCGCTGCTGCTGTACTTCACCTCCGGCACGACGGCGAAGCCGAAGCTCGTGCAGCACACGCACGTCTCGTACCCGGTGGGTCACCTGTCGACGATGTACTGGATCGGCCTCGAGCCGGGCGACGTCCACCTGAACATCTCCTCGCCGGGCTGGGCGAAGCACGCGTGGAGCAACTTCTTCGCGCCCTGGAACGCCGAGGCCACGGTCTTCCTCTACAACTACAACCGGTTCGACGCGGGCGCGCTGCTCGCGCAGATGGACCGGTGCGGGGTGACCAGCTTCTGCGCCCCGCCGACGGTGTGGCGGATGCTCATCCAGGCCGACCTGACGGCACTGAAGACGCCGCCCCGCAAGGTCGTGGGCGCGGGGGAGCCGCTCAACCCGGAGGTGATCGACCAGGTCCGCAAGGCGTGGGGCGTCACCATCCGCGACGGCTTCGGGCAGACGGAGAGCAGCGTCCAGATCGCCAACACGCCGGGCCAGGACGTCGTGCCCGGCTCGATGGGCCGCCCGCTGCCCGGGTTCGTGGTGGCGCTGGTCGACCCGGTCAGCGGCGAGCGGGCGTCGGAGGGCGAGATCTGCCTCGACCTCGCGCACCGGCCGGTCGGCCTGATGACCGGCTACGCCGACGACGACGAGCGCACCTCGACGGCCTTCGCAGGCGGCTACTACCACACCGGTGACGTCGGTTCGATCGACGAGCGCGGCTACATCACCTACGTCGGGCGCACGGACGACGTCTTCAAGGCGTCGGACTACCGGATCTCGCCGTTCGAGCTGGAGAGCGTGCTCATCGAGCACGAGGCGGTGGCGGAGGCGGCGGTGGTCCCGGCCCCCGACCCGATCCGGCTCGCGGTGCCCAAGGCGTACGTCGTGCTGGCCGCGGGGTTCTCGCCGGACGCCGCGACCGCGCGGTCGATCCTGGCGTACTGCCGCGAGCACCTGGCGCCGTACAAGCGGATCCGGCGGCTCGAGTTCGCGGAGCTGCCGAAGACGATCTCGGGCAAGATCCGCCGCGTCAAGCTGCGGGGCCGCGAGAACGACCCTGCGCGGGGCGCCGGGACCGAGTACCGCGAGGAGGACTTCCCCGACCTGAAGTCCTGATCCGGATGCCCGAGCCCCGGGGGCACTTTCACGTGAAAGTGCCCCCGGTGAGCGCTCGTCAGCCGCGCGTGCCTTCGACCTGGCGGCCGTCTTCGGTGGAGCACGCCGTCACCGGGTCGTTCGGGCCGCTGCCGCACGTCCACTCGTCGAGCACCACCGGGCCCGGGCCGTCCGCGGAGGCGGCTTCCGCCGGGGTCAGCTTCGCGAAGTAGTCCTTCAGCAGCTTCGTCGCCGCGGCGCAGTCGACCTTGCCGTGGGCGACGACGGCCGTCTTCGCGCCGCCCGTGCCCGCGACTTCGCCGCAGGGCACGCCCGGTGCCGTCGACTCCGCCGCCGCCACCGCGGCGGGGACGGTGGCGGACGGCGCCACGGGGGCCGGGGTGTCGCTCCCGCAACCGGCCAGTGCGGCGGTCGCGGCGACGAGCAGCAGGGGGTACGCGAGTGTCTTCATGGGCCCTTCAGGAGCGGACGGGAGGGGACGGACTCACTCGGACGGCACAACGGCGGCGAACACCGTCTGCTCGCCTTTGGTACAGGTGGTGCCGCCCTGCGCGGCGGGCGGCCCGGAGGTGCACAGCCAGCCGTCGACGGTCTCGTTCACCGCGTCGTTCGAGCCGGCGTCCTGGCGCCCGGCGATCTTGCGGTGGAAGTCGCCGACGAGCTTCGTCGCCGTGGCGCAGGTGACCCCGGCGGAGCCGCTGTCGAAGACGTACAGCGTGAGCCCGCTGGCGGCGGTGACCGTGCCGCACGACCCGGGCACCGTCGGCGGCGGCCCGGACGGCTTGGTCACCGGGGCCGGCGCGGACGAACCACCGGTGGCGGCCGGAGGCGGCGGGGAGGTGCCGGGAGACGTCGTGGTGGTGGCCGCCGGTGCCGCCGAAGAAGGCGGGGCAGGGGGCGCCTGCGCGGCCGGGTCGCCGGCGCAAGCCGCGAGCGCGGGGACGGCGAGACAGGCCGCGAGCAACGGCCGCCACGTCCTCGTGGTGGCTGGGTGGGGCACCGCGATCGTTCCTCCCCGGTCAGGCCGACCCGGTCATTCTGGCCCATCGGGCCGGGGGCCCGTGGACCGGCTCGCCCACGAGTGTGCCGGAGATTACTCCAGCCGGGTGGCGGCCCGCTCCGGTGGCCCCCACTTGACCGTCCACAATGGACAATTAACATTCCGTTCACGCTCCGAAACCTCACGCTGCCATGAAGAATCGATCGGTCTAATTCCCGCTGTTCCGGTTAACATCCCGGCCCCGCGGGCCGAAGATCTTGGTGGAGGCCGAAGAGCTTCCCGTCCCCGAAACCCCTCCCGAGCCCGTGAGAGCGATGAACGACGACGCTGTGACCAGTACCGAAGACCCCGCCAGTCCGCCGACCGTCCCCAGCACCGTGGTCTGGTGCGGCGGCCGTCCGTACGTCCTCGAGGGACGCATCGGCCGCGCCCGCTGGATGGGCACCGACTTCCGTGGCCGCCCCGAGTCGCTGAGCAGCGCGGAGCTGCAGCGGCGCGGCTGGAGCCACCACCGCGCGAGCTGACGGCACCCGGGCCGCACCACCGGGCGGCCCGGCCCCGCTCCGCTGTTTAATTGGCCGGTGAGCACAGCCGCCCCGGAACCAGCCGCTCAGGCGAGCGCCGAACCGTCCCTGCTGAAGCAGGCCTTCAACGTCCCGAACATCCTGTCGCTGCTGCGGCTGGCCGGCGTGCCGGTGTTCCTCTGGCTGCTGCTCGGCCCGAAGGAGGACGGCTGGGCGCTCGCCCTGCTGGTGTTCAGCGCCCTGACCGACTGGCTCGACGGCAAGCTGGCCCGCTGGCTCAACCAGATGTCCCGGCTGGGACAGCTGCTCGACCCGGCGGCCGACCGGCTGTACATCCTCGCGACGCTCATCGCCTTCCTCGTCCGCGACATCATCCCCTGGTGGGTCGTCGTGCCGCTCGTGCTGCGGGAGGCCGTGCTCGGCGTCTGCGTCTACGCGCTGCGCCGCCGCGGCTTCGCCCCGCCCGAGGTCACCTACCTCGGCAAGGGCGCGACCTTCGTGCTGATGTACGCCTTCCCGTTCCTGCTGCTCGCGCAGGGTGGCTCGGACGTCGCCGCGGTCGCCCGGCCGATCGGCTACGCCTTCACGATCTGGGGCGCCGTCCTCTACGTCTGGTCGGGCGTGCTCTACGTCGTGCAGGCGCGCAACGCGCTCCGCGGCGCCGGAGACGACTGAGCGCGACTCTTTGCCCGGGTCGTGGCAGGCGGCTGGGCCGTGTGGGTGTAAGACTTCGCCCAGCACGTTTTCGCCAGTGAGGGCATGAAAGGGGACCGGCGGTGTCCGCTCCTGAAGAGCTTCGCTACACCGAGGAACACGAGTGGGTCGCCACCCGCGAGGAAACGCTCGTCCGGGTGGGCATCACCGAGTACGCGCAGGACCAGCTCGGGGACGTCGTGTTCGTCGACCTGCCCGAGGTCGGCAGGCAGGTGAGCGCGGGCGACGTCTTCGGCGAGGTCGAGTCGACCAAGAGCGTCTCCGAGCTGTTCGCGCCGGTCGACGGCGAGGTCGTCGCGGTCAACGACGCCGTCGCCGACTCGCCGGAGCTGATCAACAGCGACCCCTACGGCGAGGGCTGGCTGATCGAGATCCGGCTCGACGACCCGTCGGGGCTCGAAGCCCTGCTGGAGGCCGAAGCCTACGACGCGCTGACCAAGGGCTGAACCCCGCCGGAAGCGCACTGCGCCGGTTCGGGGAGCCGGGGCTCGGAGAATCGATCAGGCACGGTACGTTGGCAGCTACACGTTCTTGAGTACTGGCAACACAGCATGTGTGGAGGAGAGCTCAGGTGAGCACGAACGACGGGCCCGGCGGCGTTCCCCCGGAGCAGTCTCCGGAGCGGACCTCTGTCTTCCGGGCCGACTTCCTGGCCGAAGCCGAAGGTCGCGAGCCCGCCCCGGAGGCCCCGGTCCAGGGTGTCGACGCCCTGCCGGCGGGTTCGGCGCTGCTGGTCGTGAAGCGCGGGCCGAACGCGGGTTCGCGGTTCCTGCTCGACCGCGACACCACCAGCGCCGGACGGCACCCGGACAGCGACATCTTCCTGGACGACGTCACGGTCTCCCGCCGGCACGCCGAATTCCGGCGTGAGGGCGGCGAGTTCGTCGTCATCGACGTCGGCAGCCTCAACGGCACCTACGTCAACCGGGAACCGGTCGACCAGGCCGTCCTCGCCGGGGGCGACGAGGTCCAGATCGGGAAGTTCCGCCTGGTCTTCCTGACCGGCCCGGGTCACGGGGGCCAGGGGGCGCAGTGACGGCGGCCGGACGGCCACAACGTGACGGGTTGAGCATCGGGGCCGTCCTGGCGCAGCTGCGCGGGGACTTCCCCGATGTCACCATCTCCAAGATCCGGTTCCTCGAAGCCGAAGGCCTGGTCCAGCCGGGCCGGACGCCGTCGGGGTACCGGCAGTTCGCCGCGGCGGACGTGGAGCGTCTCAGGTTCGTCCTGGCCGCCCAGCGGGACCACTACCTTCCGTTGAAGGTCATCAAGGAACAGCTGGACGCGGCGGACTCGGGCAACGGGTCCGCCGCAGCCCTTCCCCGGCCGCCGCGCCGGCTGGTGCCGATCGACGCGCCGGCGGAGAACGTCGGCCTGCCGGTGGCGGACGACTTCGCCGCGGGCAAGGAACTGCGCCTGACCCAGGAGGAGCTCCTGGAGCAGGCCGGCATCGACGCGGCCGCACTGGCCGAACTGCGGCAGTACGGCCTGGTCCGGCCCGGTCCCGCCGGGTTCTTCGACCCGGACGCGGTGCTGGTGGCGCGGACGGTGAAGGCGATGACCGAATTCGGTATCGAGCCGAGACACCTGCGTGCCTTCCGCGCCGCGGCCGACCGCGAGGTCGGGTTGCTGGAGCAGATCGTGACCCCGGTGTACCGGCACCGTGACCCGGAAGCCAAGGCGCGGGCCGACGAGGTGGTCAGGGAGCTCGCGGCACTGTCCGTGACGCTGCACACGCTCCTCGTCAAGGCCGGAATCCGTGGCGTGTCCGGGTGTTGATCGTAACGGGGCAGTGAGATCCTCTTTGCGGTCCCATGTCAATGACTGAATGTTCGGCACCGCATGCCGTACCGTGAAGGCACGGGTTTGCGGCAGGCGAACCGAGAGAGTCCGGACAGCGAGCACAGCGCGCGGAGGACGGGTAGCGTCGACAGTGGCGGCGCGAAACCGGTTCAGCGCTGAAGCCCGTGTGCACGAGAGGGAGGCGAAGCCCGATGAGCGAAATGCGCGTCGTCGGTGTGCGGGTCGAGCTGCCCGCGAATCAGCCGATCTTGTTGCTGCGGGAGACCGAGGGTGAACGGTACCTGCCGATCTGGATCGGCTCGGTCGAAGCCACCGCCATCGCGTTGGAGCAGCAGGGAGTCCGCCCGGCCCGTCCGCTCACGCATGACCTGCTGAAAGAGGTCATCGGGGCGCTCGGCCGGGAGCTCGAGCAGGTCGTCATCACCGACCTGAAGGAGGGCACGTTCTTCGCGGAGCTGGTCTTCGACGGTGACATCCGGGTGTCCGCCCGGCCGAGCGACTCGGTCGCCCTGGCCCTGCGGATCGGCGTCCCCATCCACGCCGTGGACGCGGTGCTGGAGGAGGCCGGCCTGATCATCCCGGACGAGCAGGAGGACGAGGTCGAGAAGTTCCGCGAGTTCCTCGACTCGGTTTCCCCGGAAGACTTCCGCGGAGCGGACACGTAAGACCTTGCCTTGACGCGGACGTCAACGTCTAGCGTCGACGGCATGCGGATCGGAGAACTGGCGCAGCGCACGGGTGTCACCACCCGTGCGCTGCGGTTTTACGAGGACCAAGGTCTCCTCGCGGCCCGGCGCTCGGCGAACGGCTACCGCGAATACGACGAGGACGACGTCGGCCTGGTCGAGGAGATCCAGACCCTCCAGACGGTCGGCCTGACCCTCGAGGAGACGCGCCCGTTCGTCGAATGCCTGCGCAGCGGCCACGAAACCGGCGATTCGTGCGCGAGCTCGATCGAGGTGTACCGCCGCAAGCTGGAAGAAGCGGACGCGCTCCTCGCGCGGCTCGGCGGCATTCGCGCGGAACTGGCCGCGAAGCTCGCCGGCGCCCTCGCCCGGCAGGCGCCCGATCCGTGTGTCGTGCCCGAGTCCCCGCGCCCCTGAAGGAGCCCGAGTTGTCCGCTGTCACCGCCGAAGTCACCGCCGTCACCGATGCCACGTTCGCCGCCGAAGTCCTCGGCGGCGACGTTCCCGTGCTCGTCGAGTTCTGGGCCACCTGGTGCGGGCCCTGCCGGATGGTCGGCCCGGTGCTGGCGCAGCTGGCCGGCGAGCGCGCCGGCACCCTGTCCGTCCGGAAGATCAACGCCGACGAGAACCCGGAGACGACCCGGGCCTACCAGGTCATGTCCCTGCCGACGATGATCCTCTTCCGGAACGGCGAACCCGTGACGACGATCGTCGGCGCCTACCCGAAGGCCCGCATCGAGGAGCGTCTCGACCAAGCCCTCTAGGGTGCGGTCGCCTTGACGAAGGTCTCGGCGATCTCGCGGCCGTACGTTTCGACGTCCAGCGAAGGGTCGGCCGCGTAGGCCGCGGCGACGCCGTCGACGGCCTGGGCGATGGACATCGCCATCACCTCCGGCGTGAACTCGCCGAACACGCCCTCGGCCTGGCCCTGCTTGAGCTGGCGGGCCAGGCCGTGCACGCGCAGGTCGTCGACCAGCACCTTCGTCATCACCCAGCCGTCGGCGTCGTCGGCGTTGGCGGCCAGCTCGGTCAGCGCCCGGACGCATTCCGGGTACGCGCGCAGGAACGCGACCGACGTCTCGATGTGCGCCCGCAGGTAGCCGGGGCGGTCGGCGGGGTCGAGCCCGCCGCCGGTGCGTTCGGCGAGGAACTGGTGCTTCGTCTCGACGACCGTGCTGAGCACGGCCTGCATCAGGCCGGCCTTGTTCGTGAAGTGGTACGAGATCAGCCGGGTGCTGCTGAGCCCGGCGCGCTCCTTGATCTTGGCGAAGGTGGTCCGCCGGTAGCCCAGGTCGGCGAGCACGCCGATGGTCGCGCCGACGATCTGTGCGCGTCGCGCGGCTTCGGTGACGCTGAGGCCCAGCTCGGCCATGAGGTCGGGGTTTACTTGCATGAGTAAAAAGTTACTCAGCTGAGTAAAAGCGGTCAAGGGGTTTGGCTCACGCGACAGGGGGTACGGCGAACGGCTCAAAGGCTCATCCGGTCGTTGAGGCTTGCCGCGCGTCGCGTTGACCGGCACTGTCCGGGCGCTTACCGTCGAAGAAGGTAAATCGCCACGGTGTGATTCACGGTCTGGGGCCGGACCGTGGTGATTGATCTCCGGCGGGTCCCGCTCCTGGGACCGTCCGGCTGTCATTCGCCGGCCGCCAGGTCGGGCGAGGGGAGGCTTGCGTGGTCGAGGCTGGTTCCGAGAAGCAGCCTGTCGAGGTCGCGACTGGTGAGCAGGGAGAACTGTTCCCCGACAACTCGCTGCCCGACGAGCTGGTGGGCTACCGCGGCCCGGCCGCGTGCCAGATCGCCGGGATCACCTACCGCCAGCTCGACTACTGGGCGCGGACGAAGCTGGTCGCCCCCAGCATCCGCACCGCGCACGGCTCCGGCTCGCAGCGGCTGTACTCGTTCAAGGACATCCTGGTGCTCAAGGTGGTCAAGCGGCTGCTCGACACCGGGGTCTCCCTCCAGAACATCCGGGTCGCCGTCGACCACCTGCGCGTCCGCGGCGTCCGCGACCTCGCCCGCGTGACGCTCTTCTCCGACGGCACCACGGTCTACGAATGCACCTCCCCGGAGGAGATCGTCGACCTGCTCCAAGGCGGCCAGGGCGTCTTCGGCATCGCGGTCAGCGGAGCGATGCAGGAGATCAGCGGAACCATCCACGAGTTCCCGGCTGAACGCGCCGACGGCGGCATCATCGAGGCCCACGAACCGGACGAACTCACCCAGCGCCGCAACGCCCGCAAGACCGGTTGATCACCACCCCGGCGCACGGGGTAGGATTTTCCATGCGGTCGACGAAACCGCGCGGGAGAGACCGAGCCTCATATTGAGCTCGGCGCCGAAGGAGCAAGTCCTCCCCGGAACCTCTCAGGCACCCTGGACCGCGCGGACGAGACGCCTCTGGAAAGCGGGTCGTCAGGACACCACCTGATGGCCCCGCCGACGGTGCAAGCCCGGCTCAACCTGCGGGCGAAACTCTCAGGCGCCCTCGGGCAGGACAGAGTGGGGAGGTCGACCTACGGGGTTGGGTGGAGTGTGCTCGCGGAAGCGCTCGCCCTGACCCCTCCGGAGTGTCTTGTGGGGGTGCAACCCCCACACCCCGCCCGGCGGGCTTCGCCCCCGGACCCCCTCCCAGGGGCTTCGCCCCCGGACCCCCTCCCAGGGGCTTCGCCCCCGGACCCCGCTGTGGTCGCCTTCCCCGCCGTGAACGGCAACGCTGAGGCATGACTGGCACACCCACCCAGACCTCCCCCGCCGCCCCGATACGAAGCCAGAACACGGACGGTAGTGCCGGGTCAAGGCACGCTTTCCCGCCTTGACGCGGTGCTGCCGGCCGTAGTCACAATCGGGCTTCGGGGTGGTGGGCCACGGAACGCTGACCAAGGCGACTTGGCGCAGCCCAAGCGCGCTGCGCGTCGAGCGTGATCGGCAGGCGTTCCAGCCTTTGTGGCGCTGCCTGCGACGACACCACTTGCCGGAACCCCGCCGTGGTCGCCGTTCGCTAGTTCGTTCGTGTCGGTCGCGGGGGCGATAGGGTGGTTCATGCCCCTGAGTGCGCACCAAGTCAGAGCTTCGATCGCCGTGTCCGACATCGGCCGGGCCGTCGCGTTCTACGAAGGCAAGCTTGGCCTGCGGGCACTGCAGTCCGGCCCCAGTGCCCACGTCGCCGACGGCAGTCGGACCTACGGGTCCGGTGGTGGACCCGCCCTGAACGTGTACCAGTCCGTCACCGCCGGGAAGAGCGCGGCCACACTGGCGACCTGGTACGTCGACGACCTCGACGAAATCGTCGACGAACTCACCTCGACCGGCGTCGAGTTCACCCGCTACGACCAGTTCGAACACGACGCGAAAGGGATCACTGCCCGGGCCGGCGGGGGGCGTATCGCCTGGTTTCAGGACCCCGACGGCAACACCTTCGCCATCGAAGCCGACGTCTGAGCGGGCATGACCCCGCCGTGGTCGGTTGGTACGCAGCACGGTCGGGAGGCCATCGTGGAACCTACGCTCGCCTCGCTGGAACAGGGCATTCCCTTCGCCGACCGGCACATCGGGCCCGGTCCCGACGACCTGCGGCACATCCTCGACGTCATCGGCGTCGCCTCCCTCGACGAACTCGCCGAGCGCGCCGTCCCGGGGGCGCTGCGGGAGTCCGCCGCGCCGCTCGAACTGCCGCCGCCCGCCTCCGAAGCCCAGGCACTCGCCGAACTTCGCGAGCTTGCCTCGCGCAACCGGCTGACCGCGTCGATGATCGGGCTCGGGTACCACGACACCGTCACCCCGCCCGTGATCCGGCGGAACGTCCTCGAAAACCCCGCCTGGTACACCGCCTACACGCCCTACCAGCCCGAGATCTCCCAAGGGCGGCTCGAAGCGCTGCTCAACTTCCAGACCATGGTCGCCGACCTCACCGCGCTGCCGGTCGCCAACGCCTCCCTGCTCGACGAGGCCACCGCGGCCGCCGAGGCCATGACGCTGGTGCGGCGGGCCGGGCGAGCGAAATCGCACCGGTTCGTCGTCGACGAGGACACCCTGCCGCAGACCCTCGCCGTGCTCCGGACCCGGGCCGAGCCCCTGGACATCGAACTCGTCGTCGAGGACCTCTCCCAAGGCTTGACCGGGCTCGGGCTCGGCGGCGACTTCTTCGGCGTGCTCCTGTCCTACCCGGGCGCGTCCGGTGCCGTGCGGGAGCTCGACCTCACCATCGGCGAGGCCAAGAAGCACGGCGCGGCGGTGATCGTCGCCGCCGACCCCCTCGCCCTGACCCTGCTGCGCCCACCCGGCGAGCTCGGTGCCGACGTCGCCGTCGGATCGACGCAGCGGTTCGGCGTCCCGCTCGGCTTCGGCGGCCCGCACGCCGCGTACCTCGCCGTGCGGAAGGGACTCGAACGGCAGCTGCCCGGCCGGCTGGTCGGCGTCTCGAAGGACGCCGACGGCACGCCCGCCTACCGGCTCGCCCTACAGACTCGCGAACAGCACATCCGCCGCGAGAAGGCGACGTCGAACATCTGCACCGCGCAGGTCCTCCTGGCCGTGATGGCGTCGATGTACGCCGTGTACCACGGACCCGACGGCCTCCGTTCGATCGCGCTGCGGGCCCACCGGATGGCCACCGTGCTGGCCGCCGGCCTCGCCGAGGGCGGGGTCGACGTCGTGCACGGCGAGTTCTTCGACACCGTCGCCGCGGCGGTGCCCGGCCGCGCGGACGCCGTCGTCGCGGCGGCCCGCGACCTCGGCGTCTCGCTCCGCCGGATCGACGCCGACCACGTCGGCATCGCCTGCGACGAGACGACCACCCGCGAACGGCTTTCCTGCGTGTGGAAGGCGTTCGGCGTCTCGGTGTCCGATGTGGACGGACTCGACGCGGACACCGCCGACGCGCTCCCGGCCCCGCTGCGGCGGACGAGCGAGTACCTCACGCACCCGGTGTTCCACGCGCACCGCTCCGAAACCGCCATGCTGCGGTACCTGCGCCGGCTGGCCGAAAAGGACGTCGCACTCGACCGCAGCATGATCCCGCTCGGCTCGTGCACCATGAAACTCAACGCCACCGCCGAAATGGAGCCGGTCACCTGGCCGGAGTTCGCCGGGCTGCACCCGTTCGCCCCGGCCGAAGACGCCGCCGGGCTCCTGACGGTCGCCGCCGACCTGAGTGCCTGGCTCGCGCGGATCACCGGCTACGACGCGGTTTCCCTGCAGCCCAACGCCGGCAGCCAGGGCGAGTTCGCCGGCCTGCTCGCCATCCGCGCCTACCACCGCTCCCGGGGCGAGCACGCGCGCGACGTCTGCCTGATCCCGGCCAGCGCGCACGGCACGAACGCGGCCAGCGCGGTGATGGCGGGCATGCGCGTGGTCGTCGTCCGGTGCGACGACCGGGGCGACATCGACCTCGTCCACTTGCGGTCCACAGTGGACGAGCACCGGGCCGACCTCGCCGCGATCATGCTCACGTACCCGTCGACGCACGGGGTCTACGAAGACACCGTCGGCGAGGTGTGCGCGGCGGTGCACGACGCGGGCGGGCAGGTGTACGTCGACGGCGCCAACCTGAACGCGCTGATCGGCGTCGCCCAGTACGGCCGGTTCGGCGCCGACGTCTCGCACCTCAACCTGCACAAGACGTTCTGCATCCCGCACGGGGGCGGTGGGCCCGGCGTCGGCCCGATCGGGGTCCGCGCGCACCTGGCGCCGTTCCTGCCGAACCACCCGCTGCAGCCGGCCGCCGGCCCGGCCGGCGGCGTGGGCCCGGTCAGCGCGGCGCCGTGGGGGAGCGCGTCGATCCTGCCGATCTCCTGGGCCTACGTCCGGATGATGGGCGCCGAGGGCCTCCGCCGGGCGACGCTCGTCGCGGTGGCGAACGCGAACTACGTGGCCCGCCGCCTCGCCGGCCACTTTCCGGTGCTGTACACCGGCCGGGAAGGCCTGGTGGCGCACGAGTGCGTCCTCGACCTGCGGCCGCTGACGAGGGCCACCGGCGTCACGGTCGACGACGTCGCCAAACGGCTGGCGGACTACGGGCTGCACGCGCCCACGATGTCCTTCCCCGTCGCGGGCACGCTGATGGTGGAGCCGACGGAGAGCGAAGACCTCGCCGAGCTCGACCGCTTCTGCGCGGCGATGATCGCGATCCGCGGTGAAATCGACCGCGTCGCGGCGGGGGAGTGGCCGCTCGAAGAGTCGCCGCTGCGGCAGGCACCGCACACCGCCCGGTGCGTCGCGGGCGAGTGGGACCGGCCGTACGGCCGCGAGACCGCGGTGTTCCCCGCGGGGACGGCCGCACCGAAGATCTGGCCGCCGGTCCGCCGCATCGACGGCGCGGCGGGCGACCGCAACCTCGTCTGCTCCTGCCCGCCGCCGGAGGCGGTCGCCTCAAGCCCCTGAGAAGCGGACCAGCAGCTCGGCCCGGCTGGTCAGGCCCAGCTTGCGGTAGATCTGCTGGAGGTGCTTCTGCACGGTCCGCGGGCTGATGCCCAGGAGCCGGGCGACCTGCTGGTCGGTCGCCGCGCGGGCGACGGCGGTCGCCACCTCGCGTTCCCGCGCGGTCAGGACCTCGAGCGGCATTCCGGTGGCCGTCCGGACCGGCGGCCGGTCCTCGTGGGCGAAGGCCTGGGCGAGGTGTGGCGCGAGCAGGTCCACCAGCGCGTGGTCGCGCGGGGCGAACCCCGGCCGGGACCGGCTGAGCGTGAGGACGCGCCCGTGCCGGTGGTCGACCTGGACCACGCACAGCAGCTGGTCGACCGTCCCGCGCGGGCGGTAGAAGTCGGTGTAGATCGGCAATCCGCGCAACGTGCGGAGGTCGGCCAGGTCGCTCAGCGCCGCCGACGTGCCCAGCCGCAGCGCGCCCGAGCGGTAGGCGGCGAAGCCCGGGTGCTGGTGGGCCTGCGCGCGGAACTCCGGGTGGCGCATCAGGTTCTGCTCCGGACGGTCGGTCACCGTGCCGGTCAACCGCCGGGTCGTGTGCTCGGTGGCGGTGCACGAGATGACGTCGCAGCCGACGAGCCGCCCCAGCCCGGCCAGGCCGGGGCCGGGTCCGGAGTCCTTCAGCTCGCGCACGACTTCGAGGGCGCGGTGCAGGCACCGCGCCGTGAGTTCACTGGTCACTGCCGATCCCCCTCGGTTCTCCCGGTCGGAAAGACCCGGGCGAACCGAGGGAGATACCAACCGGGCATTACTGGGCGATACGGACGTTCATCGTCGTGTTCGGCCCGGCGCTCACCATCGACTGGGCGATGGCGCTGATCCCGGCCGGGGCGTTGTACTCGTTCTTGTTGTTCTTGTCCTCGTCGTCGCTGCGGAAGAAGCCCGACGAGTCCACCCCGGAGAACACGAGGTAACCGAAGCCGACGTTCGGGAACGCCGTCGTCGTGGCCACTCCGGGCGCGAAGAGGCAGAACCGCAGCAGCGTGTTGCTGTCGCTGGAGTTCGGGAAGATGTTGCCGCTGAACGAGTTGCGGTTGTTCTTGTCCTCGTTGTCGAAGCGCCGCGAGAACTCCTGGGAGCCGTTCGGGCAGTTCGCGCCGAGCTTCAGCACCGCGTACGGCCGGAACGAGCCGGACTGCACGACCCCGCGGAACGCGGTCCCGTTCACCCGGCAGAAGAAGAACTCGGTGTTGTTCGTGCTGTCGACCGCGCCGATGAACCCGCCGCGGGCGTTCTTGTTGTTCGTGTCCTCGTCGTCCATCCGGATCACGATGGCTTCGGTGCCGACCGGGCACGACCGGCTCGCCGGGATGACCCCGACGTCGGTCGTGGCCGCCTGGGCCGCGGCCGGTACCGTGAGCACTCCCGCGAGCGACGCGAGCAGCAGTGCCGGAACGGTGAAGAGTCGTTTCATGGTGTGCCTTCCTCCCCATTGCTGTGACCGGTCAAGGACACCAACCGGGCGGGGAGAGCGGCCATACGCACTTTTGCGTACGCGCACTGCGGCCGCACAGGAACGGCAGGTAGGTTGACGCCCATGGCGAGTGCGCACGGTCCCGTTCGGACGTCCGTGGTCGTGACCGGCGGCAGCGGCTTCATCGGCCGGGCCGTCGTGCGCGCCCTCCGCGACCGGGGCGTCCCGGTCACCGTCGTGGACCGGGTCGCGTTCCCCGAAGACCTCGACGGAGTGCGCGTGGTCGTCGGCGACCTGCGCGAGGCGGCCGTCCGCGAGCAGGCCGTGACCCGCGAGACCGCGGGCATCGTGCACCTCGCCGCGCTGACGTCGGTGCTCAAGTCGGTCGAGCTGCCCGAAGACACCTTCGCCGACAACGTCCTCGTCACCCAGGAACTGCTCGAACTCGCCCGCCGGCACGAGGTGCCGAAGTTCCTGTTCGCCTCGACCAACGCGGTGATCGGCAACGTCGGCACCGCGACCATCACCCCGGACCTGCCGCTGCGCCCGCTGACGCCGTACGGCGCCACGAAAGCGGCGTGCGAAATGCTGCTGGCGGGCTACGCGGGCGCGTACGGCATGACGACGTGTGCGTTGCGGTTCACCAACGTCTACGGTCCGGGAATGTCCCACAAGGACAGTTTCGTGCCGCGGATGATGCGCGCCGCGCTGACCGGCACCGGGGTCAAGGTCTACGGCGACGGCCGCCAGCGCCGCGACCTCGTGCACGTCGACGACGTCGTCCGCGCCGTCCTGCTGACCCTCGACAGCGGCTACTCCGGCCGCGCGATCGTCGGCGCCGGGCGCTCGGTGTCGGTGCTGGAGATGATCGAGGCCGTGCGCGAGGTGACCGGCGTGGAGCTGCCGGTGGAACACGTCGAGGCCCCGGCCGGCGAGATGCCCGCGGTCGTCGTCGACATCTCGGCGAGCGCGGAGACCATCGGCTACCGGCCGGAGGTCTCGCTGACCGACGGCCTGGCCACGGCATGGAAGTACTTCTCCGGCCTCGCGACACCGTGACCGGGTTCCTGCGCCGCCACTGGCTGCTTCTCCTGCTCCTCGTCCCGGCGATCGTCCTCCGGGTGCTGACCTGGCTGGCGTACCGCCCGGCGCTGCTGTTCATCGATTCGTTCCGGTACATCGACAACCTGCACGCACTGCGCGCCGACCAGCTCGACCCGATCGGCTACGACCTGGTGCTGCGGCCGCTGCTGGCCGTCGGCGGGCTCGCCTGGGTCGCGGCCGTCCAGCACGTCGGTGGTGTGCTCATCGCGATCGGCGTCTACGGGCTGGTCCTGCGCCTCGGCGGCCGTCCGTGGGCCGGCGCGCTCGCCGCCGCGCCGGTGCTGCTCGACGCGTACCAGCTGCAGATCGAGCAGAACATCATGTCGGAGGTGACCTTCGAGGCGGTGCTGCTCGGGCTCCTCTGGCTGCTGCTCGGCTGGGGCACGCCGGGCTGGAAGCGGGCCGGGGCAGCAGGGTTGCTGCTCGGCTTCGGCGTGCTCACGCGGCTGATCGGGATCTCGCTGGCCCTGCCGCTGCTGGTCTTCCTGGTCACCGCCGGGGGAGCGTGGCGGCGGTGGGCGGGCTGGCGCCGCGCCGGGATCGGCCTGCTGGGCCTGCTCGCCGTGCTCGTGCCGTACTCGGCGCGACTGCACTCGGAGACCGGCAAGTGGGGACTGTCCGGGCCGTCCGGGAACATGCTCTACGGCCGGACCGCCGCCGTCGCCGACTGCGCGAACCTTCACTTCGACCCGACGCTGATGGTGTTCTGCCCGGCCGAACCGCGCGAGACGCGGCTGGTGGACAACTACACGCACGCCGACCTCGACCCGAACTGGCCGGGCCCGCTGCCCCCGGGCGCGGACAAGGCGGCGCTGGCGCACGAGTTCGCGATCGGCGTCCTGAAGGCACAGCCCGGCGACGTCGCGGAAGCGATCCTGAACGACTTCGCCAAGAGCTTCGCCTGGACGCGCGAGCAGGACCCGACCGACGTCCCGCTCGATCGCTGGCAGTTCCAGCTCACCTACCCGCAGTGGGCCGACCAGTCCCTGATCGACCTGGTCACGCTGCAGAACGACGGCATCGTCGCGAGCGTCGACCAGCCACTGGCGAAGATCCTCCGCGACTACCAGCTCGGCGGCGGGTACGTCTCGGGCGGCGTGCTCGGCATCGGTGCCCTGCTGGGCCTGCTCACGGTGTTCCGGCGCAAGAAGCCCCTGGACCGTGCGCAGGCGGGAGCACTGCTGGCGGCGTCCAGCGGGCTCCTGCTGCTGTTCGCCTCGGCGGTGTTCCAGTTCTCCTGGCGCTACCAGCTCCCGGCGCTCGTGCTGCTGCCGGTCGCCGGTGCGCTCGGCTTCACGACGCTGACCTCGGCCGGCCGGAAACGCCTCGCCGCCTTCCCCGACGACGTCGACTCCGGCGCGCTCGACGACTTCCGCGGCCGTCACCCCGACCTTGAGCTGGCTCCGCTGACGGTCGTCATCGCCGCCTACAACGAGGCCGGCGGCATCGGCGAGGTCCTGGAAAAGATGCCCGACCAGTGCCTCGGCATGCCGGTCGACGTGCTCGTCGTCGTCGACGGCGGCACCGACGACACGGCCGCGATCGCCGAAGACCACGGCGCGTACGTCTGCGTCGCCCCGCGCAACCGCGGCCAGGGTGCCGCGCTGCGGCTGGGGTACCACCTCGCGGCCGAGGCCGGCGCCGAGTACGTCGTCACGACCGACGCCGACGGCCAGTACGACAACAGCGAGCTGGAGGCGCTCGTCCGCCCGGTCGTCGACGGCACCGCCGACTTCGTCACCGGGTCCCGGCGGCTCGGGCACGAGGAGGCCGACAGCCGCGTGCGGTGGCTCGGCGTCCGGGTGTTCGCGGTGCTCGCGTCGGTGCTGACCGCGCGGCGGATCACCGACACGTCGTTCGGCTTCCGCGCGATGCGGGCGGAGCTGGCGTGCTCGGTGCCGCTCCACGAGCCGCAGTACCAGTCGTCGGAGCTGCTGCTCGGCGTGACCGCGTGGGGCGCCCGGGTCACCGAGCTGCCGATGAGCATGCGGCTGCGCAAGGCGGGAAAGAGCAAGAAGGGCGGCAGCCTCGTCTACGGCGCCAACTACGCCCGCGTCATGACCGGGACGTGGTGGCGGGGATACGTGCTGCGCCGCGGCCGAACACGACCCGGTCGAGCAGGGTGAACTTGACGGCGAAGACCAGCGCGTAGCTGGCGACGTACGCGCCGTCGACGAGCACGACCCACCAGAAGTGCGGCAGGTCCAGCGGGTCGAGCAGCGAGCCCGCGAGGGTCGTCAGGCCGATCGACGCCAGCCCGCCGAGCCCGATCACCGCGAGGTAGGGGAGCAGTTCGCGCCGGACGCGCGGGCGCCCGGTGCGGCCCCACACCCAGCGTCGCGTGACCAGGAAGTTCAGCACCGCCCCGGCCGCCCACGCGAGGGTGCTCGCCAGCGCCGGGACTCCGCCGGCGGCGAGGACGGCCAGCAGCACGACCTGGCTGAGGACCGTGGCCGCGACGGACGTCGCCGCGGCGCGCGCCAGCCGGGCCCAGCCGCGGCGGCGGGTCTTCTCCGCCGTGCGGGGCCGCACGCCGTTGGTTACGGTCGTCATGCCCCCATCCTCCCCGCGGGCCGGCCGCGCCGCCGTCCGGCCCCCTCACGCATAGGAGATTCACAGGTCATTGCCAGGTCTTCATCAGCACGTGATCTATAGCGTTCGTGTGGCGTTAAACGAGCAGGAAAGGCGGCACAATGCGTGTGCTGGTTCTCGGCGGTGACGGATATCTGGGCTGGCCGACCGCGTTGCACCTATCGGACAAAGGTCACGAGGTGGCCGTTCTCGACAATTTCGCGCGGCGTGGGTACGACGCGGAGCTCGGCGTCGAAAGCCTGGTCCCGATCGAATCCCTCGCCGGCCGCATCACCGCCTGGAAGGAGGTCTCCGGCCGGACGATCACCAGCTACGAAGGTGATCTGCTCGACGCGGAGTTCCTGTTCGAGGCGGTGCGCGACTTCGCGCCGGACGCCGTGGTCCACTACGCCGAGCAACGATCGGCGCCGTATTCCATGATCGACCGCGAACACGCGGTGTACACGCAGCACAACAATGTGATCGGCACGCTGAACCTGCTCTACGCGATCGCCGAGATCGATCCGGCGATCCACCTGGTCAAACTGGGCACGATGGGTGAATACGGCACGCCGAACGTCGACATCGAAGAAGGCTGGCTCGATCTCGAGCACAACGGGCGCACGGACCGGGTGCTGTTCCCGAAACGGCCGGGTTCCTTCTACCACCTGACGAAGGTCCACGATTCGCACAACATCGAATTCACCTGCCGCGCGTGGGGCCTGCGGGCCACCGACCTCAACCAGGGCGTGGTATACGGCCAGCAGACACCGCAGACGGCGCGGGACCCGCGGCTCGCGACCCGGTTCGACTACGACGCGGTGTTCGGCACGGTGCTGAACCGGTTCGTCATCCAGGCGGTGCTGGGCCAGCCGCTGACCGTGTACGGCAAGGGCGCGCAGACCCGCGGCCTCATCGACATCCGCGACACCGTGGAGTGCATCCGCCTGGCCGTCGAACACCCCGCCGGGCCGGGGGAGTTCCGCGTCTTCAACCAGATGACCGAGAGCCTGTCGGTGGCCGGCATCGCCGACCTCGTCGCCGACCGGTTCCCCGGCCCGGTGCAGATCGAGCACTTGGAGAACCCGCGCACCGAGGCGCCGGAGCACTACTACAACGTCAAGCACACCGGGCTGGTCGGGCTGGGCCTGGAGCCGCACCTGCTGTCCGACACCCTGATCGAGTCGATGTTCGACATCGTCGGCGCCAACAAGCACCGGGTGAACCCGGAGAAGCTGCGCCCGACCGTGCGCTGGCGGGGCGCGCTGAAGGGCTAGCGGTGCGGGGTCGCGTGCGGGCTCCCCGTCCGGGAGCCCGCACGCACCGGCTCATGCCGGGATCTTGTCGAGGAAGCCGTGCACCTTGGCGATCCGGCCGTTCTCGATCTCGATGACGTCGAACCCGATCGCGACCGGCTCGGCCCCGGGCATGCCGAGGTACCACTGGAACCGCGCGAGGTGGTGGTGGGCGTCCGGCTCCGCCGGCAGGCTGAAGGTGAGCCCGCCGAACTGCTGCTGGGCCCCGGCCACGAACTGGTCGATCCCGTCGTGCCCGGTGACGGCGCCGATCGGGTCGGTGAAGCCGGCCTCCTCGGTGAAGACGTCGGCGACGAGGGCGCGCCGCTTGTCGGCGTCGGTCTCGTTCCAGACGGCGATGTACTGCTCGACGAGGCCACGGACGTCGGTCATGGTGGTTCCTTTCCTTGGGGGACAACGGGTTCCGCTGTCCTGCGCTGGGACCGACTCTGGCGGGCGAGCGGCGGCGCGTCGATTACGCGAGAGGTAATGCGAAGGCATTACCCCCGAAGTAATGGCAGCGGTCCGATGATCGTCGTAGCGTCGCTCGCGTGACGACTACGGTGCAGGCGGCCGCGCGGCAGCGGCCGGTCGGGCAGCTGCTGCGGGAATGGCGCGACCGGCGCCGGATCAGCCAGCTCGACCTGGCGATCTCGGCGGACATCTCGACCCGCCACCTGAGCTTCGTGGAGACCGGCCGGTCCCAGCCGAGCCGGGACATGGTCCTGCGGCTCGGCGAGCACCTCGACGTGCCGCTGCGGGAACGCAACCGGCTGCTGCTGGCCGCCGGCTACGCGCCCGCCTACCCGGAGAACGCCTTGCCGGACCCCGAGATGTCCGCCGTCCGCGCGGCCGTCCGGCAGCTGCTCGCCGGCCACGAGCCGTACCCGGCGGCCGTCGTCGACCGGAACTGGGACCTCGTCGACGCCAACGCCGGCACCGGGCTGTTCGTCGCCGGGATCCCGCCGGAGCTGACCACCAACGTGCTGCGCGCGACCCTGCACCCCGACGGCATGGCTCCGCACATCCGGAACCTCGGGGAGTGGCGCGCGCACCTGCTGGGCCGGCTGCGGCGCCAGGTGAGCCAGACCGCGGACGCCGGTCTCGCCGACCTCCTCGACGAGCTGCGCGGCTACCCGTGCGACCAGCCCGTGCCCGAAGTGGAGGTCCCCGGACCGGGTGACATCTTCGTGCCCCTGCGGTTCCGCCACGAAGGCACCGACCTGACGTTCTTCAGCACGGTCGCCACGTTCGGCACCCCGCTGGACGTCACCGTGGCCGAGCTGATGATCGAGTCCTTCTTCCCGGCCGACCCGGCGACGGCGGCGTATCTGCGCGAGCGGGCCGCCCGGGTGGGATGATGGGGGTCCGCGCAGCATCCGAAGTGAGGATCACCGGTTGATGGCCGTCCCTTCGCTCGCCCTGTCCGACGGAGTCCGCATCCCCCAGCTGCTGTTCGGCGTCGCGGGCCTGTCCGCGGCCGAAACCGGCCGCGCCGTCCGCATCGCCCTCGACACCGGCTACCGCGGCATCGACACCACGCCGGGAACCGAGGCGGCGGTGGGCGCGGTGCTCGCCGCGGCCGAAATACCGCGCGAAGAACTGTTCGTCACCGTGCACGTGCCGGCGCAGGGCTACGACACGGCCCGCCGCGCGGCCGACCAGGCGCTGGCCGCGCTGGGGCTCGAGCGGGCCGACCTGTGCCTGCTGGAGGGCACGAAAGGCGCGTTCACCGACACCTGGCGCGTCCTGGGCCGCCTGCGGGCCGACGGCCGCGTCCGCGCGGTCGGCGTGGCCGGGTTCGGCGTCGCCGAGCTGCGGCGGCTGATCGACGCGACCGGCTCGGTGCCCGTGGTCAACCAGGTCGAGCTGCACCCGTGGCTGCAGCAGCTCCCGCTGCGGGAGTTCCACGACGGGCGCGGCATCCTGACGGTCGCGTCGAGCCCGGCCGCGAACTCGGCGCTGCTGGCCGACGAGACGGTCACCGCGCTCGCGGCGAAGTACGGCAAGACGCCGTCCCAGATCATGCTCCGATGGCACCTGCAGACGGGCACGGTCGCGGTGGCGGCCTCGGCGACCACGACCCGGACCCGCGAGCACTTCGGGATCTTCGACTTCGAACTGGCCGACGACGACCTCGCGGTGGTCGCGGAACTCGACAACGGCACCCGCGTCTAGTGTCGCGCGTCCGCGGCTCGTCCGCAGTGGCCCGGCTCTCATGCGCCCCAATGAGGGTTTCTCAGTAGCGTCGATGTCTGGTGTGGTGAGGCGGGTTGCCCCGCGCGGCTACCTGCGCCCGGCGAACTCCTGCGCCCGGCGGTAGCCGTGAATCCCGCGGGGCTGCGGGGCTGGGGTGTCTTGAACGAGTCGTTCGAGACACCCCAGGTCCTGAACGACTCGTTCAAGACATGAGGGGCCGCAGCCGCCCAGTGGCCTGCCACGCCGGACCCCCGCAGCCCGCCAGTGAGAAAACCCCAATGTGGCGTTGGGGGGGGGGGGGGGCCCCCACAACACACACGCAGGGTGTGAAAAGAA
>NZ_JBFACT010000016.1:0-156389 GCF_040640995.1 Amycolatopsis sp. NPDC021455 | reverse complement strand
CCAGAACACGGCCGGTAGTGCCGGGTCAAGGCACGCTTTCCCGCCTTGACGCGGTGCTACCGGCCGTAGTCACAATCCGGCTTCGGGGTGGTGGGCCACCGAACTGCGAGCGAAGGCGCAGTGCCGGAGAGCCCCGCCCCGAAACTCCCCCGCCACTCCCAGGCAGGGTTCCGGCAAAGTCGATCGCTGCCACGGTGCTCCGTGGCGGAAGTGGCACTGTGAGCTGCCGGCCGGGTGTCGCGAATGACTCATTCGGGACGTGCGAGGTCCCCAATGACTCATTCGCGACCTTCGGCAGCGCGGCAGGCCCCGGCGACCGGCCTCGCAGCGGTCAAGGAGAGCGAGCCGGGGACTCGGGCGGCGGGCGGACCTGCGTGCCCGGAGTCCAGGCGCGACTTTGCCGCAGCCCGCCCTCCCAGGGGGCCACCCTCCCCCAACGGGGCACCCCCGAATTCGACGCTATCGCCCGCACCCGACAAAACCGTGTCCCGAACCGCCCCAAGCCCGAAGTTGTCCACAACACCCGTCGCCTGTGGACAACCCACCCGACCCGACCACCCCCGCCGCGCCTTTCAGGTAAAGATGGACGGGTGGACGTGGACCTGGTCGTGCCGATGAAACACCCCCGCGACGGCAAGTCGCGGCTGCGTGGTGCCGTCGAGGCGGAGCGGCACGCCGGGCTGGTCCTGGCGCTCGCCGCCGACACGCTCGCCGCCGTCGTCTCGGCCGGGCGCGTGCGGCGGGTGCTGCTCGTCGCGGCCGATCCGCTCGCCGTCGCCGAGCTGGGGGCACTCGGGGTCGAGATCGTCGCCGAGTCCGGGGAACGAACCCTCAACGCCGCCTTCCGCCACGGCGAAGCCCTCCTGAAAGCCGACGATCCGGCCGCCGTCGTGGGCGCGCTCCAAGCCGACCTCCCCGCCCTGCGCGCCGGTGACCTGACAGCCGCCCTCGCGGAAGCGGCCGGGCGGCGCTCCTTCGTCGCCGATCGGCAGGGCACCGGCACCACCCTGCTGCTGTCCGCGCCCGGCGAACCCCTCGCCCCGGAGTTCGGGCCCGGCTCGGCGCGGAAGCACGCGGCGTCCGGGGCGGTCCCGCTCGGCCGGTCGCTGCCGACCCTGCGCAGTGACGTCGACACCCCGGACGATCTCGCCCACGTCCGCGCGCTGGGTGTCGGAAAACACACGTCCGCCCACCTCGGCGAACCGGGCGAGGGATCGCGTTGAGCTGTTCATCTGACCTTCACCGCGCTCTGCGCAATCCGGCGTGGCTTGGTGAAGAATGGGGGCCGTGAGCACAGACGACGGCGGCACGCCCGCACCGCGGAGGCGACGGAACCCGGCGAACGGATCTTCGGAGACGGCGAAGAAGACGACCTCCCGGACGAGCGCGGCCAAACCGGCGACGGCCAAGCCGGCCGCCGTGGCCAAGCCGGCCGCCGCCGCCAAAACCACCGCCGCCAAACCGGCCGCCGAGGCCAAGCCGGTCGCCGCCAAATCAGCCGCCGTCAAACCCGCCGCCGCCAAACCCGCCGCGGCCAAGCCGGTCGCGGCCAAGAAGGTCCCGTCGAAGTCGACCGCGCGCGACACCGCCGCCCGTGCCACCGCCGGCAAGCCGCGAACCCGCAAGACCACCGCCGCCGCGGCCACCCCGGCGACGACGCGGCGCCGCAGCGCCACGCAGGGCAACCCGCGTGGCGCCGAGGAGTTCCGCGCCGTGCCGTCGGCGCCGCCCGCGGTCACCGCCGCGCCGACCGCCGTCGAGACGCTGCCGGACGACCGGTACTTCAACCGCGAGCTGTCGTGGCAGGACTTCAACGCCCGGGTGCTCGCGCTGGCCGAGGACGAGTCGCAGCCGCTGCTGGAGCGGACCAAGTTCCTCGCCATCTTCGCGTCCAATCTGGACGAGTTCTACATGGTCCGCGTCGCCGGCCTGAAGCGCCGCGACGAGACCGGCCTGCTGGTGCGCAGCGCGGACGGGCTCACCCCGCGCGAGCAGCTGGACTACATCTCCAAGCGCAACCAGGACCTGGTCGAGCGGCAGACCGGCGCGTTCGAGAAGCACCTGCGCCCGCAGCTGGCCGAGCACGACATCCGGATCGTCGGCTGGTCCGACCTGTCCGGCGCCGACCAGCTGCGGTTGTCGAGCTACTTCTCCGAGCAGATCTTCCCGGTGCTCACGCCGCTGGCCGTCGACCCGGCGCACCCGTTCCCCTACATCTCGGGCCTGTCGCTCAACCTCGCGGTGACGGTCCGCGACCCGGAGGGTGGCACCGAGCGCTTCGCCCGCGTGAAGGTGCCGAGCAACGTGCCACGGCTGATGCGCGTCGAAACCGAACGCACCAGCCGCACGGCGACCTTCCTGCCGCTCGAAGAGCTCATCTCCGCCCACCTGGGCGAGCTCTTCACCGGGATGGACGTCACCGAGCACCACGTCTTCCGCGTCACCCGCAACGCCGACTTCGAGGTCGACGAGGACCGCGACGAGGACCTCCTGCAGGCCCTCGAGCGCGAGCTGGCCCAGCGCCGGTTCGGGCCGCCGGTGCGCCTCGAGGTCGCGCAGGACATGAGCGAGCACATGCTCGAGCTGCTGCTGCGCGAGCTGGACGTCGACCCGGCCGACGTCGTCGAGGTGCCCGGGCTGCTCGACCTGACCTGCCTGCACCAGCTGTCCGGTGTGGACCGCAAGGAGCTGAAGGACCGGCCGTTCGTCCCGGCGACGCACCCGGCGTTCGGCGAGCGCGAGACGCCGAAGAGCGTCTTCGCGACCCTGCGTGAGGGTGACGTGCTGGTGCACCACCCGTACGACTCGTTCTCGACCAGCGTGCAGCGGTTCATCGAGCAGGCGGCGGCCGACTCGAAGGTCCTCGCGATCAAGCAGACGCTGTACCGGACGTCCGGTGACTCCCCGATCGTCGACGCGCTGATCGACGCCGCCGAGGCGGGCAAGCAGGTCGTCGCGCTCGTGGAGATCAAGGCCCGGTTCGACGAGCAGGCCAACATCACCTGGGCGCGGACGCTGGAGCGCGCGGGCGTGCACGTCGTGTACGGCCTGGTCGGGCTGAAGACGCACTGCAAGGTGTCGATGATCGTGCGCCAGGAGGGCTCGACGATCCGCCGCTACTGCCACATCGGCACCGGCAACTACAACCCGAAGACCGCGCGGCTCTACGAGGACATCGGCCTGTTCACCGCCGACCCGAGCATCGGCGCGGACGTCACGGACCTGTTCAACGTGCTGACCGGCTACTCGCGGCAGGACACCTACCGGACGATCCTGACCTCGCCGCACGGGATCCGCCGCGGCATCGTGCGCGCGATCGGCGAGGAGATCGAGCTGGCCAGGGCCGGGCAGCAGGCCGGGATCCGGATCAAGTGCAACTCCCTCGTCGACGAGCAGATCATCGACGCGCTCTACCACGCGTCACAGGCCGGGGTGCCGGTCGAGATCGTGGTGCGCGGGATCTGCACGCTGAAGCCCGGCGTCGAAGGGCTGTCGGAGAACATCCACGTCCGGTCGATCCTCGGCCGGTTCCTGGAGCACTCGCGGATCTTCAACTTCCGCGCGGGTGGCACGCACTGGATCGGCAGCGCGGACATGATGCACCGGAACCTGGACCGGCGGATCGAGGCGCTGGTGCGCGTCAAGGACCCGAAGCTGACCGCGCAGCTCGACGACATCTTCGACTCGGCGCTGGACCCGGAGACGCGGTGCTGGGTGCTGACCGCGAGCGGCGAATGGACGCCGTTCCCGGCGCACGGCTCCCGCGTGCGGGACCACCAGGCCGAACTGGCGAAGCTGCACGGGGCCGCCGGATGACCCAGGAGGTACGGGCGGCCGGCGCGGTGCTGTGGCGCGTCGCCGGGGGCGTGACGGAAGTCGCGCTGGTGCACCGCCCGCGGTACGACGACTGGTCGTTGCCGAAGGGGAAGCTCGATCCGGGTGAGACGACCGCCGAGGCCGCGGTGCGCGAGGTGCGGGAAGAGACCGGGTTCACCGCGGTGCTCGGCCGGTACCTGGCCCGGGCTTCGTACCCGGTGCCGTCGCGGAACGGCTCCGGCACGGTGCCGAAGACGGTCGACTACTTCGCCGCGGAAGCGGTGTCCGGCGAGTTCGTGCCCAACGACGAGGTCGACGAGCTGCGCTGGCTGGAGCCCACGGCGGCGGAGAAAGCGCTGACCCGGCCGGACGACGTGCGGGTGCTGCGGGCCTTCTGCGAGCTGCCGGTGGGCCTGACGACGGTGCTGCTGGTCCGGCACGCGAAGGCGGGCAAGCGGGACGGGTGGACGGGCGACGACGATCTGCGGCCGTTGTCCGAGGCGGGCCTGCGGCAGGCGGCGGCGTTGCGGCGGGTGCTGGCGTTGTTCGGGCCCGACCGGGTGCTGTCGGCGCCGCGCCTGCGGTGTGTCCAGACAGTGCACGGCGTCGCGGAGGACGTCGGCGGCGAAGTGCGGCACGAGCCGTTGTTGTCGGAAGAAGGCTACTGGCCGGACCCGGTGCTGGGCGTGGCGCGGCTGCTGGCGGTGGCCGGCAACGGCGGGACACCGGTGGTGTGCAGCCAGGGCGGCGTGATCCCGGACCTGGTGAGCGCGCTGGCGGACCGCGACGGCGTGGAGCTTGCGGCGGCGCGCGGCGGCGTGGTGCCGAGCAAGAAGGGCTCGTTCTGGGTCCTGTCGTTCCGCCCGCCGACGGCCGAGGAAGGCCCGCTCCTGCTGGCGGCGGACTACCACCCGAGCGCGCTCCCGGCCCCCTCCCCCAGCCGCTCCTGAGCGGGGTCCGCACCCCCCGCTGTCACGAGACAGCGTCCTGACAGTCGATCTTGGTGTACTTGTCCCGGGTCCCGCTGGGCTGCGCCGGGCTAGGGGTACGGCGCATCCCCGGGCGAGGGCCTTTCTGTCGGCACTGTGGCCAGCAGGGCTTGGATCTCCGTCACGCGGGGATCTCCGAGGCGCTGGCTGACCGCCAGTGCCTCGGCCCAGTGGCGGCGTGCCTCGGCGAAGCGTCCGGTACGGCGTTTGAGGCGGCCGAGGGTCATGCGGACGTCGATGGTGCCGTAGTCGGCGTTGAGTTCCCTCAGTTCGGCCAGGGCTTTGACGCCGGCCTGCTCCGCTTCGTCGTGTCTGCCGGCTCCGGCGAGGGCTTCGGCGACGTTCCCGAGCGCCAGTGCCGCGTGGTAGCGGTCGCCGAGTTCGGCGAAGGCTTCGTGGGCCGCTTGGGCGGCTTCGGCCGCGTGGTCGTAGTCGTGGAGGCCGATGCGGCTGGCGCTGACGTTGAGGAGGGCGTGGGGGACGAACGTGCGCTGGCCGTGGTCGCGGGCGAGGCGGACGGCTTGGAGCGCGTGCCGTTCGGCTTCGGCGTATTCGGCGCGGACGTAGTAGGCGCCGGCGAGGTTGGAGAGGATCGCCACCGTCAGCGCGGTTCCTTCGCCGGCCTCGGAAGCGGCGCGGGCTTCCTCGAGCGCTTCGAGTGCCTTGTCCGGCTGGAGGGTGCGCAGGTAGGCGGAGCCGAGGTTGTTGGCGCTGTACTGGAGGCCGGTGCTGTCGCCGGCGTCGCGGGTGGCGGCGACGGCCGTGCGCGCGGTGGTGATCCAGTCGTCGCGGTCGTGGCGTTCGGCGAAGAACCCGCGCAGGAGCCACGCGAGCTTCCAGGCGTGCGCGGTCCAGCCGTGGGCGGCGGCGATGCCGACGAGCGCGGTGAGGGCCGGACGTTCGGTGGTGTACCAGGTGGTCGTCTGTTCGTGCTGGCCGAACCGGACGGCCGGCACCGGCGCCGGATCGAGGGTGATGTCTTCGGTGAGCAGGTCGGGGCGGACGAGCTTGTTCGCTTCGGCGACGGTGGCGAGGTACCAGTCGAGGAGCCGCCGCAGGGCCGCGGCGCGTTCGGCGGGCGTCGATTCGGTTTCGACGAGTTCGGCGGCGTAGACGCGCAGGAGGTCGTGGAACTGGTAGCGGTCGGTGCCGGGCTGGTTGAGCAGGTGCGCGGCGGCGAGCTGGTCGGCGAGCTCGCGGCCCTCGCGCACGTCGACGCCGGCGAGCGCGGCGGCCGAAGACAGGCTGAAGCCGTGCCCGGGGTGCAGGCCGAGCAGGCGGAAGAAGCGGGCGGCGGCCGGGCGCAGCGCCTTGTAGGACCAGGAGAACGCGGCCCGCAGGTCGGTGCCGGCGTCCTGGGGATCGCGCAGGGTGTCGAGCCGCAGCCGCTGGTCGCGCAGTTCTTCGACGATCCCGGCGAGCGAGACGCCGGAAAACCGGGAAGCGCGTTCCCCGGCGAGGGCCAGCGCCAGCGGCAGCCGGCCGCAGAGCTGGACGAGTTCGGCGACGGCGCCGGGCTCGGCGGCGAGGCGCTGCGGGCCGACGCTCCCGGCGAGCAACGCGGTGGCGTCGCGGTCGTCGAAGGAGCGCAAGGCGATGCGGCGGGCACCGTCGCGGGCGACGAGCCCGCGCAGCTGGTTGCGGCTGGTCACGACGACGAGGTTGCCGGTGCCGGGCAGCAGCGGGCGGACCTGGTCGGCGTCGCGGGCGTTGTCGAGCAGCATGAGGGTGCGGCTGCCGGCCAGCCTGCTGCGCAGCAGCGCCGAGCGTTCCTCCACTGTGGAGGGCAGGGAGTCGGGCGGGACGCCGAGGGCGCGCAGGAACCCGGCCAGCGCGACGTCCGGCGTGACGGGGGTGTCCGCGGAGTGGCCGCGCAGGTCGAGGAACAGCTGGCCGCCGGGGAAGCGGTCGCGGACGCGGTGGGACCAGTGCACGGCCAGCGACGTCTTCCCGACCCCGGCCGTCCCTTCGATGACGACGATGCCGGAGGCCCCACCGGGCGGCAGCCGGTCCAGCTCGGCGAGCTCCGGTTCGCGGCCGGTGAACCCGGCGACGTCGAAGGGCAGCTGCCGCGGCACGGTGTGGACGGCGGGCCCGGCGTCGACGGCGAGCAGTTCGGCGTGCAGGCGGCGCAACCCTTCGCCCGGTTCGACGCCCAGTTCGTCGGCCAGCAACGCCCGCAGGCCGGCGTAGCGGGCCAGCGCTTCGGCGCGGCGCCCGGAGCGGGCGAGGGCCCGGACCAGCCGTTCCCACAACGACTCCCGCAGCGGGTGCTGGGCGACGAGATCGGTGAGCTCGGCGACGAGCCGCGCGTCGGGCACGAGCCCGGCGTCGAGGTCGATGCGCTGTTCCACGGCGAAGAGGTAGCGCTCGGTCAGCAGCGGTCCCCATTCCGCGGCGAGCGCGGGCGATCCGACGCCTTCGAGCGGAGTACCGCCCCAGCCGGCGAGCGCGGTGGTGACCAGCTCCCGGCGGCGGGCGGAGTCCGTCGTGGCCGCGGCCTGGTCGAGGATGCGGAGGAACCGCAGCGCGTCCACCCGGGACGGGTCGACGACCAGCCGGTAACCGTCCGGCTCGGTGACGACGGTGTCTTCGCCGCAGAGCCGGCGCAGCCGCATGACGTAGGTCTGGAGGCTGCCCCGGATGTGCGCGGGTGGGGTCTCGCCCCAAACCCCGCGGGCGAGGGCATCGATGGACACCAGACGCCCGGCGGCCAGCGCGAGAGTGGCGAGCAGCGCGCGCTGGCGGGAACTGGTCAGCACGACCGGCGAACCGTCGACGAGCACCTGGAACGGGCCGAGCAGCCGGATGTCGATGGTGGTCGCCCCCAGGTTCGCCTCGCACACCGCCGGCCCCGCCGGACGCGGGCCCCGAGGAAGGCAGCGTGGCATCACTCGGCCGGGCGCTCAAGCGAGTTCGCGAAATTCGGCGGAACCGCTTTCGGCCGCGCGGGTTCCGCCGTGCGGGTGGTATACGGGTCCCGTCCGGGCGGCGGTCGTTGGCTTTGAGTGACTTTCGCCGCGCCTGCCACTTCACGCCTCCGGCGGCCGGTTCGCGTACCCGGACAGTCGGCTCACGTATCTGGATGGTCGGCTCACGTACCTGGGCGGTCGGCTCACGTACCTGGATGGTCGGCTCGCGTGCCGGGACAGTCGGTTGCGAGCCGACTGCCTGAGTACGCGAGCCGACTGTTCGAGTACGCGAGCCGACCCTCCGAGTACGTGGGCCGACCGCCCAGTGCGCGAGACAGCCGCGTAGGTATGCCGCCCCTGTCTCGGTGCGGCTGATCAGGTGCGCGGGGCGCGAGCACAACCCTTCCGGCTTGCGCCCCGCCGATCCCTTCCGGTGCCGGAGATGCGGCTGGGCCCCGCGCGAAGCTCGCGCGGGGCCCAGCCGAAAAACCGCTCGCCTAGCGGCGGGTAGCCCGCCAGGGGGACCCCCGAATTTCACGTTACCGCAGGGGGCCGACAGTTTCGGGCGAGTCAGTCCTTCTTCGCCGCCGTCGAGGTCCGCCTGGCCGGGGTCTTCGCGGCCGTCGCCTTGGCCGCCGTGGTCCTCCGGGCCGTGGTGGTCTTCGCCGCCGCCGGCTTCGCGGCGGTCGTGCTCTTCGCCGCCGTGGTCGACTTCGCCGCCGTCGTCGGCTTCGCGGCCGTCGTGCTCTTCGCGGCCGTCGTCCTCGGAGCCGCCTTCGCCCGCGTCGTGGTGGACTTCGCCGCCGTGGTCTTCGGGGCCGCCTTGGCCGCCGTTGTCCTCGTGGCCGCCGGCTTCGCCGCCGTCGTCCTCGTGGCCGGCTTGGCCGCCGTCGCTCGGGTGCGCGTCGTCGTCGAGCGCGTCGTCGTGGGCTTCGCCGCCGCTGCGCGAGAGGTCGCCGCCGCCGCGCGGGTGCCCGTCGTGGCCCGCTTGACCGGGGTCGCCTTCGGCAGCTTCTTCGCGCCGGAGATCACGTCCTTGAAGGTGGTCCCGGCGCGGAAGGCCGGCACGTTGGTCTTCTTGACCCGCACCGCCTCACCGGTCCGCGGGTTCCGGGCAGTCCGCGCCGCGCGGGCGCGCTTCTCGAACACCCCGAAGCCCGTGATGTTGACCTTTTCGCCTTTGTTGACCGTCCGGATGATGATGTCGACCAGACCGTCGACCGCCTCGGAAGCGGCCTTCTTGTCGCCCAGGCGCTCGGTCAGCGCCTCGATCAGCTGGGCCTTGTTGGCCATGTCCAGTCCTCCAGGAAGGCTCCACGGCCGCATCGGGCCGACTAGCGACACGGTATTACCAAGGCAGCACAAATTCCAAACGGTACGCGGAACTTTCCCTTGTCCCGGGACGGGTTCCGCCTCGCGCGACGCCCGGCAGAAGGGCTCGCGGAGGACCGTTTGGCGATGGGGCCAGGCGGGGCGGGATCCCTTGCTGGGCAAGGGATCCCGCCTCCGAAACGGGCTAGCCGGCGGTCACCGGCGTGGTCGTCGGCTTCCAGGACGGGCGGCCCGCCTCGAAGCTGTCGATCTCACCGGCATGGCGCAACGTCAGCGCGATGTCGTCGAGACCTTCCAGCAGCCGCCAGCGGACGTAGTCGTCGATCTGGAACGGCGCGGTGAAGTCCTTGGCCCGCACGGTCTTGGTCTCGAGGTCGACCGTGACCTCGGTGCCCGGCTCGTTCTCGAGCAGCTTCCAGAGCAGCTCGACGTCGTGCTGCTCGCACTGGGCGGCCACCAGGCCGCCCTTGCCCGAGTTGCCGCGGAAGATGTCCGCGAACCGGGCGGAGATGACGACCTTGAAGCCGTAGTCCATCAGCGCCCAGACGGCGTGCTCGCGGGAGGAACCGGTTCCGAAGTCCGGTCCCGCGACCAGCACGCTCCCGTTCCGGAACGGCTCCTGGTTCAGGATGAAGTCCTCGTCGCCGCGCCAGGCGGCGAACAGGCCGTCTTCGAAGCCCGTCCGGGTCACCCGCTTGAGGTAGACCGCCGGGATGATCTGGTCGGTGTCCACGTTGGACCGGCGCAGCGGGACGCCGACGCCGGTGTGCTGGGTGAACGGTTCCATGGCAGTAGCTCCTCGGGTGGGTCAGCGGGCGGCGGTCAGCAGGTCTTCCGGCGACGAAAGCGTGCCCCGGACGGCCGTGGCGGCGGCCACGAGCGGCGAGACCAGGTGCGTCCGGCCGCCCTTGCCCTGCCGGCCCTCGAAGTTGCGGTTCGACGTCGACGCGCTGCGCTCGCCCGGCTTCAGCTGGTCCGGGTTCATGCCGAGGCACATCGAGCAGCCCGCCTGGCGCCACTCCGCGCCCGCTTCGGTGAAGACCCGGTCGAGCCCCTCGGCCTCGGCGGCCTTGCGGACCCGCATCGAGCCGGGAACCACCAGCATCCGGACCGAGTCCGCCACTTTCCGACCGCGCAGCACCTCGGCCGCCGCCCGCAGGTCCTCGATCCGGCCGTTGGTGCACGAGCCGAGGAAGACGGTGTCGACCGCGATCTCCCGCAGCGGCGTGCCGGGCTTGAGATCCATGTAGGACAGGGCTTTTTCGGCGGCGATGCGGTCGTTCTCGTCCGGGATCAGCTCCGGGTCGGGCACCTCCGCGCCCAGCGGGAGGCCCTGGCCGGGGTTGGTGCCCCAGGTGACGAACGGCGTCAGCTCGCTCGCGTCGAGGTGCACCTCGGCGTCGAACTCGGCACCCTCGTCGGTGCGCAGCTCCTTCCACGCGGCGACGGCGGCGTCCCAGTCAGCGCCCTGCGGAGCGTGCGGACGGCCCTTCAGGTACTCGAACGTCGTCTCGTCCGGGGCGATCATCCCGGCGCGGGCGCCGGCCTCGATCGACATGTTGCAGACGGTCATCCGGGCCTCCATCGAGAGGGCCTCGATGGCCTTGCCGCGGTACTCCAGGACGTAGCCCTGGCCGCCGCCGGTGCCGATCTTGGCGATCACCGCGAGGATGATGTCCTTCGCCGTGACGCCGGGGCGCAGCTCGCCGTCGACCGTGATCGCCATCGTCTTGAAAGGACGCAGCGGCAGCGTCTGGGTGGCCAGCACGTGCTCGACCTCGGAGGTGCCGATGCCGAAGGCGATGGCGCCGAACGCGCCGTGCGTGGAGGTGTGGCTGTCGCCGCAGACCACGGTCATGCCGGGCTGCGTGAGCCCCAGCTGCGGGCCGATGACGTGCACGATGCCCTGCTCGGCGTCCCCCATCGGGTGCAGCCGGACGCCGAACTCCTCGCAGTTGCGGCGAAGGGTGTCGACCTGGGTGCGCGAGACCGGATCGGCGATGGGGAGCTCGATGTCGACGGTCGGGACGTTGTGGTCCTCGGTCGCGATGGTGAGGTCGGGGCGGCGCACCGGCCGCCCGGCCAGGCGGAGGCCGTCGAAGGCCTGCGGGCTGGTCACTTCGTGCAGCAGGTGGAGGTCGATGTAGAGCAGGTCCGGTTCGGCGCCTTCGCCTCGGCGCACGAGGTGGCTTTCCCACACCTTCTCCGCCAGCGTGCGGGCCTTGCCGGTCGGGCTGGTCATCTCCGGCTCCTTCCACGGTTCGACGTCGGAACTCGGGCGCGCACCGCGGGGGCGAATGCGAGCCGCGAAGGAGGGGCGCAGCTCGAGTTCAGGGTTTTCCCAGATGCTGGACTTCCCAAAGTGCGGGACGCTAGTATCGGGTCGTGGGACAGCATAGCGGTATCGGAGTACTGGACAAAGCAGTGGCCGTCCTGCAGGCGGTCGCGGACGACCCCTGCGGCCTCGCGGAACTGTGCACGCGGACCGGCCTGCCCCGGGCCACCGCGCACCGGCTCGCGGTCGGCCTGGAGGTGCACCGGCTGCTGCGCCGCGGCCCGGACGGGCGCTGGCGCCCCGGTACCGCGCTGGCCGAGCTGGCCGGCGGTTCGACGGACCCCCTGCTCGACGCGGCCGGGGTCGTGCTGCCCAAGCTGCGGGACGTCACGGGCGAAAGCGTGCAGCTGTACCGGCGTGACGGCGTCCAGCGCGTGTGCGTCGCGACGGCGGAGCCGCCGAGCGGGCTGCGCGACACGGTGCCCGTGGGCTCGCGGCTGCCCATGACGGCCGGCTCGGGCGCGAAGGTGCTCGCGGCGTGGGCCGATCCGCACACGCAGCGCACGATCCTGGCGGACGCGGTCTTCGGCGAGCGGACGCTCCTGGAAGTGCGGCGGCGGGGCTGGGCGCAGAGCGTCGCCGAGCGCGAGCCGGGCGTGGCGAGCATCTCGGCGCCGGTGCGGGACTCCGCGGGCACGGTCGTGGCGGCGGTGTCGGTGTCGGGCCCGATCGAGCGCATCGGCCGCAAGCCGGGTGCCCGCTGGGCGGCGGACCTCCTCGCCGCGGCGGACGCCCTGCAGGAACGCCTCTGACTCCCTCTTCGTGACCTCGCGTGCCCCCGTTCGGGGGAACCTCGCGAAAGTGGCGTATTCGGTGACGCCGGACACGTCTCCTTCAGGTCAGCACCAACCGAGGGGGACGACATGATGAACCGAAGGGCCTTGGCGATGCTGCGGGCGGTCGGCGCCGGGCGGGCCGAGCTGACCTGCAGCTGCGAACCGGACCTGCGGGTCGACGGCCTGCCGTGCTGCGACCAGGCGACGGCGCACGAGCTGGCGCGGGCCGGCCTGATCCGGCCCGCGCGGGGCGCCGTCGTGGCCGTCGGGCAGTGGACGCGCGCCGAGCTGACCGACGAAGGCGTGCGCGCACTGGGCGGGACGCTCGCCGCGGCCTGACAACAACCGGTGTCTTGAACGAGTCGTTCAAGACACCCCAGGTCCTGAACGACTCGTTCAAGACATGAGCGGGCCGGTGGCTGCGGTAGGCGGGATCCGGTTCGCCGAACTCCAAGCCGTTCTCGTCCAAGGCGTTGTGGATCGTCATCCCGCCGCCCGCGAAGACGAACCGCGGCGCGGCCAGTTCAGTGCGCGCGCCGGTGCGCCACACAAGGGGAACGCCGGATCGTCGCCGAGGGACCACTGCGGCCGGCGAGCCACCGCGGTTCGTACCCCTGGATGCCGAAGAACGTCACCCCGCCATCATCGCTTGAGCTGCGCCTGCAACGGCTGGGACCGTGACGAGTCGCCGACCTGCACCGTGAACCCGCCTCGCACCGGCTGCCACGCGTGGCTCGCCGTGTCCCAGACCGAGAAGTCGCGCGCGCCGAGCCGGATCGTCACCCGGCGGGACTGCCCCGGCGCCAGCTCGACCCGCTCGAAGCCCTTGAGCTGCCGCGGCGGCTCGCCCGCGGCCGCCGGGAAGCCCAGGTAGAGCTGGGCGACCTCGGCTCCCGCCCGCCGGCCGGTGTTGCGGACGGTGAACGTCGCCGTCGCGCCTTCGCCGGTGTTGCGCACCGAAAGCCCCGAGAACGCGAACGTCGTGTACGACAGGCCGTACCCGAACGGGAACAGCGGCGTGCGGCCCTGCGCGTCGAACCACCGGTAGCCGATCCGCAAGCCCTCCGAATACGTGGCGACGCCGTCGACGCCGGGGAACTGCGCCGGCGTGTTCGCCGGGGTGTCCGCGTCCGCCGCCGGGAACGTGATGGGCAGCTTCGCCGACGGGTTGACGTCGCCGAAGAGGACCGCCGCCACCGCCGCGCCGTCCTGCTGGCCGGGGTACCAGGCCTGGAGGATCGCCGGGACACCGGCCGCCCACGGCATGAGCACCGGCCCGCCGCTCTTCACCACGACCACCGTGTGCGGGTTGGCCGCGGCGACCGCGCTCACCAAGGCGTCCTGGTTGCCGTCCAGAGCGAGGCTCGGCCGGTCCTTGCCTTCGGTCTCGTTGTCCCCCACCATCACGACGCTGACGTCCGCGCCCCGCGCCAGCGCGGCCGCCCGCGCCGGGTCGCTGCCGTCGTCCAGGGTCACCGACGCACCGGGAACGCGCTGCCGGAGCCCCGCCAATGGGTCCACTGTGGACGTCGGGATGACGGCCGAGCTGCCCCCGCCGCCGGTCTTGGCCTTGGTGGCGAACGGCCCGATCAGGGCGATCGACCGCACGCCCGCGTCCAGCGGGAGCTGCGCGTGTTCGTTGCGCAACAGCACCATGCCCCGTTCGGCGAACTGCTTCGCCGCGGCGTCGTGCTCCGCGGTCGGCAGCGGGGCGAGCACCGGCGGGTGGTCGAACTGCCCGAAGGCGAACATCGTGCGGAACCGCGGCAGCAGCAGCTCGTCGACGCGCTTCTCGGTGACCTGCCCGGCGAGCACGGCCTGCTTCAGCTTCTCGCCATACCAGGTGCCGTCGATCATTTCCAGGTTCATGCCCGCGTTCGCCGAGCCGACGGTGCTGTGCGCGGCACCCCAGTCCGACTGGACGAACCCCTTGAAGCCCCACTCACCGCGCAGCTTGTCCTGCAGCAACGCGGGGTTCTCGCACACGAAGACGCCGTTGATCTTGGGGAAGGCACACATCACCGAGCCCGCGCGGCCTTGCTTGACCGCCTGTTCGAAGTGCGGCAGGTAGATCTCGTTGAGCGTCCGCTCGTCGATGCGCTCGTCGACGCCGTGGCGGTTCGTCTCCTGGTTGTTCGCCGCGTAGTGCTTGACCTCGGCGATCGTGCCGTTTTCCTGGATGCCGCGGATGTCGGCGGCGGCCAGCGCCCCGGCGAGCACCGGGTCCTCGCCCATCCCCTCGAACGTCCGGCCGTTGCGCGGGACGCGGGCCATGTTGATGTCGGGGCCTTCGGAGACGTTGTGCGCGAGCGCGCGGGTCTCGTCGCCGATCAGGCGGCCGTACCGGCGCGCGAGGCCGGTGTCGAACGTCGACGCCAGCGCCATGGTCGCCGGCAGCGCGGTCGCCGGTTTCTGCGGCTTGTCGTCGGCCGGGCCCATACCGGCCGGGCCGTTGGCGATCCGGAAACCGGGCACGCCCAGCCGCGGAATGGGCGGCACGAACCGCTGGTGTTCGGCGTCGGGCTGCAGGTGCAGCTGGGAAATCTTCTCGTCGAGGGTCATCGCGGCGATGAGCTCGACCGCCCGGCTTTCGGGTGACTGGCGGGCGTCACGCCAGGGTTGTGCCTCCGCCACCGCCGGGGCCGCCAGCGACAAAGCCAGAACCACGACGAGAACCAGCGGTCCGTTGCGCATCGAGTCTCCCTCGTCAAAACGGGAGCCCAAGCTAACGCATACGTGACCGGGAAACATAGGCTCGATTGTTGTTCATATTCGTGAATGGAGACGGGGACCAACCGTTTCCCCGGCTCAAGCGTGGAAGAGGTACCCGAGGAGAGGGGAACGACGATGGTCAAGAAAACCCTGATCGGCCTAATGGCCGCGAGCGCCGCGACACTCGCGGTGGCCGCACCGGCGAGTGCGGCCGAGGTGAGCTGGGGACTGACCCAGCACGTGGAGCCGGGCGGCCGGGTCGACGCGGAGACGCACGCGGCGCTCAGCGGCTGCAGCCCGGCGACGCCGGTGACGTCGGACGGGTTCGCGGCGCCGCTGAAGTGGACCGAAGGCGGGAACTGGGGCCGCGCCGGCGGGCACACCACGGCGATCAAGAACCCCGGCCGCTACACCGCGAAGTTCACGTGTTCGGACGGGCGCGTGGCCACCGGCTCGTTCGTCATCCTGGGCACCCCGATGCCGTCCCGGACGGCCAAGCCGAAGCCGCCGGCCGCCTCGAAGCCCGCGCCGCCGAAACAGGCGAAGCCGCAGGTCGCGGTCAAGCCGGCCGGGGCGCCGCAGACCGGGGACGGCTCGCTGGGCTGATCATCCACAAAGGACACGGTGGCCGGTGCACGGCCGTCGCCCCCGGCCCCGGTGTCTTGAACGACTCTTTCCTGTCGCCGGATGTCCTGAACGAGTCGTTCAAGACATCCGGCGCCCCGGGACTCAGCGGGCCGCGGCCAGGCGCAGGGCCCGGTACACGAACTGCTGGTCCCCCAGGCGGTGCCGCAGGTCGCGTTCGAGGCCGGCGATCGGGTAGAGGTTCTGCGGTGCCCGGGAGTCCTTGTACGGCACCGACGCGAACCGGCCCAGCACGGACTGCGTGAGGTTCGCCAGCGCGGCGACCTCGGGCCGCCCGAGGTGCGGTGCCGCCTCCACCCGCACGACCCCCGACCACGGCGGGCCGCCCGCCGACGGCAGGCGCAGGTACCACGAGTGCCGGACCCACGTCGTGCCCATCAGGAACACCGGCGTGCGCTGGTGCGGGCCGAGCCGGCCGACCAGCGCGTTGAGGTCGCCAGGCAGGTACGTCGTCTGGTGGCTCTTGATGAACCCGACCGCGCGCGGCAGGTGCGTGCGGCCGCTCAGCGGGCCGTCCACGACCAGCAGGTCGTCGCCGGCGTGCCCGGCGATCGCCTTCCGGGCCTCCGTCGCCGTGTCCAGCTCGGTTTCGGCCAGCTGCTCCTGCAGCGCCGAGGACAGCACCACCGGCAGCGGCTTGTCCTCCTTGGCCGTCGCCCGGAACGCCCGGTAGACGCCCGCCGGAGTCGCGATGTCGTCGGCCTCGGGCGCGACCGTGAACAGCCCGCGCCGGACGTCGGTGCCGACGACGTGCGCCCGGCCCGCGCAGCAGCAGACCACCCCGGCGGCGTAGGACGCGCAGACGCCGATGGACGCGGAGTTCGCCGCGCCCGGGTCGTCGATCCAGACGCGGGCGTCGATGCGGCGGACGCCGTCGACGAACAACACGGCCTCGGGCGGTGAAACCGGCGAAGGGTCGATCGGGGCCCATTCGGCCGCCGGGACCTCGACGTCGAGCTCGACTTCGGCGCCCGACCGCGCCAGCTCCTCGGCCTCCATCGAGCTGCCGTAGCCCGGGTCCCAGGCGTCGATGCTGAAGTGCATCCCGGCGACCGCGGTCACGCGCCCTCCCTGGCGATGTGCGAGCCGGTGCCGTCGCGGGTCACCAGGAACCGCACGGGGACGCGCTCGGCGAGCGCGGGCACGTGCGTGATCACCCCGACCATCCGCGAGCCGGTGGCGGCGAGGTTCTCCAAAGTGGACGCCACGACGTCGAGGGTAGCTTCGTCGAGCGTCCCGAAGCCCTCGTCGAGGAAGATCGACTCCAGGCGTGTCGCGCCTTCCGCGGCCATCGCGCCCAGCTGCGACGACAGCGCCAGCGCCAGGGCGAGCGACGCCTGGAACGTCTCGCCGCCGGACAGCGTCTTGACCGGGCGGCGGGCGTCGGCCTCGTTGTGGTCCACCACCAGGAAGTCGCCCTTGTCGTGGGTCAGCTCGAACTGGCCGCCCGACAGCTCCAGCAGCGACGCCGACGCCTCGGCGACCAGCGTGTCGAGGGCCCCGGCGATGAGCCAGCGCGGGAACTTGTCCGAGCGCAGGAGATCCGCGAGCAGCCGCGCGACCTGCGCTTCGGACTCCGCGGCCGCGATGTCGCCGTGCAGGCCGGCCACGTGCGCCACACGCCGTTTCATCTCCGTGTGGTCGGCTTCGGCCCGCGCTCGCGCGGTGGCGACGGCCACCGGGACCCGCTCCCGCACAGGACCCGGCTCCAGCGGGACGTCGAGCGCGGTGACGTCGTCGGCGACAGCGCGCTCGGCCGCATGAAGTGCTTCGGCGGCTTCGCTCTCGGCCGCCTTCGCGACGGCCAGGCTGTCGCGGTGGGCGTTCGCCTGCCCGGCCGCCCAGTCCGTCAACGCCGTCCAGGCGCCGAGGAGACTGTCACCATCGATCGGCGGGGCACCCAAGCCGACCAGCGGGTCGCGTGCCCGGAACAGCTTCTGCCGTTCGGCGTCGACCTGCTGGGCAACACGTTCCTGGGCTTCCGCGGCCTGTTTCGCGGCCGCGCGGGCGGTGCGCAGGTCCGCGTCCGCCTTCTTCGCGGCTTCTTCCAGGGAAGCGATCTTCGCGAGCTGCTCGGCGACGACCTCGGCGGACGGCGCTCCCGTCAGGGCCGTGACGAGTTCGCCGTGGCGGCGCCGGGTCGTGTCCAGGGTGGTGGTCGCCGACTGCTCGGCCAGTCCCGCGTCGACCGCACGGGCCCGCCGCTGCTCGGCGTTCCGCTCGGCGGAAGCGAGGTCGTCCGCCGCGACGGCGGCTTCCTTGCCCGCGGCTTCGGCGGCCGCTTCGAGCGCGGCCAGCGCCGTCCGCCGCTCCTCGAGCGCGGAGGCCGCCCAGGCGGTGAGCCGCTGCCAGCCCGCCGGGACGTCGTCGCCGTCGATCGCCGGCGCGCCCAGCTCCACCAGGGGATCGCGGGCCGCGCGCAGTGCTTCCCGGGCCGCCGCGAACGACTTCTCGACGACGTCCGCTTCGTGCTGGGCCGCCGCGCGTTCGGCGCGGGCCGCCGCCAGCTCCTTGTCCGCGGCGTTCGCGGCTTCGGCGACGCGGGTGCGGCCCTCGATCGTCGCGGACAGCCACTCGCCGCGCTCGCGCACGGCGGCGACGAGGTCCGCGTAGTCCTGCTCGGAGAAGGAAGCCTCGACCGGCCGCCGCAGCACCGCCGACTCCGGCGGTCCGGCTACCTCGGCGAGCACCGCACGCAGTTCCTCCGCCTGGGCGGCCGCCGACGCGGCCGAGTCGGCGTCGCGGTCCACAGCTCGTTCCAGCTTGCGCAGCGCGGACTCGGCCGCGGTGCGGTCGCGTTCGGCCCGCTCGAGGCGTTCGCGGGCCTCGGCCAGGTGGGCATGGCCGCCCGCGTCGGGCAGCGCCGAGACTTCCTGCTCGCACACCGGGCACGGGTGGCCGACGGCGAGCCCGGCCCGCAGGCTCAGCGCCTGCCCGGCTCGTTCTGCTTCGGTCACCGCCGTCTTCGCTGCCGTGACTTCGGCGTCAGCGTGGGCGAAGGCGCTTCGCGCCGCTTCGAGTTCCTTGCGGTGCGCGGCCTGCTCGGGTGCGGCCTTCCGTTGTGCTTCGCACACCGCGTAGAGCGTGCGGGCGTCGGAGCGCGCGGCCGCGAGCGGGGCGACGTCCGGTTGCGCGGCCAACGCGGCGCGTGCCTCGGCATCGGCTGCTTCGGCCGCGCCGAGGCGGGCGGCCGCGTCCGCCGTGCGCTTCGCCACCCGCGCCGCTTCCGCGGTCAGGTCCCCGAGATCGGACGGCGGCCGCAGCCCGGCCAGCCGGTCGCGGTCCTGCCGGGCACGCGCCGCTTCGGCGGTCGCCTCCTCGGCGGCGCGAGCCGTCTTGTCCCGGGTCGCCCGGGCCGTCTCGGCGACGGACACGGCTTCGGTCACGGCCTTGGCGGCGGCCTCCTTCTCGGCCGACGCCGTCTTCGCCGCTTCTTCCAGCCCCGGGAGGGCCTTCTCGGCTTCGACGAGTTCCGCACGCGCGGCGCGGATCCGTTCCAGCTCGGCCCGGCCGGGTGCGGCGGCCAGCGCGGCACGGGCCGTTTCGTCCGCCGTTTCGGCTTTTTCCAGCCCGGCCCGCGCGGCCGTCGCCGCGTCCGCCGCGGTCCGGCGCCGGGTTTCGAGATCTTCGACGCCTTCCGGACGCTCCAGCGCGTCGAGGACGCTCAGTTCCTTCGTCAGCGTGGCGACGCGTTGCCGGGCGTCGTCGTGCGTGCGCGTCGCGTCGTTCAGTCCCGGCAAGGCCGCGTTGACCCGCGCGTCCAGGTCCGCGAGCGCCGTCATCCGCGCGGCCAGCGCCTCGACGGCTTCTTCGGTGGCGTCGGCGTAGCTGCCGAGCTGTTCGGTGAGGACGGCGGCGCGCTGCTTCTGCTGCTCCGCCGTCACGCCGGCGCGGCGGCCGACGCGCTCGTAGACCTCGAGGCCCAGCAGCTTGATGAGGATCTTCTGCCGGTCGGCGGCCTTCGCGTGCAGGAACTCCGCGAAGTCGCCCTGGGGCAGCGCCACGCAGGTGCAGAAGTGCTTGAACGTCAACCCGAGCAGGCGTTCGACCGCCGGGGTGACCTCGGAGTCCGCGGCGACCGCCTCGGCGTCGTCGTCGGGACCGCCGAGCGCGGTGGGGTCGGCGAGCCGTTCCAGGCGCACGTTCTTGACGCTGACCGTGGGTTTCTTCCCGCCGCCGCGCCGGACTTCGCGGACGACGTGGTACCGGTCGCCGCCGGCGTCGAAGACCAGCCGCACGGTGGCGCGGTTGGTCGTCGGGGCGAGCGCGGGCGCGACGAGGCCTTCGTGGTCCCAGCGCGCGACCGAGCCGTAGAGGGCGAAGGTGAGCGCGTCGATGACGGTGCTCTTGCCCGCGCCGGTCGGGCCGACGAGGGCGAAGTAGTCCGTGTCCTCGAAGCTGACTTCGGTCTTCTCGCGGAAGGACGCGAAGCCGGTCATCTCCAGCAGCACTGGCCGCATGTCACACCCCGCTCGTCTCTTCGTCGTGCAGCCGCGCGAAGAGCGCCTGCACGCGCTTGTCCTCGACCGTCCGTTCTTCGCAGTAGGCCGCGAACAGCTCCCCCGGCGAACGGTCCGCGACCGCGCGGTCGCCGCCCGACGTCGTCACCGGCGCGGCGAACTCCGGGTCGATGCGGATTTCCAGGGCGTTCGGCAGGGCCTCCTGGATCTCCTCCCGCAGCCCGGCCCTGGTCGCTTCCCGGATGTAGACGCGCAGGTAGTCCTCGCCGAACTCCTCGGCGCGGCCGGCGAGTTCCGCCACCGTGCCGTGGACCGTCCGCAGCTTCCGCCCCGCGGTCAGCGGGATGTCCGTGATCTTCGCCGGCGTCGTCGGCGTCACCTCGACCGACAGCACGACGCTGGTGTTGTCCTGCTCGCCGAAGTCGACGGCGAACGGCGAACCGCTGTAGTGCACCGGGCACGCGGCGGGCAGCGACTGGCGCCGGTGCAGGTGGCCCAGCGCCACGTAGTGCGGTTCGGCACCGAACGCCGTCGCGGGCACGTGGTACTCGAAGATGGACTGCGCCGCGCGTTCCCCGCCGCCCATCGTCCCGCCGGTGACCGTCAGGTGCGCCATGACGAGGTTCACCGCGCCGGGCGTGAAACCCGTCTTGAGGTGCTCCAGGATGTCCCGCACGCGCTGGTCGTACTGGCCGGCGTTGTCCGCCGGGGTCCCGGTGAGCAGCTCGGCGGCACGCACCGCGTAGCGCTGGGAAAGGAAGGGCAGCACGGCGACGTTGACGCGGTCCCCCGTCGAACGCGCGTCGAACGAGAAGACACCGCCGTCGTGCACCGGCCGCGGATCGCCGGTGAGCTGGATGCCCGCGGCCAGCAGCAGCGGCCGGTACGCCTCGAACGTCGCGGCGTGGTCGTGGTTCCCGGCGATCGCGATCACCTCGGCACCGGTTTCGCGCAGCGCCATCAGGGCCCGCACCACGAGTTCCTGCGCGGCCGCCGACGGCGCCGACGTCTCGTAGAGGTCGCCCGCGACGAGGATCGCGTCGAAGGCCTGTTCGCGGGCGATCCGGACGATCTCGCCGAGCACGGCGCGCTGCTCGTCGAGGCGGTTGCGGCCCTTGAGCGTCTTGCCGATGTGCCAGTCGGAGGTGTGCAGGAACTTCACACGGCTTCCTTCCGTTTCGGTAGCGGGCGAAGGCGGGCTCAGAACGGAGGCGGGTCGTCGTCGAACGGATCGGCACCGCGCGTGGGCAGGCCGGCGAAGGGATCGGCCTTCTTCGCCGTAGACGACCCTGTCGTGGCCGCCGGGATGGCGCCGGCCTCGGAAAGCCGCGTGGCCCAGGCCGGGAACGGGAAGCCGACGGCGATCGGCACCGGGATCTCCGGCTGGCTCACGAACATCGTGCCCGGCGTGGCGAGCGTCGCGCGGACCCGCTGGCTCTGCGGCAGGAAGCCGTACTCGGGGCGCGAGGCCTCCGCGGCGTCGAGGCGGCCGACGATGCGGACCGAGCTGTTGCTTACGATCCGGCGCTCGACCTCGCTGGCGGTCTGCTGCGCGCCGATCAGGATGACGCCGAGGGAGCGGCCGCGCTCGGCGATGTCCAGCAGCACCTCCTTGATGGGGCTGCTGCCTTCGCGCGGCGCGTACTTGTTCAGCTCGTCCAGCATGGTGAACAGCAGCCCGCCGGGACCCGCGGCTTCCTTGCGCGCGGTCTCCGCGGCGAGCGTGACGCCGACGACGAACCGCTGCGCCCGTTCGACGAGGTTGTGGATGTCCACGACGGTCACCTGCTGGTTCTCCGTGGACAACTGGCGCGCCGGGTGGTCGGCGAGGTCGCCGCGGATGAGCCCGGAGAGCGCGCGCTGGCTGGACCGCAGCCGGCGGATGAACGCGTTGACCGTGCCCGCGCCGGTGACCGCACCCGCCCAGCTCGCGCGGGTTTCCTCGTCGGTGACGCGGTCGCAGATGACGTCGATCAGCTCGGCGTAGGTGCGGCACAGGACGCCGTCGACGGTGGCGGAGCCGTCCTTGCCCGCCGGGACGCTGTCCTGCCGCAGGCGGTTCGCGACCTGGTGGATGACCATCGTGTACTGGTTGCGCTCGTCCTCGGCGTCGGCGAAGACGTACGGCAGCAGGTCCTTGGCGCAGAACTCGGCGATGGTCCACCAGAACGCGCCGACCCCCGAGGTCCGCCCGGTGACGTAAGGCTTCCCCGTGGTGTCCGACGGCGTCGGCGGCGCGTAGAAGCCGACGGAGGCGAAGGGCTCCGCGGGCAGCCCCAGCTTGAGGTACTCGTCCCTGAGCTTCTCGTCGAGGTGGACGTTGGGCGTGTCGAGGAACAGCAGGTCCTCGCCCTTGACCGAGAAGACGAGGGCCTTGGCGTTGTGGGCGTTCGGCAGGGCGCCGCCGCGGAAGATCGAGTGCAGCAGGAACAACGCGAACGACGTCTTCGTGGCCACGCCGGAGACGCCGCTGATGCTGACGTGCGCGCCGCGGGTGCCGTCGAGGAAGTCCATGTTGAGGTAGACGGGTTCGCCGTCCCGGCCCAGGCCGACCGCCACCTGGCGGGTCATGTTGTCGAAGTACAGTGCCTGCGCGCGATCCTCTCCCACCGCACGGGACACGACCGACCCCGGCCGCGGCGGCACGTAGCATTCGGGCTCGACGCGGGTGGTGGCGATCTCGGCGATCTCCTGCACCTGCGCGGGCAGGACCCCGTCGGAGATCAGGAAGACGTCGCTGCCGAAGCTGGCCCCTTCGTGCCGCGCGCTCACCTGCGTCACGACGCCGTAGGAGGTGACTTCGCCGAGCCCGGGCAGTTCCCGCCGGGTCACGACGACGTCGTCGAGCTGCAGATAGGCGTCCGGGTCGATGGCCACGCAGAACTGCAACGGCGTCGAGTCCTCGGTGCCTGCCACCCGTCCGACCACGGTGGTGAGCGTCTCCTGGTCCACGGTTCTCCCTGTCACACCCGGCGCTTCCTCTGGGCCTGCTCCGAGCGGCAGACTAGCCCGCCGGACCGACAGTCCCGCGCCCAACACGGCGTTGTGGCTGCTGTGACGCCCGGGGTTTCGGCGGGGCCCGGCTGCGCCGAACGAGTGAGTTCACCCTTCGGGGAAGATCTTTCCGGCCCCGCAGGCAATCCGGTGGACTCCCCGCGGCGGGCACACCGGTTGCGCCGCAACGCCGGTCCGGCCGCGCCGGGCTCGCCGCCGTCCGCTTCCGCCTGGCTCCACGGCGAAGCGGCGCCGGCGGGCCCTCCGGGCGGGCCGCGATCCTCCGCCGCCGCGCGGGATCGGGCCCGCTGTGGGCTCGGCCACCCGCTCCGACACCCCGGACCGGCGTGTCGGGCGAAAAGTTCTCCGGAGGGGCCTCGGGTCCTATATGGACGACCACTGTGGACGGCCCGGTCGGTGCGTTTTGCCTGCTCAGAGCCGTGCCGGGGATCCGGTTCACGTTCCCGCCGGCGCCCGGCCGGGGGCCCGCAGGGGGCGGAACCCGCCCCCGCACAAGGAAATATTTCGACCCCCAGTTGGATTTTGTGCGGTATTGGTAATACCGTGTGCAGTGTCGGCCGAGATGGGCCGTGACTAGTAGTTCCACTATGGAGGACTGGAATGACGAACAAGGCCCAGCTGATCGAGGCGCTGTCGGAGCGTCTGGGCGACAAGAAGGTGGCTTCGCAGGCTGTTGACGGTCTGGTCGACATCATCATCCGGACGGTCAACAAGGGCGAAAAGGTCAACATCACCGGCTTCGGGGTGTTCGAGAAGCGCGCCCGCGCCGCTCGCACCGCGCGCAACCCGCGCACCGGTGAGGCCGTGCGCGTGAAGAAGACCAACGTGCCCGCCTTCCGCGCCGGGACCACGTTCAAGGACGTCATCTCCGGCACCAAGAAGCTGCCCAAGGCCACCCCGGTCAAGCGCGCCACCGCGGCCACCACCAGCACGCGGGCGACGGCCACCAAGACCGCCGCCGCGGCGGCCCCGGCCAAGGCGACGACGACCCGCACCACGCGGGCCGCGGCCGCCAAGCCGGCCACCACGCGTTCGACGACCACGCGGACCCGCGCCACCGCGGCGAAGCCGGCCGCCAAGGCCACCACCGCCACCAAGGCGGCCCCGAAGGCGGCCGCGGCGAAGACCACGGCGGCCAAGGCCACCACGGCGAAGGCGACCACCACGCGGGCCAAGACCGCCGCCGCCAAGCCGGCCGCGACGAAGACCGCCGCCGCCAAGAAGCCGGCCGCCGCCAAGGCCCCGGCCAAGCGCACGTCGGCCGCCAAGAAGAAGTAACACCCGTTCCATCTCCCAGAAGGGCCCCGCACCAGCCTGGTGCGGGGCCCTTCGGCATTCCGGGGCCTGCCCCCGGTCCGGCGGCAGGGGCCGGCGCCGGCGTGGAGCCGTGCGTCCCAAGCGCCCCAATGTGGCGTTGGGTGCGTTGGACGCACCGAACGCCACATTGGGTGCGTTGGACGCAACCAACGCCACATTGGGGCGCATCTCGGGCCGCCGTCAGCGCCCCGGATGTGCGACACCAGGCCCCCGGCACGCGGCCTCATCAACGTTCTACGGCCGTTCCCGGCCCGAGTCGACCGGGAACACGCTTGAACGCCGTTCTCGGCTCCTCGGCGGGCAGGGGACCCCGGAACCGGTCCCGGAAGAATTCCCCCGCCGCTCCCCGACGGCCCATTCCGGCGCCCACTCATTGGGGTGAACACCGCCGACGGTTGCGTTCCCGCCTTCCGGGGTAGCCGTTCCTGTGAGAAAGCTGTGTGACGACCTCGGCAAGGAGTGGCGATGACCGCGAGCGAAAACTCCCCGGAAGGCCCCGAAGCGGAACTCGCCCGGAGCCGGCAGCAGATCAAGGAGGCGAAAGAGGCCGCGCAGGACGCCGATCTGCGCGATCCCGTCGAAGGCGAAGACGGCGAAGTGCCGGTCACGGATCCGCCCTACCACCACGGCGAGCAGGGCTCCACGCCGTCGGGAACCTGAGGCGCGTTTACGCCTATTACCCCCGGGCGGCCGGTCCTTTCCGGACCATCCGGGCCACCGGCCGTTCCGCGAGACCGGTGGGAAATTGCCGTACCTATCCTCGGGTGGATACACTCCACCGAAGAACGCCGACCATTGTGCAACTTGTCACACGTCGCGTTCCCCGGACGCACATCCAACTGAGGAGCATTCACGTGGCCCAGAAAGTCCTCGTCGAGATCCTGGACGACATCGACGGCAGCACCGCCGCCCAGACCGTTCAGTTCGGTCTCGACGGCGTCACCTACGAAATCGACCTGTCGGACGAGAACGCCACCGCCCTGCGCGACGAACTGGCCCGCTACATCGCGGCCGGCCGTCGCATCGGTGGCCGGAAGGTCCGGGTCGCGACCGGGCAGTCCACCACGACCAGCACCACCGACCGCGAGCGCAACCAGCAGATCCGTGCCTGGGCCAACGCGAACGGCTACGAGGTCTCCGAGCGGGGACGCCTTTCCTCCGAGGTGATCGCCGCCTACGAGGCGGCCCAGGTCGAGGAAGCCGAAGCGCCCGCCGCCCCGCGCAAGCGTGCCCCGCGCAAGAAGGTCGCCGCCGCGAAGAAGTAACGCGATGGCCGGGAGATCGCTGGGGGAAGATCACGGCAGCCGACCCGTTGGCGGCCAGGGCTGAACACCCTCGCCGCCAACGGAGGCCGTGCCCGGCATCACCACCGCCGTCGGCTCCGCGAAGTTCGCGAAGTTTTCCGCAGGATTTCCGCGCGCGGCGGAATCACCCGCGCAGGGCCGGTCCGATCCACCGGCGGACCAGCGCCCGCAGCCCGTCGTCGGTGAGTGCCGGTGCCGACGGGTACTGCAGGAAAGACATGAAGAGCCGCATCAGGACTTCGGCGAGCCCCCGCAGGTCGTCCTCGGTTTCGATCCCCGCACCCGCCCAGTCGACCGGCACGTTGCGGAGGATCCGCGCGCCGAACGAAAACGCCAAGGGGGAAATGACCCCGTCGGTGAAGAAGTCGGCTTCGCCCGCCTGCAGCAGAAGCCCCAGGTGGGGCTCACCGGGGACAGTCCGGACGGCGTACACCACGGACTCGACCGCGGCCTCGGCGGCGCTGCCGAACCGGGCCAGGTGGCGTTCCATCCGCCCGGCGAACTCTTCGACCCCGGCCAGGGCGACCGCGCGGAGGATGTCTTTGAGGCTCGGGAAGTAGCGGTAGACGGTCTGCCGGGTCACGCCGGCCTCGGCGGCGACGTCGGACAGGCTGGTCTTGGCCAGGCCGACGCGGTCGAGGCACGCCGTCGCCGCTTCGACGATCCGGCGGCGTGCCTCGTCTTCCGTGCCGGGCGGGTTGCCCTGCCATCCGTGGTGCCCCATGCACTCCATCTTCCCCGAGCACGGCCGTTCAGGCCGGAGCAGGGGCCTTGGCGTGCGCCTCGCGGTACAGCGCGACCAGCAGCAGCCCGGCCCCGGCGAAGCAGGCGAGCGCGTAGAGCCCGCTCCCGATCGGGGTGCCCTCATCGGTGACGCCGTCGTGAGCGGCGAAGTACGCCGGGAGGGCGCCGATCCAGAACACCGCCATCCCCCCGAGGTAGCCGGCCGGGTAGAAGCGGGCGAAGGCGGACAACGGTTCGGCCGGCCCGCGGTCCGGGGACCGCAGGTGCGAGCCGACGATCCCGGCGCCGGCCAGCCAGACCAGACCCAGTTCGACGCCGAGGATCCAGGCCCGCGCGGTGGTGTTCGTGCCGGCCAGGCTCGACGGGATGCCGGCGACCGCCATGGCCGGCGGGGTGAGGACGCCGGCCGCCGAGGTGCGCCACACCAGCGGCCACCCGCGACGCGGACCACCGCCGGTCAGGCGCACGACCAGATACGTCATGGCCGCCAGGGAAACGGACGCGAACAGCAGCATGCTCGTCATCGGCACCGACGCCAGCGCGGGATGGTTGACGACGTCGTTGCCCGGGTTCCAGGCCCACCACTTCAGCTGCGGGCCGAGCTGGTCGAAGACCTCGTAGAACACCTGGCAGGCAAAGGCGACGGCGACCGAGCCGGCCAGGGCGCCGCGACGCCGGAAGATCCCCAACGACCGGACGAGCTCGTAGGCGAGCTGGCTGAACGCCGGGTAGAACGCCACGATGTAGAGCGGCAGCCGGTCCCCCATGAACTGCACGGTGAACCGGTTGTGGGCGAAGATGAAGCCGTACAGCCGGTCGAGGCCGAACCACTCCGGGAAGTACAGCGGCGGTTCGGTGACGAACAGGTAGACCAGCGAGGCGAACCACAGCGCCAGGTTGACCGGGTCGCCCGCGCGGTGCCGCCGCACCGCGTGCACCAGCGCGAAAACCGCGCCGCCGACGACGAGCACCTCCAGCAGCGGCATCGTCCAGTGGGCGAGGGCCCACGGCGGGCGGACGGACACCACCGGCGCGACGTCGTGGCAGTCGAAGCCGAGGCCGCGGGTGACGGCGTCGGCCTCCGGCCCGCACCCGGCGCTCACCGCGCGGCCGCCGTCGTCGCGGTGCTTTCGCGGGCGCCGGGCGAGTAGTCCGTGGCCGGCGGTTCGGCCTGCGGGTCGAATCCGAAGGGGACGCGGTGCCTGCCCAGTGCCGCCCGGACGCGGTAGCGCACGAGCCCGGCGAGCACGCGCGGGTTGCGCATCATCTCCCCCAGCGACTCGTCGAGGTTGAACACCTTGGCGAAGTGCTCGTCGACCACGTCGTACTCGCGGGCGGCCCCCACGATGAGGCTGAACGCCGGAGCGGACACGGCCGCGACGATCCGCCGCCGCCACTCCGGCAGCTGCTCGGTGCCCACCGCGCACGCGTAACCCTGGTCCCTGGCCATCGCCAAGCGCCACGGCACGCGGAGCAGCTTGCGCTGCGCGGCGAGGAACCGCGCGGAGAACCCCGGGTCGAGCCGCCCGGCGCGGGCGAGGTGGTCGCGCAGCAACAGGGCCGACGCCGCGGCCGAGCTGATCCCCTGGGCGTAGAACGGGTTGAACGCGCAGATCGAGTCGCCGACGAACACCAAGCCGGCCGGCGGGGTGCGGAGGCGGTCGTAGCGCCGCCACTTGTTGCCGGTCGAGCGGGTCAGGTGGACTTCCGAGACGGGCTCGCACCGGTCCATCGCGGCGGCGAACAACGGCGTCCGCACCCGGCGCGCGGTTTCCACGAAGGTGTCGGGAGTCCGAGGCATTTCCAGGCCCCACGAACCCATGCAGGCGATGACGCGGTTGCCTTCGATCGGGAAGAAGTTGACCAGGAACTCGTGCTCGGCGGGGTGTTCGCCCTTGTCCGGGGTCGGCATGATCACCAGGTGCCGCCACCACCAGGACGCGGGCCGCCGCGCCGGCAGCTCGTACCAGCGCGAGGTGTAGGTCACCTTGGCGTCGAGGGTCTGGACTTCCGGCCGGGGCCAGCCCGCCGCCGCCAGCCAGTCGCCCACCGAGGAACCACGGCCCAGCGCGTCCACCACGAAGTCGGCGTCGACGTGCTCGTCGCCGGTGGCGGCGGTGAAGTCGACCCCGGTGACGCCGCCGTCCCGCGTGGTCAGACCGGTGACCGTGACTCCCTCGCGGACGACGACGTTGGCCAGCTCCCGCACCTTGTCGCGCAACACCCGCTCGATGAGGATCCGGGAGCCGTAGACCATGGTCATCGACCCGCGCTTGCGGGCCGACCACCCCTCGCCGTCGAGGTAGGCGGCGTCCATGGACGGCATCAGGTGCAGCCCGCCGGCGGCGATGAGGTCGTCCTCGAAGCCGGGGAAGAGCGCGCCGATCGCCCGCCGTCCCGAGTTCAGCAGGAAGTGCGGGTGCTTGCTCTGCGGCACGCCGCGGCGGTGTTCGGCACCGGCCGGGAGCTCGTCGCGTTCCAGGACCAGCACCCGGTCGAAGTGCCCGGCGAGCGCCCCGGCGGCGCACAGACCGGCGGCACTGCCCCCGAGGACGACGGCGGTCTTGCCGAGCCGCATGCGGACCAACTCCCCACGTCATTCATACAACCGGACATCGAATGTATGAATGACAAGGACCGTGTGTCAAGGCCCGGCCGCCCCCGGGAGCAGCGATGTCCACAGTGGATGGTCGCCTCAGGCGACGGCGGTGCCCTCCAGCTCGACCAGCTGGCCGGGGATCGCCAGCCGGGTCACCCCGAGCATCGTCGTGGCCGGTGCCACCCCGGCGGCGCCCAGCCGCGCCGCCAGCACGCCGTAGTGCGGGAACAGCAGGTCGACGTCGGTGGTGTAGACGTTCAGCCGGACGAGGTTCGCCAGCGACATGCCGGCCTCGGCGAGCACGGCCTCCAGGTTGTCGAGGCTCAGCGCCAGCTGCGCGGCCAGGTCGCCGTCGTGCTCCGGCTTGCCCTCGCCGTTCATCGCGGTCTGCCCCGAGCAGTACAGGGTCCGGGTGTGCCCGGAAACGAGCTCGCCCTGGTTGAACCCCATCCCCAGTGACCACGTCACCGGGTTGACCGCGGTTCGTTCGACTGCCACTTCAGCTCCATTCGGATCATCGGATACCCGCGGGAAGCCTCTCGGCGAATCACGACATCCTGTGTCGTGATTTCGCTAGGGTTTCCGCATGCGCGCCGACCGGCTGGTTTCGCTGGTGCTCCTGCTGCGCCGGCGCGGCCGGCTGACCGCGGACGCGCTGGCCCGCGAGCTGGAGGTGTCCACCCGGACGGTGCTCCGCGACATCGAGGCGCTGTCCGCGGCGGGTGTCCCGGTCTACGCCGAACGCGGCCGGCACGGCGGTTTCGCGTTGCTGCCCGGGTTCCGGACCGAGCTCACCGGGCTGAACCACGACGAGGCCCTGGCCTTGCTGACCACCGGATCGGGACGCGAGCAGGTGTTCGGCCTCGGCCCGGCGCTCGCCTCGGCGATGCGCAAGGTGGTCGACGCGTTGCCCGAAAGCCACCGGGTCACCGCGAACGACGCGGCCCAGCGGTTCCTCGTCGAGCCGGAGACGGACCTGCTCTCCCGCCGGGCGGTCACCGAACAACTACCCGGCGGGACGATGCTCACGGTCCGGCGCGCGGTGCTCGCCGGGCACAAGCTCCGCATCCACTACGCCGCCACGGACTCCGAACCCCGGTGGCGCACGGTGGACCCGATCGGCCTGGTGACCGTCCGCGAACGGACGTACCTGCTGGCCACGCGATCCGGTGAGGACCGCACCTACCGGCTTTCGCGGGTGCTGGCCGCCGAAGACCTCCCCGAGCCGGCCGAGCGGCCGAACCGGGTGGACCTGGCCCGGATCTGGCGCGAGCGCTGTGCGCGGTTCCTCGCCGACGGCCACCTCGCCGTGCTCGTCCTGGTCCACCCGGCCCGGCGGGAGGACCTGCTGAACACCGCGGTGGCGGTCCGCGCCGAGGAACCGGAGGCGGACGGCCGGCTGCGGCTGGAAGTGACGTTCCAGGATTCGCGGCACGCCGAGTGGGCGCTGTGGCAGCTCGGCACGGACGCGGAAGCCCTGGCGCCGACGTCGTTGCGCACCGCCCTGCGCGACCGCGCCGCCGCGATCGCCGACCGCTACGGGGATCCGCGCCCGGCGTGAGTCATCCGGGCAAGCCGAGCTCGCCCCTGGTCAGGACGCGGATCGGGTGCTCACCGAAGTCGTGGGTGAGGCTCACCCGGCGATCGGCGGTCCCGGGTTCCGAGCTGACCAGGGTGATCGCGAGCGCCGCGGCCACCTCGGTCAGGCCGTAGAGGATCGGGATGTCGACCTGGGTGCTCGCCGCCTGGGCGCCCGGGGCGAGGTGCAGGACCGGGACGGCCAGGTCGGGCAGCCCGGTCAGCGTGACGGCCACGGCGATCTCCTTGAGCTTCGCCCTGGCGAAGTCCACGCCGGTCGCGTTGAGCCCGATCACGTGGTGGGCGGCCTGCACGGTCTCGGTGTTGACCGTCACGTAGTCGGTCAGCGCGCCCGGTGGGAGCGGGTTCGGCACCGCCAGCGTGCGCCGGACGAAGATCGCGTCGGTGTCCGGCGGCGGAGCCAGCTTGGCGGTCTCCCCCGGTGCCAGGACGGTGTCCAGCGCGGTCGTCGTGAGCACGCCGCCGGTGCGCGCGGCGAACCCGGTCAGGCGGAGACCGGTCCTGGGCATCGCGTTGCGGACGACCGGTGCCGCGGGGTCGGTCACGTCGACCGCGATGTCGCCGTCGGATCCCGCGGTGGTGCGCAGGTTCAGCACCACCGTCGCCGGGATCGTCTCCTCGTGGGCCTCGTCGAGCCGCAGCGCGAACCGCCCCACCAGCGGCTCGGTGACCGGGCTGCACAATTGCTTCAGGACCAGGTTGGCCTTGACGATGGCCGGGAGGCCGTCGCCGCCGTCGCCGATGGACGCGGTCAGCGCGAAGGTCTGCGGCGCGACCCCGCCGGTGAAGACGACGTGGTCCACCAGCGGCGAAGAGAACGCCAGCGGGCTTCGAGTGTCCACAAGGGACGGCATGGTCAGGTAGGTCCACCGGCCGCGGACCAGCGGTGCGGCCGCCAGGTCGGCCCGCAGCCGTTCCAGGTCGACCGGGTCGACCACCGGGCCGAGGTCGAACGACAGCTGGAACGTGCAGCCGCCGCTCGCCCCCGCGTCCAGCACGGCGTCGCACTCCTGGGCGCACCCGTCGCGGCCGCGGATCGTGCCGTACGCCGCCGGAACGGCCAAGGCCGTGCCGCTGACCGAGCCGAGGTAGAGCGCCCGGAACGAGGGGTACTTCGAGGCGATGTCGCCGAGCGCGGTCACCTCGAAGTACTCCGACTGGCGGACGTCGAAGTTCTTCAGCTGGGCCGCGCTGGTGATCGTCGCCGTGGCGCCGCCCGCCGTGACGGTGTAGCGCGGGGTGTAGGACGGCGACGCGTACTTCAGCCCGATCGCGAACGTCGTCCGGTTGCCGTTGAGCAGGCTCGGCTGCGCGCCGACCCCCGGGTCGTCCGCGGCGAGCGCGGGCGGGACGAGGTAGTCGACGTGTGTGCGGCCCTTGCCGGGCAGGCCGGGGTAGGCGCAGTCGAGCTCGACGCTGATGTCGCCGGTGGCGGTCAGCGCCGTGTAGGCGAGGATGACGGTACTGCCGAGCAGGCCTTTGACCGTGACGACGAGACCGTCGCCGGAGGTCGTGACCTGCCCTGGGAACGTCAGTGCCTGGAGGTTTCCGCCGGAGTCGCGGTAGGGCAGGGAAAGCACGGCCGCGGCACTGCTGAGCGGCAGGTCCCGGTAGGTCGGGTCGGGCTCGCGGACACCACCGCCCGGATCGCCGCCGTCGGACACGGCCGCCAGCATCGCCTCGCCGCCCGACGGCGTGGGCAGTTTCCGCAGGGACAGCGTGAGTTCGGCGGTCGCGAACGGGTTGCCCTGCGCGTCGGCGTCGTCCTGGTGGGCGGTGAAGGCGAAGGCCGTGTCGGGGTCGGTGGCGAGCACGTATTCGGGCACCCACCAGATGATCGCGGCGTCACTCGGGTCCGGAATGGACGTTCCCGGCGGCAGCGTCCCGCTCGACGTGCCGGAGCCGGCGGTGATGCCCGCCGCCTCCAGCATCGTCGACGAGACCGTCACGCCGGTGGTCAGGCGGCCGGTCGTGGTCATGGTCAGCTCACCGGGTAGTTCTTGATGTAGGTGTTGATCACGTCGACCTTGTCCGACGGCGGCGCCGGCAGGACCAGCCGCAGCGGGTTGAGGCACTTGAGGCGGCCGCTGTTGAGCGGCACGGTGATCGGCGTGGTGGTGCCCCACACGACCGGCTCGTCGGTGAAGTTCGGGCCGGTCACCTCGACCTGCAGGCCGTAGCTGAACGACGTCTCGTTCACGTACTTGTCGGAGAAGATCTCCCAGAGCGCGACCTTCTGGTTCTGCTTGGTGATCGTGATCGTGTCCGTCCGGGCGCCGATCCGCGCGGTCACCGTGATGGTGATGTTGTCCTTCTGCAGGACCCGGTCGGGCAGGAACCGGACGAAGACGTACCCGACCTCGTCGGCCGTCAGCTTCGGCGCGTGCGCGGTCCCGGTCGTCACGATGGTGTAGACGCTGGTGCCGTCGGCGAGCTCGACCCGGGGGTCGTCGCCGTCGAAGACGATGGTCTTGGTCAGCTTCACCTGGTCCGCCGGCCAGTTCGGCAGGTCCTTGTCCAGGCGCAGGGCCGAGATGTTGACGATGTCGCGGGGGTTGTCCTTCGTCCACATCGCCAGCTGCGTCGGCCCCTTCTGCCCGGGCTGGCCGAGCAGGTAGTGCTGCCCCTGCGCCTGGGTGACCAGGTTCACCTGCCCGTTCTGCGCGGCCGAGTAGTCGGGGTAGCTGACCTCGAGCTGGACCGACTGGATCGGGTCCCGCAGATCGGTGCCGTCCGGCAGCTTCTCGCCGAAGTTGACCGCGCTCGCCCCGGCCACCTGGATCTTCTTGAAGTACTCGCCGATGTCGACGACGGCCAGGTAGCGCTCCAGGTGGGCCTTGACCGCGGGCCCGAGGTCGGTGAGATCGCCGGAGACGGTGTGGGTGGCCGACATCGTTCCCTTGAGGGAGATCTGCTGGTCGAACTTCAGCCCGCGGCGCTGGTAGGTCGACTTCAGCGATACCGAGGCACCGCCGAAGATGCTGCTGAACCAGCCGCGGTCACTGCCGAGGTTGGCCGGCGCCAGCTCGTTGGGCTTCCAGTCGAAGATCTCCTGCTTGACCAGGTTGAAGGCCGCCGTGCGCATGTCGTCGGCGTTCTTCATCAGCCACTGCTTGGCCTCGGGGCTCATGACGGCGTCGTTGCTCTCGATCTCGACCCGGATGCCGCCGCTGGTGATCAGGCTCGAATAGCTGTGTTCGAGCGTGGCGCTGAAGATGCCGCCGAAGATGCCGCCGCCGGCGGCGAAGGACACGGCGTCGTAGACCTTGTCCACGTCGACGTGCACGGTGACGGTGGCCTGGTTGACGTAGAAGATCTCGTGCAGGCTCGCGGTGACCAGGAAGGGCGGGTTGCCGTTCTTCAGGCCGCCGGCCACGATGCCCGCCGCGTATTCGTTCAGGGTCACCAGGAACGAGCTGAAGCCGTGTTCTTCGATGGACCCCTTGCCGCCGCCCTGCGCGTTGAAGTAGAGCGGTGCCTTCGCCTGGGTCTCGGTGTCGGGAAGCGGCACGTTGATCGTGACGGTGTTTTCGAGCACCGTGACCGGGCCCAGCAGCGGGTCCGGGTCGTTCGGGCCGTGGTCGAAGAAGAGCCCGGAGATCCGGGGCACCGGCGCGGAATGCTGCCCCTCCTTGAGCGCCTTCAGGGCGTTCGCGATGACGCTCTCGGAAATCCCGAGCGTCGTGGTGAAGGTGCAGAAACCACCGCCGATTTCCGTCTCGTCCTCGGTGCCGACGGTGGTCTCCGACGTCATCAGGCCCTTGAAGATCGTCATCCCGAAGTCGAAGTCCTCGGGAGCGGACGGCTTTTTCGCGAGCTGAATGCGCGCGGGCTGCCAGTAGTACTGCGCCGGCAGGCCCGCGGAACGGAGAGCGAGGTTGTTGGCGTCCGGGTAGATCTGCAGCGTCTGCGGGACGCCGTTTTCGTCGTTGGCGACGACGAGCACGAAGTCGGGGCCGAAAAGCGGGCCGGCGGCGGTGAGTGGAGCGGTCATGACGGATCCGTTTCTGGCTCGGGTGATCAGCTGAGGTAGGCGTATTCGTCGGACGGGGAGTTCGGCGCCGAGACGCCTCCCGGGCCGAAGACGGAGATTTCGACGTTCCCGGTCCCCGGCGGGGCGACGGCGGTGAGTTCTTCGTCGGACGCCACGACGAAGTCCGGCGAGCCGGTGTCGCCGAACCCGACGGCCGTCGCGTTCGTGAACCCGCTCCCGCGCACGGTGATCTGCTCCCCGCCCGCCTGGCCGCCGCTGTCCGGGCTGACCGACGCCACCTCGGGCACGGTCGCCGACGGCGGCGTGGTGAGCGACGACGGGTCACGGCTCAGGGCGCTGTCGAGGTCGATCGTCAGCGGCGCGCCGAAGTCGTCCTTCAGGGCGGTCCCGTTCGCGTCCCGCAGCACACTGCCTTGCAGCAGCTGCCACAGCGACGCGTCGGCGAAGCCGCACCCGGCCGGGTCGGGCTCGGGGTAGGGCGGCGTCGTCGCGGCCGGGGCGGAGTAGCGGCCGAGCCCGATCCCCCAGAGGAGCGCCCGGGAATCGAGGGCACGCACCTGGTCGGTGACCCGGGAAGCGGCGTTGCCGTAGACGCCGCCGGTGTAGCCGGCCGAGAACACCCCCTCCAGCCAGGCGCCGATGTAGTCCAGGTTCGCCTGGCTGACCGGGCCGCCGATCTCGACGTCGAGAAAGACGGCCGAGCCGGTTCCGAAGCCTTCGCCCGAAGCGAGCGCGACGGCGTTCTCGGCGTCGATGCCGCCTTGTGCGGACGTCAGGATCGTGCTGTTCCCCGTTCCCGCCGCGGGATCCTGCTGTCCGACGTAGACCGGAGCGAAGCCCCAGCCCATGTCCGCCAGCCGCGGCCGCGTGCCCATCCAGCCGAGGGGGTGGCCCTGCGACGGGGCCGGGGTCAGGTAGTAGCCCGTCCAGTAGAGATTCGTTTCGCTCATGAGTTTCTGCATGGTGACCGGACCCGGATAACGGGCGCGGTCCATTCCGGCGTAACCGGTCATGGTGGATTCCCTCTGCCGGAGAGCCGACCGGATCGGCTCCTGGGAAAAGGAAACCCAAGATCACCCCCGGCGCGCTACCGGCCTTGGGGCGGGAAAGGCCGCCTCAAAGGGCACGCCGCCGGCCGGGAACGAGATAGGGTGCGACACTGCGCAGCTTTTCGCAGGTTTCTTCGTATTCCCGATCGGGCCGTGATTCGGCGATGATGCCCGCGCCCGCGCGCAGCCACCACCGCCCGTCCGTTTCGAACACCGCGCGCAGGACCAGGCCGGCGTCGAGAGCGCCGTCGCTGGACGCCGTCAGGACGACTCCCGCGTACAGCCCGCGGGGGCTCGGTTCGGTGCGGGCGATGTACTCGCGCGCCTCGGCCTTGGGAATGCCCGAAGCGGTGACCCCGGGGAAGACCGCTTCCAGGGCGTCCCAAGCGGTCTGGCCGCCGGAGAGCGTCCCGCTGACCCGCGACGCGAGGTGCTGCACGCTCCCCCGTTCCTCGACCGAAAGCAGTTCGTTCGCCACGACCGACGCCGGCACGCAGGCGTCGGCACCGAGCGCCCGGGTACCGGCCAGCGGCCGGGTCGAGACGACCCGGTCGGGGCCGGCTTCGAGGACGGTCTCGGGACAGAACCCCGCGGCGGCCGTCGTACCGGACCTGATGGGGAAGGAGCGGGCCGGCGTGTTGGCGGCCCGCCCGCGCAGGTAGGTGGCGGGGATGTCGACGGCCGCCGCCACCGGCACACACCGGGAAAGGATCACTTTCCGGAAAGCGCCGGCGCACGAGGCGGGCGTGGACGAGATCGAGCTCCGCCTCCGGCAGGGCGTCCTCGACCACGTCGTGCCGCAGCACGCGGACGCCCGCCCGCGTCAGGAGTTCCGGCTTCGCCTGACCGGGCGCGATGTCGGTGACGGTGACCCGCCCGCCGGCCCCGGCCATGTCCGACAGCCACAGTGCGATCGAGCCGCCGCCGGCGCCGATTTCCAGGCAGCTCCACCCGGTGGTGAGTCCGGTCTGCCGCAAGGACTTCTCGGTGGCCGCGTCGTAGCAGAATTCGAGGGCGGTGAAGCGGTCCGCGGTTTCGGCGGCTGCGTTGTCGAGCGCATAACTGCACATGGGCGATCCTTTTGTCGTCCGTCACTTCGGAACACACGGAACTGCCGCACAGCGGAAAGGCCCAACCAGGAGACCACCCGATCGCGCCGCGGTACTGCCTCTTCACCCGGCAGGACGCGACGAACCCCCACCCGGGCGTCGCCCACTCCGGTTGCCCGCCGGTTGCGCGATCATCGTCGTCCTGGGCGTATCCCGGGGTAACGGTTGAGCCCCGGGGCCGGGATCCGCGAGGCTGGACCGGTGGCAGCGGGGGGCGGCTCGGCGACGGTGGAGTTCCGGCTGCTCGGCCGCGTCGAAGCGCGGCTGGCCGGGGAACCGATCGACCTCGGTTACGCGCAACTGCGATCCGTGCTGGCGTTGCTGCTCGTCGAGGCGAACCACGTCGTGGCGGCCGACCGGCTGATCGACCGCGTGTGGAGCGACCGGCGCCTGCCGCGGCGGCCGCGCGGGGCGCTCCAGCACAGCGTCGCCCTGCTGCGCGCCGCGCTCGCGCCCGTGCCGGGTTTCTCGATCACCTGGCGGCACCCGGGTTACCAGCTCACCACCGACCCCGGCACCGTCGACCTGCACCGGTTCGACCGGCTGCTCGCGGACGCGCGGACGGCCGGTGACAGCCCGCGCGCCGCCGCGTTGCTCGACGAAGCACTTCGGTTGTGGCACGGCGAACCCTTCGCCGGCTCGGATGTCCCGTGGCTGGCCGAATTCCGGGCGACGCTCGTCCAGCGGCGCCGGGCCGCCGAGCTCGACCTCGCCGACATCCGGCTCCGCCAGGGAAAGCACGCCGAGCTGCTGCCCGGCCTGGCCGAGCGGGCCCGCGACGAACCCCTGGACGAACGGCTGGCCGGGCAGCTGATGCTCGCGCTCTACCGCACCGGCCGCGCGGCCGACGCCCTCGAGCACTACCGGCGCGTCCGCGAACGGCTGGCCGGCGAGCTCGGCACCGATCCGGGTCCCGCGCTGCGGCGCCTGCACCAGCGGATCCTCACCACGGACCCGGCGCTGGCCGTCGGGCGGAGCCCGGCCGTGCCCGTGCCGCGCCAGCTGCCCGCCGCCCCACGGTCGTTCACGGGCCGGGCCGCCGAGCTCGCCGACGTCACCGCCACGCTGACCGAGCCCGGGAGCGCGGGCGTGCCCCTGGTCGTCGTCAACGGTCCCGGCGGCATCGGCAAGACGTGGCTGGCGCTGCACTGGGCCCACGAGCACGCCGCGTCGTTCCCCGACGGGCAGCTGTACGTGAACCTGCGCGGCTTCGACCCCGGTGGCGAACCGGTGCCGCCGGCCACGGCGCTGCGGGGATTCCTCGACGCCCTCGGCGTCGCGGCCGAAGCCACGCCGCCGGAATGGGAGGCACAGCTCGGGCTGTACCGCAGTGTGCTCGCGGGCAAACGGATGCTGATCGTGCTCGACAACGCCCGCACCACCGGGCAGGTCGTGCCCCTCCTGCCGGGCAGCCCGGCGTGCGTGGTGCTCGTCACCAGCCGCCACCGGCTCGACGGCCTGGTCACCGCGCACGGTGCCCGGTCGCTCGCCCTCGACGTGCTGACCGGCGCGGAGGCGCGGCAGCTGCTGACCGGGCACCTCGGCCGGCACGGCGTCACCGCCGATCCCGGTGCCGTCGCCGAACTCCTCGGCCACTGCGCGGGCCTTCCCCTGGCGATCGGCATCGTGGCGGCCCGCGCCGGCCGGCACCCCGGGTTCCCGCTCGCCGCGCTGGCCGCCGAGTTGCGCGACGAAACCGGGCGGCTCGCCGCGCTGGACACCGCCGACGCCGACGTCAACCTGCGTGCCGTGCTCTCGTGGTCGTACCACGCCCTTTCCGGCGAAGCCGCCGCCGCGTTCGGCCTGCTGGGACTCGCCGCCGGACCGGACATCGGCGTGCCCGCGGCGGCCTGCCTGCTCGCGAAGCCGGCCGCCGGCACCCTGGGCCTCCTACGTGAGCTGGAACAGGCTTCCCTTGTGCAGCAACACGTTCCCGGCCGCTTCCGGATGCACGACCTGATCCGGCTGGACGCGGCGCAGCGCGCCGAAGCCGATCTTCCGGCCGCGGTCCGCACGGCCGCGCTGCGCCGGCTCACCGACTTCTACCTGCACACCGCGCACGCCGGGGACCGGCTGCTGCAGCCGCTGCTCCCGCCGATCCGGCTCGGCGAACCGCATCCGGGCTGCCAGGTCCTCGCGCTGGCCGACCAGCCGTCGGCGCTCGCCTGGTTCGCGGCCGAACAGCACAACCTGCTCGCCGTCCAGCGGCTGGCCGCGGCGCAGGGCCGGCCGGTCGTCCGGTGGCAGCTGGCTTGGCTGCAGACGACGTTCCTGTACCGGCAGGGGCGCTTCGAGGCCGCGCTCGCCGCGTGGAAGTCCGGGCAGGAAGCCGCGAACGAGCTCGACGACCCCGCCGTGCACACCGGCACCCACCAGCTCCTCGGGGCGATCTTCGCCGAGCTGGGGCGGCACGCCGAAGCCCGGCGCCACCTCGCGCTGGCCGAGCGGAGCGGTGATCTCGCCGGGCAGGCGTACACCCACCACGCGCTGGGCTGGTCGTGGTCGCTGCGCGGGGCGGACGACCGGGCGCTGGAGCACGCCGGCGAGGCACTGCGGCTCTACCGCGCCCTCGGCATGCCGGCCGGCGTAACGCGGGAGCTGACGGTGTCGGGCTGGTACTTGGCCCGGCTCGGCGACTTCACGGAAGCCCGCGTGAACACCGAGGCCGCGCTCGAGTCGGCGCGCCGGCACGGGTACCGCGAGGACGAAGGGCTGGCAACGGGAATCCTCGGCTTCATCACCCAGCACACCGGCCCGCCTCGGCACGCCCTCGCCCTCTACCGCGACGCCGTCGCCCTGCTGCGCGAGGTCGGCAACACCTACTACGAAGGCACCGTGCTGGATTTCACCGGAGCAACCCACCTCGCACTCGGCGAGACCGAGTGCGCGCGCCGGTCCTGGCAACGGGCGCTGGAGCTGTACCGGGTCCAGCAGCGCACGGCCGACGCGGACCGGGTCCGCCGTCACCTGGCCGGGCTCGAGCCCCGCGACCTGCGGCTCGTCGTGGGCCGGCCCACCGGCTGACCTGCGGACCAATGCATCACCAAAGCGGGCCGGGGCAGACTCGTCGCCGGATTTCGACGAGCGCACAGGGGGTTGCGGGATGGAGATCCGGCTGCTGGGCCCGGTGGCGGTGCTGACCCACCGGACGCCGGTGCCGACCGGACGGCGGCAGCTGCGGCTGATGCTGGCGGTCCTGGCCGTCGCCGCGCCCCGGCCGGTACCGGTCGCGAAGCTGATCGACCGGGTGTGGGGCGACCACCCGCCGGCGCAGGCCCACCAGGCGGTCTGGACGCGCATCGCCGGGCTGCGCAAGGTACTCGCCGGTGCCGGCGCGCCCGAGCCGCCGGTGTCGTGGCAGCCCGGCGGGTACGTCCTGCACGTGGACCCGGGCCAGGTGGACCTCCACCGGTTCCGCCGGCTCACCGGAGCCGCCCGCCGTCCCGGCTGTCCCGACACCGAGCGCGTCGCGCTCCTGGCCGAGGCACAGGAACTGTGGCAGGACACGCCGCTGGCCGGTCTCGGCGGCGACTGGGCGGCGCGGCAGCGGGACAGCTGGCAGTCCGAACGGCTGGACGCGGTGGTCGCCTGGGCCCGCGCCGCGTTGCGCCTCGGCCGGCCCGGCGCCGTCGTCCCGGTGCTGCGGGACCTGGCCGACGACCACCCGCACGCGGAACGGCTGACCGCGGAACTCGTCCGGGCCCTGGCGGCCGGCCACCGGACCGGCGAAGCGATCGCCGAGTGCCGGGCCGCCTGCGACCGGCTGCGCCGGGAACTGGGCGTCTCGCCCGGCCCCGAGCTGCTTTCCCTGCGGCGGGCGCTGCTGGCCGGGGAACCCCTGCCGGTGCCGCCGGCCGCGGACGGTCCCCTGGTCGTGCCGGCCCAGCTCCCGGCCGACGTCGCGGGGTTCGCCGGCCGCCGCGCGGAGATCGCCCGCCTCGACGAGCTGGCCGCCGAGCGCGTGATCACGGTGTCGGGGACCGCGGGCGTCGGCAAGACCGCGCTCACCGTGCACTGGGCCCACCGCGTCCGCGCCCGGTTCCCCGACGGGCAGCTGTACGTGAACCTGCGCGGGTTCGACCGGAGCGGGCAGGCGACGGATCCGGCGGAGGCGACGCGGCTGCTCCTCGACGGCCTCGGCGTTCCCGCCGCGCGCGTGCCCGCCGGCCTGGACGGCCGGGCCGCGCTCTACCGCAGTCTGCTGGCGGGACGGCGGATGCTCGTCGTGCTCGACAACGCCCGCGACGCCGAGCAGGTGCGGCCGTTGCTCCCGGGCACGGCCGGCTGCCTCGTCCTGGTGTCCAGCCGCACGACACTGACCGGGCTCGTCGCCGCGCACGGGGCCCGTCTCCTCCCGCTGGACCTGCTGTCCCACGCCGAGGCACGGCAGTTGCTGGCAGCCCGGCTGGGCCGGACCCGCACGGACGCCGAACCCGCGGCGGTCGCCGGGATCGTCACGGCGTGCGAGCGGTTGCCGCTGGCCCTCGCGATCGCGGCCGCCCGGGCCGCGGCCCGGCCCCGGCTCCGGCTCGCCGTCCTGGCCCGGGAGCTTCGCGACGCGCGGTCCCGGCTGTCGGCCCTGTCCGGCGACGACCCGGGAACCGACCTCCACAGCGTGCTTTCCTGGTCCTACGCCGCCTTGAGCCCGGGGGCGCGCCGGCTGTTCCGCCTGCTGGGCGCATCTCCCGGGCCGGACGTCACCGTCGCGGCCGCGGCGAGCCTCGCCGGGATCCCGGCCGACCGGGTCGAGCCGCTGCTGGCCGAGCTGACGCTCGCCAACGTCCTCACCGAGCAGGCTCCCGGCCACTACAGCTGCCACGCGCTGTTGCGCGGCTACGCCGCGGCGGTCGGGTCCGGCGTCCCGGACCCGACGGCTCGGCCTAGGTGAGGGACTCCCAGCCGAGGAGGTTCACCCGCCCCACGGGACAGCTGAGGCGGACGTTGTAGGTCCCCACCGCGGGCAGCGGCGCGCTGTTGTACCGCGATCCGTTGAAGCAGATGATGTAGACGCGGATGGCCCCCGAGGTGACCTGGCAGGTGAAGTCGACGACCACGAAAGGCGACCGCGAGAAGTAGTTGCAGGTGAAGACAGCACTCGCGGCGGTCCGCGGAGCCGCGCTCAAGCTCCCGGCCATCGGGGCCGCGGCGGCGGTGACCGCGGTGTTCGCCGGGGCCGCGGACGCCACGGCGGGGGCAGCCACCCCGAAGCCGGCGACCAGCAGGGTCATGGCGAGCAGCGTTTTCACGGCCCGCGTGACGAGGGGCCTGGTGGATCGACGCATGCGTATCTCCTCCGTTGTCCGAGCGGAGTCCACGCTCCGGGGTCGTGGACGGCTCTCACGGTGCCCCGGAGACCTGTGCGCCGAGCTGACCGGATCCTTACCGCCGACCGGGCGGCGTCCACAATGCACTCGAGGCGAGGGATGCGCGATCGGCGTCCGATTCCTTGCGGTGAAAGCGTTTCCGGCCGAAGCGGGCGGCCCGGAAACGACAAACACGGCTGGTCGAAGATCGACCAACCGAGTTCGGAGTGTTGCTGGTACCCCCGATGGGATTCGAACCCACGCTACCGGCGTGAGAGGCCGGCGTCCTAGGCCGCTAGACGACGGGGGCTTAGGATCTTCCCTGGTTTCCCAGGGGCTTTTCTGTTTTTCTTGCTGGAGAGAACTTACCAGAGGCGATTTCTCGCCCCGCAGGGGGGTCACTCTCCGCAGCTGGGGTACCAGGACTCGAACCTAGACTAACTGGACCAGAACCAGTCGTGCTGCCAATTACACCATACCCCAGTGAGGTACCGCCCCGGCTGGCCGGTTCAGCACCGCACGAGGAGAAATACTAGAGCACGCCGTTCCGGACGGTGAACGCGGGGGTGCCCGTGCCGCGCTGGGCGGGGACCCCGATCGTGGCGTACTCCGAAACCAGCAGCTCAGGCAGCTCGGCGAGGCCGGCGACGGTGTGGACGCCTTCGGGCGCGCGCTCGCCAATGCCGTCGCGGTCGAGCCACACCGCGCCGAGGCCCGCGTCGCGGGCGCCGATCGCGTCGGTGTCCAGTTTGTCCCCCACGTGGACCGCCTGGGCCGGTGCGCAGCCCATGCCGAGGCAGACCGTGTGGAACATCACCGGATCGGGTTTCGCCACCCCCAGCTCGCCGGCGATGGCGATGTGGTCGAAGAACGGCGCCAGGCCCAGGTCGGCGATCTTCTTCCGCTGGTGGACGCCCGAGGCGTTCGTCACGGCGGCCAAGGTCAGCCCGGCCGTGCGCAGCCACTCCAGGCAGGGGATGACGTCGTCGAACAGTTGCCACGAGTGGTCGAGCAGCTCTCTTCGGCGACGCTCGAAGGAACTGACCTGCTCGGCGTCGGCCAAGATGCCGATCTCGGCGAGGAAGCAGTCCGTGCGCCGCTGGTGCATCGTGGCGTAGTCGAGCTCGCCGGCGACGACCAGGGCGACGTGCTCTTCGGTGATCAAGTCCCACAACGGCCACAGATCGCCCCGGCCGGTGAGGATGTGGAGGCTGCGGCGGATCGCGGCGGTGCAGTCGATGAGCGTGTCGTCGATGTCCAGGCACACCAGCCGGAGCTCGGGGGGCGCCCAGGGTTCGTGCGCCACCGCGGCGGGCGGGGCGGTTCGCGAAGGGGTCCGGGGTGCCAGGGCGAAATCCACCCAGTGAGGCTAGGGCAACCGCCGCGTTCGCGACGCTGCCAAAGAGGTGATTGCCGCTCGCCTGTTCCGGCGCACCGGCTCTACTCCCAGTTGGCGAACCGTCTTCTTTTGGTTATCCGGCCACGGCGCGCCGCCCGCGGCGCACCTCGCCGCGGACCGGCCGGTGCCGGCGCTTTCCGGCCGGAAACCCTTGCCACCCAAGGGGAATTCGTCTGTCCACAAGGGTCCGTCAGCAGTCCGGGGGCGAAGCCGTACCCACGATGGTGGACCAGCTCCGCCGAACGGTCGCGTTTGGACGGTTTCTCGCCCCCGGCCCTCCGCGAAACGCGGATGAAACACACGAGGACACGGACGGACCACCGGCACCCCGCTCGTCGCCCGATCAGCGTATCCCTCGCCACACCGCTTGACGCCGGCCTCGCGAGGGTGCATCCTCAGGTTATTCAACAAGTGATGAATAAGGGAGATGGTCGAGATGACCGAGCGCACGACCTGCGTCGTCATCGGTGGCGGGCCGGCCGGGATGGTCGCGGGACTTCTGCTGGCCCGGGCCGGCGTCGAGGTGACAGTGCTGGAGAAGCACGCCGACTTCCTGCGCGACTTCCGCGGCGACACGGTGCACCCGTCGACGCTCACCCTGCTCGACGAACTGGGGCTCGGCGAGAAGTTCGACGCGCTGCCGCACAGCGAGCTGACCGCGGCGGGGTTCCCCCAGGAGAACGGCGAGCTGATGAAGCTGGCCGACTTCACCCGGCTGAAGGTGGCGCACCCGTACATCGCGATGGTGCCGCAGTGGGACTTCCTCGACCTGCTCGCCGAGAGCGCCCGGAAGGAGCCGACCTTCGTCCAGCGGATGGAGACCGAGTGCACCGGCCTGGTCCGCGAGCACGGCCGCGTCGTGGGCATCACCTACCGCACGACCAGTGGCGAGACCGGCGAAATCCGCGCCGACCTGGTGATCGCCGCGGACGGCCGGTGGTCGCTGGCCCGCCGAGAGGCCGGCCTGGTGCCCCACGAGTACGACTGCCCGTTCGACGTCTGGTGGTTCCGGCTGTCCCGCCAAGAGGCGGAGCAGGGCGGCATGCTGATGCCGAAGATGCGGGACCGGCGCTTCGCGGTGCCGCTCCCCCGGCCGGACTTCTACCAGGTCGCCTACCTCGCGCCGAAGGGCGAGGACCTGCGTGCCCAGGGCATCGAGGCGTTCCGGGAGAACGTGACGCAGATCTGCCCCGAGTTCGCCGACCGGGTGCACGAGCTGAAGACGATGGACGACGTCAAGTTCCTCGACGTGCGGCTCAACCTGCTGCGCAAGTGGCACGTCGACGGGCTGCTCTGCATCGGCGACGCGGCGCACGCGATGTCGCCGATCGGCGGCGTCGGCATCAACCTGGCGGTGCAGGACGCGGTCGCGGCGGCGACGCTGCTGGCCGAGCCGCTGCGCCGGGGCCGTCCCACCGAAGCGGACCTGGCGAAGGTGCGCGCGCGGCGGCTCGCGCCGACGTTGCTGGTGCAGGGCCTGCAGCGCCTGATGCACCGGACCGTCGTGCGCGGGGTGATGAGCGGCAAGCGCAACGGCCCGCCGACGCCGATGATCAAGGCGTTCGCGCGGTTCCCGCGGCTGTCGTACCTCCCGGCCCGGCTCCTCGGCCTCGGGCTGCGGCCGGAGCACGCTCCGGCGTTCGCCCGGCGGCCGATGGAGCCGGTGGCGAGGGGTTAGACGTTCTCGACCGGGTTGGTCAGGGTGCCGATGCCTTCGATGGTGATCGAGACGCTCTGGCCACCCTCGATCGGGCCGACGCCCTCGGGGGTGCCGGTGAGGATGACGTCGCCGGGCAGGAGCGTCATGACGCCGGAGACGAACTCGACCAGCTCGGGGATCTTGTGGACGAGGTCCGAAGTCCGGCCATCCTGCTTGAGCTCGCCGTCGACCTCGGACTTCAGCGCCAGGTCGGACGCGTCGAGCGACGTCTCGATCCACGGCCCGAGCGGGCAGAACGAGTCGAAGCCCTTCGCGCGGCCCCACTGGCCGTCGGACTTCTGCAGATCGCGGGCGCTGACGTCGTTCGCGACGGTGTAGCCGAGGATCGCGCTCGCGGCACGGGCCGCGGGGACGTTCTTGACCGGCTGGCCGATGACGATGGCCAGCTCGCCCTCGAAGTCGACCCGGCCGACGCCGGACGGGCGGCGGATGGGCGCGTTCGGGCCGATGACCGTGGTCGACGGCTTGATGAACAGCATGGGCTCGGCGGGCACCTCGTTGCCGAACTCGGCCGCGTGCTTGGCGTAGTTGCGGCCGACGGCGATCACCTTCGACGGCAGGATCGGCGCGAGCAGCCGGACGTCGGCCAGCGGCCACCGCTTGCCGGTGAAGTTCGGCTGGCCGAAGGGGTGTTCGGCGATTTCGAGGACCTGGGCGTCGTCACCGTCGCCTTCGATCGAGGCGAACGCGACACCACCGGGATGAGCAATTCGGGCTAGGCGCACGCGGCCAGTCTACGTGCGCCCGCCCACCCCTTCAGGCCACGGTGGTGCTCTTGTGCACGAGCGCGTCGCACAGGGCCAGCCAGCTGGCCTCGACGATGTTGCCGTGCACGCCGACGGTGGTCCACTCGCGTTCGCCGTCGGTGCTCTCGACCAGCACGCGCGTCACCGCGTCGGTGCCCGGGTGGCCCTGGAGGATGCGCACCTTGTAGTCGGCCAGCTCCACACTGTCCAACCAGGACAGGTGCGGCGACAGCGCCTTCCGCAGGGCGGCGTCGAGGGCGTGCACCGGGCCGATGCCCTCGGCGGTGGCGATGACGCGCTGCCCGCCGACGTGCACCTTGACCGTGGCCTCGGCCATGACCTCGCCGTCGGGGCGGTGGTCGAGCACCACGCGGTAGGACTCGAGCTGGAACGGCGCTTCGACGGGGACGTCGGCTTCCTGGCGCAGCAGGAGTTCCAGGGAGGCGTCGGCGGCCTCGAAGGACCAGCCTTCGGCTTCGAGGCGCTTGACCTTCGTGATGGCGCTGGTGAGTGCCTCGGGCCGGCCGGCAAGGTCGACCCCGAGCTCACGTCCCTTGAGCTCGAGGCTGGCCCTGCCGGCCATCTCGGTGACCAGTACCCGCATGTCGTTGCCGACGGAAGCTGGATCGATGTGGTTGTACAGCAACGGATCCACCTTGATCGCGCTCGCGTGCAGTCCCGCCTTGTGGGCGAAGGCCGACGCCCCTACGTAGGCCTGGTGGGTGTAGGGGGCGAGGTTCGCGATTTCGGCAAGGGCATGGGAGACCCGGGTGAGTTCGGCGGCGCCTCCGGTCGGGAGGACGTCCATGCCGAGCTTGGTCACCAGATTTCCCGTCACGGCGAAGAGGTCGGCGTTGCCGGCCCGTTCCCCGTAACCGTTGGCGGTGCACTGGACGTGCGTCGCGCCGGCCTGCACCGCGGCGACGGAGTTCGCCACGGCGCAGGAAGTGTCGTCCTGACAGTGGATTCCGAGGCGGAACCCGGTCTTTTCCTTGATGCTCCGGACGGTCTCGGCGAGACCGAGCGGAAGCTGGCCGCCGTTGGTGTCGCAGAGCACGAGGACGTCGGCACCGGCGTGGGCGGCCGCGTCGAGAACCTTGAGTGAGGTGTCGGGGGAAAACGCGTAGCCGTCGAAGAAGTGCTCGGCGTCGAGGAACACCCGCCGGCCTTCGTTCGTGAGGAACTCGACGGTGTCCCGGACCATGGCGCAGGCCTCGTCGACGTCGACCCGCAGGGCGCGTTCGATGTGCCGCAGATCGGACTTGGCGACGAGCGTGACGACCGGCGCCTCGCTGTCGAGCAGCGCCCGCACCTGCGGATCGGCATCGGCGGTGGTGCCGGCCTTGCGCGTGGCCCCGAACGCGACGAGGGCCGCGTGCTTCAGGTCGAGTTCGCCCTTCGCGGCGCGGGCGAAGAACTCCGTGTCCTTGGGGAGAGCCCCGGGCCAGCCGCCTTCGATGAACCCGACACCGAGCTCGTCCAGCAGCCGCGCGACGGCGAGCTTGTCCTGGACGGAGTAGGAAATGCCCTCCCGCTGCGCCCCGTCCCGGAGCGTCGTGTCGTAGAGGTGGAAGGCGTCGCCGAGCGGGGTATCGGCGGGCTCCTTGCGGGTCACGGTCTTCTCCTAGCGTGTTCCTGGCGTTTCAAGGCAACAAAAAAACCTCCCGCAGGGTGCGAGAGGTTGCGCGCCGGGTGCTCTTGTGGAGCTATCGTCCGGCGCGCTCGGCGATAATGATCGCGAAGCTGGTCACGGTCGCATCATGCCACAACGATTGCGGGCGAGTCCAGGAACTGGGCCAAGCTCCCACCATCCGGGAACCCGCCGGTGGTCAGCAGCTCAGTGGCCCACCACCCCGAAGCCCGATTGTGACTACGGCCGGCAGCACCGCGTCAAGGCGGGAAAGCGTGCCTTGACCCGGCACTCCCGGCCGTGTTCTGGCTTCGTATCGGGGGTCTGGGTGGGGTGCCAGTTGTGTTTCAGCGTTGCCGTTCACGCCGGCTCGGCATCGCCAAGGGGCGCTTCGAATTCGCCGGTTCCCCCACCGACCATGCCCCACCGCTCCCTGGGGGCTGACCCCGGTCCAGTCTACCGGCGGCCGCCGACAGAACCGGCCGGAAAGCCCGCCGGCCGCCGAGTTGTCCACATCGCGGCGGAGCTGTGGACAACCCCGCCATGGCGAGCTTTCCGGATGTCCTGAACGACTCGTTCCTGTCGTCGGACGTCGTGAACGAGTCGTTCAGGTCATGCGGCGGACACGAAAAAGCCCCGCACCCACCAAGGGCGCGGGGCTTCCCCGAAAACTCAGCCGGCCGTCCGCACGTTGGACGACACCAGCGCCGCGAGCCGGTCGCCGATCGCCTGGGTGGCCCCCGGCGAGGACTGGTCCCGCGTCGCGAGGTCGAACGCCACGGAAGCCTCGATCCGCCGCGCCGCTTCCTTCTGGCCCAGGTGGTCCAGCAGCAACGCCACCGACAGCACCGCCGCCGTCGGGTCCGCGAGCCCCTGGCCCGCGATGTCCGGCGCCGAACCGTGGACCGGCTCGAACATGCTCGGGTTGCGGCGGGTCATGTCCAGGTTGCCGCTGGCCGCCAGGCCGATGCCGCCGGTCACCGCGGCCGCGAGGTCGGTGATGATGTCGCCGAACAGGTTGTCCGTCACGATCACGTCGAACCGGGACGGGTCCGTCACCAGGTGGATCGTCGCCGCGTCCACGTGGGAGTACGCGACCGTCACCTCCGGGTGCTCCAGCGAAACCTCTTCGACGATCCGCGACCACAGCGACCCGGCGAACGAGAGCACGTTCGTCTTGTGCACCAGCGTCAGGTGCTTGCGCGGGCGGCCCTCGGCGCGGTTGAACGCGTCCGCCACCACGCGCCGGACGCCGAACGCCGTGTTGACGCTGACTTCCGTCGCGATTTCGTGCTCGGTGTCCTTGCGGATCAGACCGCCAGTGCCCGCATACGGCCCTTCGGTGCCTTCGCGCACGACGACCATGTCGACGTCGCCCGCGTCGGCCAGCGGTCCCCGGACCCCCGGGTACAACCGCGCCGGGCGCAGGTTGACGTGGTGGTCCATTTCGAACCGCAGGCGCAGCAGCAGGCCGCGCTCGAGGATTCCGCTCGGCACCGTCGGGTCGCCGACCGCGCCCAGCAGGATCGCGTCGTGCTGGCGGAGCTCGCCGAGGACCGACTCCGGGAGCAGCTCGCCGGTCGAGTGCCATCGGGCGGCGCCGAGGTCGTAGTTCGTGATCTCCGCCGTCGGTACTACCTCGCCGAGCACCTTCAGCGCCTCGGAGACCACCTCGGGCCCGATCCCGTCACCTGGGATCACCGCGAGCCGCATCCACACACCTCCGTCGACCGGACCACCGACCGCACCGATGGCCCACCGCAACAAAACGCCAGCAGCCGGAAGGTTACCGGCCGTAGACAAACGGCCGTAGCCGCACCACCCTTATGCCGCATCCTCCCGCAGGGTGAGACACCCGATCGGGGGAACGCGAGAGGGGCGCTCCCCGCGGAAACCCGCGGTGAGCGCCCCTGGTCCTGCGTCAATCGATCTTGCGACGGGTCAGCGGTGACCAGCCCCGATCGGCTGACGGTCGTTCCCCGGCCGGGCGTCCTCCACCTTGACCACGTTCGCCCGGTTGCCCGCGGCGTTGTGGTGCTCGATGGCCAGCAGCCCGAGGGCGTTGTCGGCCGCGGCCGACAACGCGTTGCGGGTGACGACCAGCGCCGTGCCCGGCTTCGCGACGTAGCCCAGCGCGGCGTCGCCGCCACCCTGCACCGTGTAGCCCGGCGCGAGCGCGTCGAACGAAAGCGGCGTGCCGACGTAGTCGATCAGCCCGTTCGTCGTGCCCGGCGCGACGTAGAAGCCGCTGACGCCGACGGTGTAGGAAATGCGGTGGCTGTCGGCGTTCGCGTCGATGCCCAGCGCGGCCAGGGAAACCGGCAGCGTGATCACGTTCGTGTCGAACACGTTGGTGTCGACGTCGCCGAGCTGGCCGTTGACCGCCTGGACGTCGACGGTCGGGAAGCCCGGCTTCAGCGCGACCGTGTTGGCCAGGAGCACGTCGGTCGACGTCGCCTTGGTCACGTAGGTCTCGAAGTCCGGCAGCCCGTCCCCGGTGGTGTCGATGTCGACGAACGGCGACGTGTTGCTGCCGATGTTCGCCCAGTCGCCCCAGGTGGACAGACCGAACGCCAGCAGCGCGTTCTCCGGCTCACCCTGCGCCTTCGCCAGCGGCGCGGTCGACGCCGCACCGATGTAGCGGAGGTCGCCGCCCTTGGCCGTCTTGTTCAGCGTGCAGTCGGTGACCACGTCCGCGTCGCACTCGGGCAGCTGCGGGGACTCCGCCTGCAGCTCGAGCACGCTGATCAGCGAGCGGTACCGCTGCGCGCCGGTGCCCTGGTCGACACCCTTGCCGCCGAGGTTCAGCACGGCCTGGGTGGCGTCCGGCCCGAACTTCACCGACGCCGGGGTCGAAATCGTCGAAACCGGCTTGGGTGCGGCGTAGACCGAAACCCGCAGCGGGACCTTGGCGCCACTGACCGGCGTGAAGGCGACGCGGCCGGAAGCGTCCGCGACGAACTGCCGGGCCAGGCCGGCCTGGGTGGCCGACATCGTCGGGTCCATGATCTTGCGCAGCGCCTTCGGGTCGGTGATCTTCAGCGTCACCTTCACCTTGGCGGTGCCGCGCGGGGTCAGCTTCACCGACGGCTTGTCCACTGTGTACTCGACACCCGGCAGCGCGTTGACCGCCTGGTAAGCCACGGTGTACTCGGCGGGCGTGACACCCTTGTTGACCAGCTTGATCGTCTTCGACAGCGTCACCGGACCGGACGCCTCGACCGTGCCGAAGCTGACGCTCACCGCGCCCGGGTCGTCGACGACGTAGGCGAGCACCTGGTTGTCCAGCGCGGCCTTCGCGTCGATCCGGCCGCTGCCGACGCGCTGCGGCGCGTAGGTGTGGCCCTTGCCGTCGGAGACGTCGTGGCCGGCGGTGTCGATGACCGACGCCTTGACCTCCTCGACCGACCAGTCCGGGTGCGACTGCCGGACCAGCGCGGTGATGCCCGTGGTGTGCGGAGCGGCCATCGAGGTGCCCGACAGCACGGTCCGGCCGTTGCCGCTGCCGCGGAACGCCGAGGTGATCGTGTCACCCGGCGCGGCGACGTCCGGCTTGACGGCCGGGCCGCGGGTGCCGCGCGAGGTGAACGAGCTCGGGGTGTCGACGATCGTCTTGTCGTAGGTCTGGATCGACGCGCGCCCGGCGCCGTAGAGCCGGACCTGCAGCGTGCCCGCGTTCAGCGCCGGACGCAGCGACGCGGTCGCGGCGCCGGTGAACTGGAACATCGGGATCGCCGCGTTGCCCGCGATTCCCGCGCTGAAGTGCTCCAAAGTGGACGACAGCAGCGCGCCCTTCGCCCCGGCGGCCTGCGCGTTGTTGGCGCGCGCGGCCGAGCCGCAGGCCCGGGTCGAGTCGTTGTCGTCCCACTCCAGCCAGACGAACTTGCCGGTGGCCTTCGCCTTGTCCTCGGCGGAGTACGGCGCGCAGCCGGCGGCGTTCGCCGCCGACAGCTTCACGACGGGCGCGGTCAGGTCGAGCGTGTCGGCCGCGGCGTAGTTCTGGCTGTACTGGCCGGTCTTCTGGCCCGCGACGGTCGACGGCGCCTTGACCTCGGCGGCGTCACGCAGGACGCCCGCGTCCCGGGTGCTGGCCACGGTCAGCGCCTCGGGAGTGTTGCCCGGGGAGCCGGCGATGTCGTTGATGTCGCCGCCGTTGCCCGCGGAGATCACCGGCAGCACGTTGTTCGCGGCGAGCTTGCGCACGAACAGCGAGTCCGGGTCGTCCGGCGCGCCGAAGTCGGAGCCGAGCGAGAGGTTGACGATGTCGAGGTGGTCGGTGAAGTCGCCGTCGCCGTCCGGGTCGAGCGCCCAGTCCAGCGCCTGCGAGGTGACGTTCGTCGAACCCGTGCAGCCGAACACCTTGATGGCGTAGAGCAGCGACTTCGGCGCCGTGCCCGGGCCGATCGACATCGCGTCGACCTTCTTGGCGTCCAGCTTCTTGTAGTCGCCCTTGAAGGTCTTGCCGTCCGCGGTGACGCCGAAGCCGCCGATGGTGCCGGCGACGTGCGTGCCGTGCTCACCGCAGGCGAGCGGGTTCGGGTCCGGCTTCGGGGTGGTCTTGCCGGGCGTCGCCGCGTCGTAGTCGTTGCCGACGAGGTCGGTGCCGCCGACGACCTTGGCGCTCGGGAAGAGCGGGGTCGGCTTGGTGGAATCGACGCTCTTGTAGGCGGCCTGCGTGCCGGGGCCGCCGAAGTCGGCGTGGGTGTAGTCGATGCCGTCGTCGATGACGCCGACGCGGACGCCGTCGCCGAACTTGCCGGTCTGCTGCCACGCGGCGAGGGTGTTGGTCAGCTGCTCCGCGCTGGCGTTGGTGCGGGTCTTCGGCACGACCGTGCGCACCGCGACGACGTCCGCCCGCTTCGCGACCTCGCGCAGCTTCGCGGCGTCCGCGGTGACGACCACGCCGGGGACGGCGTTGGCGGTCTGCGTGACGACCTGCGGCTTGGCGTCGGCCGCGCGCAGCTGGCCGACGACGGAGTCGACCGCGGCGGCGGTGTCGGCCTTCGCGGCCTTCGCGGCCCGCTTCGCCTGGTCTTTGCCCTGCGGCTCCGCGGCGGTGAACGCGTCGACGGCCGGCTTCTTGGCCAGTTCGACGAACGCGGTGACCCGGCCCTGCGCGGCCCCCAGACGCGGCGACAGCTTGCCCTGCAGCTGCGCGTCGTCGATCTTGGCCGGTGCGACGCCATCGGCGAGCGGAGCATCCGCTGCGCTCGCGACCGGCGCCCCGAGCGCGGCCGCCAGAACGACGGCGAAGACCGCCGTCGTGGCGCGCGCGGGGAGGCGGGATCTGCTCATGAGTCGGCCCCTTACTCGAGGTCTGGACCCGAACCTGCCTGCCGCTCCTGACACCCCCGACGGTGAAGCGCGGCACAGCGCCGTGCCCTCGACGACGCGTGGTTCGACCTCGCGCAGAGAACCTAATGCCCCAAAACACCTACTTACGTAGGCAAAGGACTCCGTTATGTGAATGTGATTGCGCACGAAGGCCCCCTGCCGGGTGACAGGGGGCCTTCGAAAGGGTTACGTCAGTTGAAGTCCACCGCACGGATCGTGTGCGCCCCGACCGACGCGCCGATCGGCTCCAGCAGGTGGGCGTCGATGTGGCGGTCGACGCGCAGCAGCATCACCGCGTCGGAGCCGTCGGTGGTCTGGCTGATCTGCGCGGCCTCGATGTTGATGCCCGCTTCGCCGAGCAGCGTCCCGACGCGGCCCATCACGCCCGGCCGGTCCGGGTACTCGACCAGCAGCACGGTGCCTTCGGCGCGCAGGTCGAACCCGCGGCCGTTGACCTCGACCAGCTTCTCGACCTCGTCCTTGCCGGTGACCGAGCCCGACACGGTGAGCGTCGTGCCGTCGGCGTGCACCGCGCGCACGGTGACCAGGTTGCGGAACTTGGGGCTCTCCGGCTCGGTCACCAGCTCGACCTGCACGCCCAGCTTCTCCGCCAGCTGCGGCGCGTTGACGAACGTGACCTGGTCCTCGACCACGCCGGTGAACACCCCGCGCAGCGCCGCCAGCTGCAGCACGCTGGTGTCCTCGCTGGTCAGCTCGCCCTTGACCTGCACCGTCACCGACGTCGGCGACGTCGGGTTGAGCGCCGTCAGCAGCTGGCCCAGCTTCTGGACCAGCGACAGGTACGGGCGGACGTGCTCGCCGACCGCGCCGCCGCCGGAGACGTTCACCGCGTCCGGCACGAAGTCGCCGCGCAGGGCCAGCAGCACCGACCTCGCGACGTCGGTGCCCGCGCGGTCCTGCGCCTCGGCCGTCGAAGCGCCCAGGTGCGGCGTCACGACGACGTTCTCGAGCTCGAACAGCGGGCTCGAGGTCGTCGGCTCGGATTCGAACACGTCGATGCCGGCGCCGCCGACGTGGCCCGAGCGCAGCGCGTCGGCCAGGTCCTGCTCGACGATCAGCCCGCCGCGGGCGGCGTTCACGATGATGACGCCCGGCTTGGTCTTCTTCAGCGCCTCGGCGTCGATGAGGCCCTTGGTCTCCGGCGTCTTCGGCAGGTGGATGGAGATGGCGTCGGCGCGGGTCAGCAGCTCGTCGAGGGTGACGAGCTCGATGCCCAGCTGCGCGGCGCGGGCGGCCGAGACGTAGGGGTCGTACGCGATGAGCTTCGTGTCGAAGGCGGCGAGGCGCTGGGCGAACAGCTGCCCGATCTTGCCCAGGCCGACCACCCCGACGGTCTTGCCCTGCAGCTCTACGCCGGAGAACGAGCTGCGCTTCCACTCGCCGCCGCGGAGGCTCTGGTCGGCGGCCGGGACGCGGCGCGCGACCGACAGCAGCAGGGCGACGGCGTGCTCGGCGGCGGAGACGATGTTCGACGTCGGCGCGTTGACGACCAGGACACCGCGCTCGGTGGCGGCGGGCACCACGACGTTGTCCAGCCCGACGCCGGCGCGGGCGACGACCTTGAGCTGGGTGGTGGCGCCGAGGACCTCGGCGTCGACCTGGGTGGCGGAGCGGACCAGGAGCGCGTCGGCGCTCTTCACCGCCTCGAGCAGCGCGGACCGGTCCGTGCCGTCGACGTGCCGGACCTCCACCTCGTCACCGAAGACACTCAGCACGGAGGGGGCGAGCTTCTCCGCGATGAGGACGACGGGCTTATTGGGCTTGCTCACGATGCGGCTCCCACTATCTGGTCATTTCCACGACGCTCGGTGTCGACGAACGGTCTCTGCACGTCGTTGTGCCCCGGTCGTGGCGGAGTTTAACGCGCAGGAGCGCCCGTTGGCGTCCCCCGGTGTTAACTCGCCCGTAATCCCTCGAAAACAAGAGCAAGAAGGCGGTGCATGCCCCCTTCCCCCGGCAGGTGGCGTCCCGCCCAGGATGCCGCGTGCAGCAACAGAAGCAGCTCCTGCGCGGTGACGTCCTGGCGCAGCTCGCCCGCCCGTTTCGCACGTTCCACCAGATGGGAACCAGCCTCGCGCATCGCGTGGCAGGACGCATACAAACGGGACGATTCGTCGTTCAACGCGTCGGCGGTCAGTTCCACCAGGCCGCGGAACGTGCCGGTCGCGTCGCCGAGCCCGGCCAGCCAGGTCTGCAGCGCGTTCAGCGGTTCGGGGTGGGCGAGCAGTTCGCGCGCCCGCTCGGCCTGGGCGTCGAACCGGGCGCGCAGGAGCGTCTCGAGCAGCGCGTCCCGCGTCGGGAAGTGCCGGTAGAGCGTGCCGATGCCGACCCCGGCGCGGCGTGCGATGTCCTCCAGCGACGCCTCGACGCCATGTTCGGCGAAGGCGCGTTGCGCCTCTTCGAGGAGGCGTTCGTAGTTGCGGCGGGCGTCCGCGCGCATCGGCTTCACATCGGTCATCGCCTCTCCGAGCTTACCGGGTAGCCAATCGGAGGCTGCCTCCGTATATTAACCGGAGGCAGCCTCAGCTTACTGGAGGGAACTCGAGGATGACCCTGATCGAAGACACCCGGGCACGGCTCGGCGCGGTCGGCGCCTGGTTGCCGAGCGCACCCCTGGCCCCGCCCCCGGACGTCGAACGCGCGGCGACGCGACGGCTCGCCGACGCCGGCTACCGCTCGGTCTGGAGCGGCGAAGGACCCGGCTCGCGGGAGGTGTTCGCCCACTTCGGCGATCTGCTCGCGTCGGTGCCGGACGTCGTGCTCGGCACCGGCATCGCGAACCTGTGGGCCCGGCGCGGGGCGACCGCGCAGAAGGGCGGCGCGACGCTCGCCCAGGCCCACCCCGGCCGGTTCGTGCTCGGCATCGGCGCCGGGCACGCGTTCCAGGCCGAAAAGCTCGGCGAGGCCTACCGGCCGATCGACCGGATGCGCGCGTATCTGTCCGATATGGACGCCGCGGAAGCGGAAAACCCCTCGCCGGTCGCGTTTCCGCGGATACTGGCCGCCGTCGGGCCGAAGATGCTGGAGCTGGCCCGCGACCACGCGGACGGCGCGCACCCGTTCGCCCAGCCGGTCTCGCACACGCCGTACGCCCGCGAAATCCTCGGGCCGGACAAGCTGCTGATCCCGCAGCAGACCGTCCTGCTCGGCACGCGCGAGGACGCCCGCGAGAGCGTCCGGCGCCGGGTGGCGCAGTCGCGCGAATACCGGGTGACGGCGTACATCGCGGGCTGGAAACGGCTCGGCTACCGCGATGCCGACATCGACGGGCCCAGCGACCGGTTCGTCGACGACCTCGTGCTCTGGGGCGACGCGGGCACCATCGCCAAGCGCCTGGACGAGGTGCTCGACGCGGGCGCGGACCACGTGCTGCTGACGCCGTCCGCGACGTCGTTCGAGTCCACTGTGGACATCCTGCTCGAGCTGGCCCCGGAGGTGGTCCGATGAGCGTCGGGGTCTGGCGGTTCTTCGACGGCGCACCCGTCGGCGTGGTGCGCGAAACGGCCGCGGAGGTGGAGGAGCTCGGCTTCGACGCGCTCTGGTTCGGCGAGTACGCCGGCCGGGACGCGTTCACGCAGGCGGCGCTCATCCTGGCGGCGACGTCCCGGCTCACCGTGGCCACCGGGATCGCGCGGTTCGACCGCCGCGCGCCGATCACGGCGGAGGCGGCGACCCGGGCGCTCGGCGAGGCGTACCCGGGCCGGTTCACCGTCGGCCTCGGCGGTCACTCCCCGGGCGCGCGGCCGATTTCGGCGATGCGCGAGTACCTCGAGGGGATGGACGCGGCCGAACTGCCCGCCCTGCCACCGCCGTCGCCACGGCCCCGGCGGCTGATCGCGGCCCTCGGTCCTCGCGCACTGGACCTGGCGGCCGAACGAGCGGACGGCGCGCACCCGTACTTCGTCCCGCCGGAGCACACGGCGATCGCGCGGGAGCGGCTCGGCCCGGGCAAGTACCTGGCCGTCGAGCAAGCGGTGATCCTGGACGCTTCGCCGCAAGAGGCCCGCGAAGCGGCACGGGAACACGTGGGCCTGTACGTCCGGCAGGCGCCGCACCACCAGGCGAACCTGCGCCGCCTCGGCTTCACCGACGACGACCTCGCCGACGGCGGCAGCGACCGCCTGGTCGACGCGATCGTCGCAACCGGCGAACAGGCCGCCGCCGACCGGATCCGGGCCCACCTCGACGCGGGCGCGGACCACGTCTGCGTCCAGGTCCTGGCCCGCACCCCGAAGTCCTACAGCCTCCTGGCCACCCTCCGCCCGTGACGAAAGGGTCGACTCGCGTGATCAGGAAGCCGACACGCGTGATTGAAGCGACGACACGGCGAGGAGTCCGAACCTCCGCCGTGTCGACCTTCCCATCACGCGTGTCGACCCTCCAATCACGCGTGTCGGCTCTTCGATCACGCGGGATCCGGGTTCGGGGGTAGGGTGGCGGGGCGCGGTGCGGGCCGCGTCCCGTCCGCGGAAAGGGCCGAGCCCACCCCTGCTTCACCGCACCACCAGCTCCGCACCTTCTTTCCTGCCCGGTGCCGGCGGACCACGGGCGACGAGGGAAGGAGGCACCATGGGCACGCTGCCCGCGAAACCCAGCCTGGACCAGCTGCGCAAGCGCGCGAAGGACCTCGCGCGCGCCGAAGCCGTGAAGCTGTCCGAAGCGCAGTTCCGGATCGCCCGCGAACACGGGTTCCCGAGCTGGCCGAAGCTGCAGGCGTACGTCCGGCGCGTCACCGAACACGGCGAAACCCTGCAGCACCCGTACCACCAGGACGTCGGGTACTACGCCGAGCGCGCGCTCGGGCTGCTCGCCTCCGCCGAGGACGAGACGCCGGGCGCGCGCGAGCCGTTCGACCGCTGGGGACAGCCGCTCACCCGGGACGGCGCCCGTGCGGTCGTCGCCCGGGAGCACGGTTTCGGCTCCTGGAAAGGACTTCGCGACCACGTCAAGTCCCTTGAGGACAGTGGCGAGCCGTTCGCCCGCGCGTACCGGGCCGTCGAAGACCGGGACCCCGCGAAGCTCGAGTCCCTGCTCGACGAGTTCCCCGGGCTGGTCACCGCCCGCGGCACCAACGGCAACGACCTGCTCGGCATGGCCGGCGCGACCGGCGACGAACGGCTCAGCCGGGTCCTGCTCGACCACGGCGCCGACCCGTCGCGTGGCAACGTCCACGGCTGGACGCCCCTGCACCAGGCCGCCTACAGCAACCTGCCGCTCCTGCTCGACCTGCTCGTGGCAGCGGGCGCCCCGGTCGACGTCTCCGCCCGGGGCGACGGCGGCACTCCCCTGGTCGTCGCCCTCTTCTGGGGCCACCGCGAAGCGGCCGAGAAGCTGGCGCAGCACAGCCGGGCGCCGGGCAACCTCCGCGTCGCGGCCGGGCTCGGCGACGTCGACGCCATCGACGAACTCCTGACCTCGGCCCGCGGCGGCGCCCACCGCGGTTTCTACCGTCCCCACAGCGGTTTCCCGCATTGGCAGCCGACGGACGACCCCGCCGAAGTCAAGAACGAAGCCCTGTCCTGGGCGGCACGCAACGACCGCGTCGACGCGCTGAGCACCCTCGTCGCCCGGGGCGCCGACGTGAACGCCGACGTCTATCGAGGCACCGCGCTGGCCTGGGCGGCCGCCCAAGGCAAGCTCGACGCCGTCCGGACGCTCGTCGACCTCGGCGCCGACGTGAACCACGCCGGCACGTTCGGCGGCCCGAACCACGGCGAAGGCGTCACGGCGCTGCACCTGGCCGCGCAGTCCGGGCACCTCGACGTCATCCGCGCTCTCCTGGAAAACGGCGCCGACCGCGAAGCGCGGGACGAAATCTTCCACAGCACCCCGGAGACGTGGGCCGAGGTGTGCGGACAGCCGGCCGCGCGGGACCTGCTGCGAACCCGGTAGACAACCGGAGTCTGTAGTCCGTATCGTCGCAGACGGACTACAGACTCCGCTTTGCCCACTGGGAGGATCCATGACTTCACCCCGCGACGTGTTCGCCGCGCTGTCCGACGGCATCAGCGAAGGACGGTGGGACGAGCTTTCCGCGCTCTACGCCGAAGACGCCGTCGTCGAACACCCCCAAGCCGTGCCGCGGCCGGGCCGCATCACCGGCCGCGCCACCGTGCACGAGCGGTTCACCAGCGCCCTCGCCACCACCCTGCGGCTCAAGCGCCGGAACGTCGTCGTCCACGAGACGACCGACCCCGAGGTGATCGTCGCCGAATACGACTACGACGCCGAGTCGGTGGCGACCGGCAAGACGATCCCCACGGCCAACATCCAGGTGCTGCGCGTCCGCGACGGCCTGATCGTGCACTCCCGCGACTACCACGACTACCTGCGGCTCGCCGCGATCCGCGACGGCGTCGACGACCTGGCCAAGGCCTACGACCAGGCGCCGCCCCGCGAGTTGTCGCCGATCGCACCACGGACGTCGAGCGACCCGAAGAGCCGTCGCGGGGTGTTCGAGCAGCTCGTCTACGGCGTCTGCGACAAGGTCGGCCCGGACCTGGCGGAGCTGTACGGCGAGCCGACGCACGTCACCCACCCGTTCCAGCCGGGATCGGCGGTCGTCCGCACCCGCGAGGAGCTGCGGACGCACTTCGGGCAGGCCGCGGCCATGGGCGTCGACTTCGAAGTCGCCGACCTGGTCACCTACGAAGGCACGGACCCGGAGATCCTGATCGCAGAGTTCGCCTACCAGGGCAGCTACGGCGGCCGTCCGGTCCGGATCGCGAACATCTTCGCCATGCGGATCCGCGATGGCCTGGTCGTCGAATCCCGCGACTACGGCGACCACCTCGGCATCGCCGGCGACCTCGGCAAGATCCCCGAACTGGCGGCGAAGCTCTAAGCCTCCGCGGCGAGGTCCTCGGGCAGATCGAACTCGCCGTCGTAGACGCCCTTGAGGAAGGCGTCCCATTCCGAAGGGGTGAAGACCAGGACCACGCCGTCGGGATCCGTCGACTTCCGCATCGCGACGTAGGTGACGCCGTCGGTGTGCGGCACGAAGGCGTACTCGACGACCTCTTCGAGGGTGACGCCCGCGGGTTCGCCCCGGATCCACTCGGCTTGCGAAAGGTCGAGGTGGTGCCGGATGTGCGCCTTGTCGTCGGTCATGCGGTCAGCGTAACGAGACGCCGCAGCGGACGCCCGGCACCCACACGCCCCCAGGATAACGAGACACCGAAGGGGGGACACCCGGTACCGGGTGTCCCCCCTTCGGCCGGGAAAAATCAGGCGGTCTCGGTGATCGGCCGGTCGACCCAGGACATCAGGTCGCGCAGCTTCTTGCCGGTCGCTTCGATCGGGTGCTGGTTGCCCTGCTCCTCGAGCTTGGTGAAGTTCGGCCGGCCGGCCTCGTCCTCGGCGACCCATTCGCGGGCGAACGTGCCGTCCTGGATCTCGCCGAGGATCTTCTTCATCTCCTCCTTGACCGCCGGCGAGATGACGCGCGGGCCGCGGGTCAGGTCGCCGTACTCGGCGGTGTCGGAGATCGAGTAGCGCTGGCGCGCGATGCCGCCCTCGTACATGAGGTCGACGATCAGCTTCAGCTCGTGCAGCACCTCGAAGTAGGCGATCTCCGGCGCGTAGCCGGCCTCGGTGAGCACCTCGAAACCGGTCTGCACCAGCGCGGACGCGCCACCGCAGAGCACGGCCTGCTCGCCGAAGAGGTCGGTCTCGGTCTCCTCGGTGAACGTCGTCTTGATGACACCCGCGCGGGCGCCACCGATGGCGGCCGCGTAGGAGAGGGCGAGCGCCTGGGCGTTGCCGGAGGCGTCCTGCTCGACGGCGATGAGCGCCGGGACGCCCTTGCCGTCGACGAACTGGCGGCGGACCAGGTGGCCCGGGCCCTTCGGGGCGACCATCGCGACGTCGACTCCTGCCGGCGGCTTGATCAGGTCGTAGCGGATGTTGAAGCCGTGCCCGAAGAAGAGGGCGTCGCCGTCCTTGAGGTTCGGCGCGATGTCCTGCTCGTAGATGAAGCGCTGCTTGGTGTCCGGCGCCAGGATCATGATCAGGTCGGCCTCGGCCGACGCCTCGGCCGGGGTGAGCACGCGCAGGCCCTGCTCCTCGGCCTTCGCCCGCGACTTGGACCCCTCGGGCAGGCCGATGCGGACGTCGACGCCGGAGTCGCGCAGGCTCAGCGAGTGGGCGTGGCCCTGGCTGCCGTAGCCGATGACAGCGACCTTGCGCCCCTGGATGATCGAGAGGTCGGCGTCGTCGTCGTAGAAGATTTCCACTGCCATGGGGGTACTGCTTCCTTTCCTGACTTACGTCTTAACGCGGTGATGTTGCGGTGATCGAGCGGGCGCCGCGTCCCACCGCGACCATGCCGGACTGGACCAGCTCGCGGATGCCATAGGGCTCCAGCATCCGCAGCAGGGCGCCGATCTTGTCCGACGTCCCGGTCGCCTCGACGGTGAGCGCCTCCGGGGACACGTCCACCACCTTCGCACGGAAGAGCTGGACGGTTTCGAGGACCTGGCTGCGCACGGTGTTGTCGGCGCGAACCTTCACCAGCAGCAGTTCACGCTGCACGGCGGTCGACTGCTCCAGCTCGACGATCTTGATCACGTTGACCAGCTTGTTGAGCTGCTTCGTCACCTGTTCGAGCGGTAGCTCTTCCACGGCGACCACGATCGTCATGCGGGACACCTCGGGGTTTTCCGTGGGCCCGACGGCGAGGGACTCGATGTTGAACCCGCGGCGGGAGAACAGCCCCGACACGCGCGCGAGCACGCCGGGCTTGTTCTCGACCAGGACACTCAGCGTGTGGACGCTCATCGTCAGCGCTCACCTTCCGCGGCGGCGTCGGCCTGCTCGGCCGAAACCTCGTCGTCGTCGAACAGCGGCCGGATGCCCCGGACCGCCATGATCTCGTCGTTGCCGGTGCCGGCCGCGACCATCGGCCACACCTGGGCATCCTTCCCCACGACGAAGTCGATCACGACGGGGCGGTCGTTGATTTCCATCGCGCGGCGGATGGTGGCGTCGACGTCTTCCTTCGTCTCGCACCGCAGGCCGGCGCAGCCCAGCGCCTCGGCCAGCAGGACGAAGTCCGGGATCCGGTGCTTGTGCGTGCCGAGGTCGGTGTTGGAGTACCGCTCCGAGTAGAACAGGTTCTGCCACTGCCGGACCATGCCCAGGTTGCCGTTGTTGATGACGGCGACCTTGATCGGCGCGCCCTCGATGGCGCAGGTGGCCAGCTCCTGGTTGGTCATCTGGAAGCAGCCGTCGCCGTCGATGGCCCAGACCTGCTTGTCCGGGACGCCGAACTGCGCGCCCATCGCGGCGGGCACCGCGAAGCCCATGGTGCCGAGGCCGCCGGAGTTGATCCAGGTGCGCGGGTTCTCGTACTTGACGAACTGCGCGGCCCACATCTGGTGCTGGCCGACACCGGCGGCGTAGACGGCGTCCGGGCCGACGATCTCGCCGATCCGCTCGATGACGTACTGCGGCGACAGCGAACCGTCGTCGGGCCACTCGTAGCCGGCCGGGTAGGTCTTGCGCCAGCCGTCGGCCTGGGTCCACCAGTCCGCCAGGTCGGGCTTGCCGTTGTGGTCGAACTCCGTCTGCACGGCGGTGATGAGCTCGCCGATGATCTCCTTGCAGTCGCCCACGATCGGGACGTCGGCCTTGCGGTTCTTGGAGATCTCGGCCGGGTCGATGTCGGCGTGCACGATCGCGGCGTCCGGCGCGAAGGACGACAGCTGCCCGGTGACCCGGTCGTCGAACCGGGCGCCGAGCGCGACCAGCAGGTCGGCGCGCTGCATGGCGGCGACCGCGGCGACCGAGCCGTGCATGCCCGGCATGCCGAGGTGCTGCGGGTGCGAGTCGGGGAACGCGCCGCGCGCCATCAGCGTGGTGACGACCGGGATGTTCGTCAGCTCGGCGAGCTGCTTCAGCTGCTCGTGCGCCTCGGCCTTGATGACGCCGCCGCCGACGTAGAGCACCGGGCGCCGCGACTTCGCGATCAGCTTCGCGGCTTCGCGGACCTGCTTGCCGTGCGGGCGCAGCGTGGGGCGGTAGCCCGGCAGCCGCAGCTCGGTCGGCCAGGAGAACGAGGTCATCTCCTGCAGCACGTCCTTGGGGATGTCCACCAGGACGGGGCCGGGTCGGCCCGTCGCGGCCAGGTGGAACGCCTCGGCGATGGTCCGCGGGATGTCCGCCGGGTCCGTGACGAGGAAGTTGTGCTTGGTGATCGGCATGGTGATGCCGCAGATGTCGGCTTCCTGGAACGCGTCGGTGCCGATCAGCGCCCGGGTCTGCTGGCCAGTGATGGCCACGACCGGGACGGAGTCCATGTTGGCGTCGGCGAGCGGGGTGACCAGGTTGGTCGCGCCCGGGCCCGAGGTGGCCATGCAGACGCCGACCTTGCCGGTGGCCTGGGCGTACCCGGTGGCCGCGTGGCCGGCGCCCTGCTCGTGGCGGACCAGGACGTGACGGACCTTCGTCGAGTCGAGGAGGGGGTCGTAGGCGGGCAGGATGGTGCCGCCCGGAATGCCGAAGACCACCTCGGCGCCGACCGCCTCGAGCGAGCGCACGAGGGACTGCGCGCCGGTGACGCGCACCGGGGTTCCCGCCGGTGGCGCCGGCTTCGGACGTGCTCCGGGCGTTCCGGGCGTCGGCCCGGGTTTCGCGTCGCTGCGCGACGTGGCACTGGTCATCGGATCTGCCTCGTGGGTCTCGGTGTCACTCGTTCGGGTCGGTTTTGTGCGGTGGGGCGGGGAATCTCTTCCCTAGGGCAACAAAAAACCCTCGCCGACCGTAAGGTCGCACGAGGGTCGCGCGTCGACGCAGCGGAAAGTCTTCCCTAAGCGTCGACGCGCTTGGGAAGTACGAGGCCGGTCAGCGGTGTCACGGCGATGACGCTAGACCGAACGCCGCTCGGGTGTCAACTCTGCGGGACGGCGCGTCCGCATGCTGGACGCACGTCACGTCGTCCCGACCCGGGTCCGGGCCGGTCAGCGGGGCGGTGCACCATTTCCGGGTGGCCGAAAAACAGCAGGACGAAGGCCGGAAGGCCGTCTTCCGCATCCCCCGCACGTCGTTCATGGCGATCGCCCTCCTGACGATCTGCGTGACGCCGATCGCGCTCGGGGAGATCCCGTACCTCGAGTGGCTCTACCTCTTCCCGATCGCGCTGACGGTGTTCGTGGTCCGCACCCGGACCGTCGCCACCCGCGAAGGCCTGGCGATCCGCACGATGTTCGGCAAGCGGGACGTGCCGTGGTCGGCACTGAAGGGGCTCGCGATCACCAAGAAGGCGCGGGTGCAGGCGGTGCTGAAGGACGACACGAAGGTGCCGCTGCCGACCGTGCGGACCCGGCACCTGCCGGTGCTGTCGCTGGTGAGCGAGGGCTTGATCGCGGATCCCAGCGGGCAGCTGAGCGCGGAGGACATCAAGCCCGGGGCTTCGGAGACTTCAGCCAGCGAGTAAATTGGTCCTACCAAATTCGCCGGCCACCCTTTGACCTGGGAGTTCCCGTGCCCGCTCTCCGTTCCCGGACCACCACCCACGGCCGCAACGCGGCGGGCGCGCGCTCGCTCTGGCGCGCCACCGGCATGACCGACAGCGACTTCGGCAAGCCGATCGTGGCGATCGCCAACTCCTACACGCAGTTCGTGCCGGGTCACGTGCACCTGAAGGACCTCGGCGAGATCGTCGCGGACGCGGTCAAGGAAGCGGGCGGCGTCGCGCGCGAGTTCCACACGATCGCCGTCGACGACGGCATCGCGATGGGTCACTCCGGCATGCTCTACTCGCTGCCTTCGCGCGAGATCATCGCCGACTCGGTGGAGTACATGGTCAACGCGCACCAGGCCGACGCGCTGGTGTGCATCTCCAACTGCGACAAGATCACCCCGGGCATGCTGAACGCGGCGATGCGCCTGAACATCCCGGTGGTGTTCGTCTCGGGCGGCCCGATGGAGGCCGGCAAGGCCGTGGTGGTGGGCGGCGTCGCGCAGGCCCCGACCGACCTGATCACCGCGATCGCGGCGTCGGCGAGCCCGGAGGTCGACGAGGACGGACTCGCGATCGTCGAGCGCTCGGCCTGCCCGACCTGCGGTTCCTGCTCGGGGATGTTCACCGCGAACTCGATGAACTGCCTCACCGAGGCGCTGGGGTTGTCGCTGCCGGGCAATGGCTCGACGCTGGCGACGCACGCGGCTCGCCGGGCGCTGTTCGAGGAGGCCGGGCGGACGGTCGTCGAGCTGTGCCGCCGCTGGTACGAGCAGGACGACGCGTCGGTCCTGCCGCGCTCGATCGCGTCGAAGGCGGCGTTCGAGAACGCGATGGCGCTGGACATGGCGATGGGCGGTTCGACGAACACGGTGCTGCACATCCTCGCCGCGGCGCAGGAGGGTGAGGTCGACTTCACGATCGCGGACATCGACGCGATCGGCCGCCGTGTGCCGTGCCTGTCGAAGGTGGCGCCGAACTCCGACTACCACATGGAGGACGTCCACCGCGCCGGCGGCATCCCGGCGATCCTCGGCGAGCTGCACCGCGGCGGGCTGCTGAACACCGACGTGTGGTCGGTGCACTCGCCCGACCTGGAGTCGTGGCTGGCGGCGTGGGACATCCGGGCTTCGTCGCCTTCCGCGGCGGCTGTCGAGCTGTTCCACGCGGCGCCGGGCGGCGTCCGCACGACGGAGGCGTTCTCGACGTCGAACCGCTGGTCCTCTTTGGACACGGACGCGGCGGGAGGCTGCATCCGCGACGTCGAGCACGCGTACACGAAGGACGGCGGCCTGGCGATCCTGCGCGGCAACCTCGCGGAGAACGGCGCGGTGATCAAGGCGGCGGGCATCGACGAGGACCTGTGGCACTTCGAGGGCCCGGCGCGGGTGCTGGAGAGCCAGGAGGAGGCGGTGTCGGCGATCCTCAAGAAGGAGATCCAGCCGGGCGAGGTGCTGGTGATCCGCTACGAGGGCCCGGCGGGCGGCCCGGGCATGCAGGAGATGCTGCACCCGACGGCGTTCTTGAAGGGCTCGGGCCTGGGCAAGAAGTGCGCGTTGATCACGGACGGCCGCTTTTCGGGCGGATCATCGGGCATTTCGGTGGGTCACATCTCCCCCGAGGCGGCAGCGGGCGGCCTGATCGGCCTGGTGGAGAACGGCGACCGCATCCTGCTGGACGTCCACGAGCGCCGGTTGGAGCTGCTGGTCGACGAGTCAGTGTTGGCCGAGCGCCGCGCGAAGATGGAGGCGTCCGAGCGGCCATGGCAGCCGAAGGACCGCCAGCGCCCGGTGACGGCGGCGCTGCGGGCGTACGCCCGGATGGCGACCTCGGCGGACACTGGCGCGGTCCGCGACGTGAACAAGTAAGCCAGGAAACGTCCGAAGGCCGCCTCGGTGATCGGGGCGGCCTTCGAGGCTTTCGGGCCCCGGCCGTGAGGGGGACCCCCGATTTCAACGTTACCGGCAGCCACCGACAATTCCGGCGCCGCGAAGCCGAGTTGTCCACAGGCCGCCGAAGGCCTACCGCGTCAGGACGATGACCACCACAGCGGCCGCGGCGGCCAGCAGCAGTGAGACCAGCCCGAGCGGCAGCGGCCGCTTCCGCCACGGCGTGTTCCGCTCCAGCGAGATCGGCCCGGCGCCGGTGAACAGCAGGCTCAGCGCCGAAGCCGCGAGCAGCAGCTCGAACTCGAAACCCTGGCCCTGTCCCTCGAAGAACCCGCCGTGGAACTTCGCGTACACGGCGTTGGCGGCGACCCCGAGCAGGCCCGCCGCTGCCAGCGGCGTGAACAGCCCGACGATCACCAAGACCCCGCCGCCAAGCTCCGTGATGCCCGTGATCCACGACAGCAGCGTCGTCTGTTTGTGGTAGCCGAACGTCTCCAGCATCCGCGCGAACCCGCCGATGCCCGGCCCGCCGAACAGGCCGAACAGGTGCTGGAGACCGTGTGCGCCCATGGTCGCGCCGAGCGCCAGTCGCAGGATCAGCAGGCCCAGGCCGAGCCCGCCCTGGCGCGGGGAGTCGTCCGGCCGATCGTCCTCGACACCCGACAGGAGGCTGGTGGGCTGCTGCGAAACGTCGTCTGCACTGCTCACGGGCGAAGGTTAGGGGATGCGGGCTGACCTGGCGAGCCGCCGCGCTAGTACTCCCCGTGCACCAGGTTGTCCGGCAGCTCGCCGCCGGCGTACCGGGCGATTTCCGCCGCCGCGACCGCGTACGAACGGCTTCGCGACCCACGCACCGCCCCGCCGACGTGCGGCGTCATGGCCAGACCTGGCACCGTCCACAGCGGGTGCCCGGGCGGCGGTGGTTCAGGATCGGTGACGTCGAGGGCGGCGCGCAGCCGGCCCGTGGTCAGTTCGGCGACCAAAGCGTCCGTGACCACGACGGCGCCACGCGAAGCGTTGACCAGGACAGCGCCGTCGCGCATCTCGGCCAGGAACGCCGCGTCGACCATCCCGCGGGTGCGCGAGGTCAGCGGCACCATCAGCACCACGACGTCGTGCAGGCCGAGCAGCCCGGGCAGCTCGCGCACGCCGTGCACGCCTTCCCGCGCGTTCATGGCCACCATCGTGCACCGCGCCTCGAACGGTTCCAGCCGGCGCCGCAGGTGCTGCCCGAGGTCGCCGGCGCCGATGACGAGCACCCGTTTGCCCTGCAGCGTGTCCGCCGTCTGCCGCTCCCACCGGCCTTCGCGCTGCGCCGCGGCGAAGACGTCCAGCTTCCGGTACATCGCCAGCAGCACCGCGACGACCCACTCGGCGGTGCTGCCGCCCTGCGCGCCCCGGCAGGTGGACAGCAGGACGCCGTCGGGCACCTTGCCGACCCAGTCGTCGGCGCCGGCGGACAGCAGCTGGATCAGCTTGAGGTTCGGCAGCGTGCGCCACAGCTCTTCGCCCGGCGGGTGCTTGCCCGGGATGAGCACCTCGGCCTTCGAAGCCTCCCCCGGCACCGGCTCGCCCCACTGGTAGCGCACCGGCAGGACCCGCGGGACCTCGGCGAGCACGGTCAGGCCCTCGTCGTCGGGCACCAGCACGGTCAGCGTCATGATCCCAACGTAATCGAGGAGTACTCACCCATGGTTCACGCACCGGCCCCTAGGCTGGGGGATCATGCGCACCCGGTACCGCTCGACCCTGCTGGCGATCTTGGCCTGCGGCGTCCTGCTGCCCGCGGGGTGCGCGCGGTTCGACGACACCGCGGCGGGCCAGACGTTCAGCCCCGCCCCCGTGCCGAGCCCCGAGTCGCCACCCGAGGTCCGCGGTCCCGGCGAGGACTCCGGCGGCGACGGCAGGCAGATGCAGCCCGGGACCCAGGGCGCGCCGATACCGCCGCCCCAGGGCTGCAAGGACTTCAACCAGTCGGTGATCGCGACCTGCCTGGACACCGTCGCGGCGGTGGCCGGCCTGCCGGGCGACGGCTCGGCGCCGAGCGCGTTGGCCGGCGAGCGCAAGAGCGGCCGGGTCCTGCTCGCGACCGCGGGCAAGGACGCGACGGACTTCGCGAAGCTCGACGTCCAGGCGGCCGGCGACGGCGGCCTGACCGGACTCGCGCTTTCGCCGTCGTACGTCGAGGACCAGCTGGTGTTCGCCTACGTGACGACGGCGACGGACAACCGGGTCGTGCGGTTCGCCAAGGGCCAGCCCGCGAAGCCGGTGCTCACCGGCATCCCGAAGGGCGCGACCGGCAACCGCGGCGTGATCAGCACCGACAACCGCGGCGCGCTGCTCGTCGCGACCGGCGACGCGGGCAACCCGAACGCCGCCGCCGACCCCAACTCGCTCGCCGGGAAGGTGCTGCGGATCGACACGTCCGGCAAGGCCGCGGCGGGCAACCCGAACGGCGCGCTGGCGGTGGCGGCCGGGCTGCACGCCCCGGGCGGGCTGTGCGCGTCGGCCGACGGCGGCCGCGTCTGGGTCACCGACCGGCTCGCCGACAAGGACGCCCTCTACCGGGTGCAGGCGGGCCGGCCGCTGACGACGCCCGCGTGGACGTGGCCGGACAAACCGGGCGTCGCGGGCTGCGCCGACTTCGTCGACGCGAACGGCTCCCTCTCGATCGGCACGTCGCTGGCCGGGAACCTGCAGAACCTGCCGGTGACGGCGGAGGGCGCGATCAGCGGCAAGCCGACGGTCAGCCTCGACGGCAAGACCGGCAAGCCCCCGGCGACGTTCGGGCGGCTCGCCGGGATGAGCATGATCAACCCGCAGGTCGCGGTGGCCGGCACGGTCAACAAGGACGGCGGCCACCCGATCTCGAGCGACGACCGGGTGGTGCTGATCACCCCGGCCACGTCCGGCGGCGGCAACGGCAAGGACTGACCCGGGCCTGACCTGGGGATGGTCCGGAATCGACCATCCCCAGGTCAGCCCAGCCGGTCAGCTCAGCGGCTTCAGCTCCACCCGACGCCCTTCCGCCGACGACGTCAGCCCGGCCTCCGCGAGCTGCAGACCCCGAGCGGCCGAGTAGAAGTCGTAGCGGTGTTGCCGTCCGGCGACCACGTCCCGCACGAACTCCTCCCACTGCGCCTTGAAGCCGTTGTCGAACTCGGTGTTGTCCGGGACTTCCTGCCACTGGTCGCGGAACGGCTCGGTCGCCGGCAGGTCCGGGTTCCACACCGGCTTCGGCGTCGCGGAGCGGTGCTGGACCCGGCAGCGCCGCAGGCCGGCGACCGCGCTGCCCTCGGTGCCGTCGACCTGGAACTCGACCAGCTCGTCGCGGAAGACGCGCGTCGACCACGACGAGTTGATCTGCGCGATCACCCCCGACTCCAGTTCGAAGATGCCGTACGCGGCGTCGTCCGCCGTCGCCGCGTACGCCTCGCCCTGTTCGTCCCAGCGGCGCGGGATGTGCGTCACCGCCTTCGCCGTCACCGCCGAAACGCGGCCGAAGAGGTTCTCGAGCACGTAGTTCCAGTGGCAGAACATGTCGAGCACGATCCCGCCGCCGTCCTCGGCGCGGTAGTTCCAGCTCGGGCGCTGCGCCTCCTGCCAGTCGCCCTCGAACACCCAGTAGCCGAACTCGCCGCGCACCGACAGGATCCTGCCGAAGAACCCGCCGTCGACCAGGCGCCGCAGCTTCCGCAGCCCGGGCAGGAACAGCTTGTCGTGCACGACGCCGTGGCAGATCCCGGCGTCGCGCGCGAGCCCGGCCAGCTCCAGCGCCGCCGGCAACGTCTCGGCGAGCGGCTTTTCGGCGTAGACGTGCTTGCCCGCGGCGATGGCCGCCCGCACCGACGGCTCGCGCGCCGACGTCAGCTGCGCGTCGAAGTAGATCTGGACGTCGGAGAGCGCGGAGTCGGCGTCGGTCGTCCACGCCGTCAGGCCGTGCCGGTCGGCGAGGTCCTTGAGCTTCGCGGCGTTGCGGCCGGCGAGGACCGGTTCGAGCTGCACGCGGCTGCCGTCCGGGAGGAGGACGCCGCCCTCCTCGCGGATCGCCAGGACCGACCGGAGCAGGTGCTGCCGGTAGCCCATCCGGCCCGTCACCCCGTTGAGCAACACTCCGATGCTGGACTGGTTCATCTCTGCAAGCCTTCCTGGTTTGGGGATCCGTCCCACGGGATGTCGTATTCGGCGCGGCGTCCGCACATGCCGTAGCCGTCCGGGTTCGACGGCGTCGCGACCCGGAGGCCGGACTGCTCGAGATGGCTGCCGTCGCCGTCGGCGAGTGCCTTGAGGTGCGCGCCGGTGAGCTCCGCGGCCTTCAGCGCCCCGGCCTGCCAGCGCGGTACCCACTCTGCGACCTTCGGCGCGACCAGCGCGACGGCCGCACGGTGGAAGGCCCGCAACGGTTCGGGATCGCCGTCACGCAGGGCGTCGCGCAACGGCAGGTAACCACGAACGGCCAGGTCACGGCGCTGCCGCGCGGCGTCGTCGGTTTTCGGCAACGCCGCGGCCTCGGCGTAGGCGGCCGGGTCGGCGAGGACGTCGGGCGGGAACGTGAAGACGGCGTCCCCGGCCTCCGGCAGCCCGCTGTTCTGCATGAGGACGGTGACGCGCAGGCCGTCGTCCTGCACCATCCGGTGCACGGTGCCGGGCGCGAACCACGCGATCACCCCGGCTTCCAGGGGCGTCTCCGCGTAGCCGCCGGCGCTCAGCGTCTGGACGGCACCCCGGCCGCCGGTCACGACGTAGGCCTCGGTGCAGGCGAGGTGGACGTGCGGGCTGCCGCCGCAGACGCCGTCCTCCGCCGCCCAATCGTAGGCGCGCAGGTGCGAGACGCCGATGCCACCCGGAAGCGGGAACTCGTTCATGACCATCCGTGCCCATCGAGGTAGCGGGTCACCCGGTCGCGGTCCCAGGCGCCGTCGGCGACGACGATCCGGTAGCGGTAGGTGAAGCTCTCCCCCGGCGGCAGTTCGAATTCCTCGAAAAACGCCCACGAGAAAGCGACCATGGGCTGATCCCCGGACCGGACGAACCAGTGCGACTCGTGGATCGCCTTGTCGTTCTCGGGCGCGTGGGCGAAGACGAGCGTCGAATGCGCGTCGACGTCGTCGTGCTCGCCGACGAAGGCCAGCCACGGCGCCTGCGCGCCCATCATCTCCTCGCCCTCGAGATCGCCGGGCCCGAGCACCCGGCCGCCGCCGAAGTCCCGGGGCCCACGCCAGTGCAGGCCGGTGTACCCGGCCAGCTCGCGGCCGGCGGTGGTCGGGCTGCCGAACTCGAGCGGGGTGTCGCGGATGTTGGTCAGCTCGATCCCCCAGTCGAGCGTCCACGCCCCGTTGTCCGGCTCGACCGAGTGGACGGCGATGTCACGCCGCTCCCGCGCCCACTCGTCGCCGCCGTTGGCGACCCAGGTCAGCTGTTCGGTGAAGGCCAGCCGGTCGCGGCCGACGGTGAAGTCGGCGAACTCGTCGTGCCGCATCGAGCCGATGCGGTCGGGCAGCTCCCGGTACCAGTCGCCGGGGACGTAGGTGTGGCCGCCCCAGAAGTTCTGGCCCGACAGGTGGCTCGCCGTCATCTGCAGGCCCTTGTGCCACCGGTGGTCGGACGGGCGGTAGCCGCTGACGTTCCGGCCGCCGAGGGTCCGGATCGGGTGGACGTAGGGCTTGCGGGACTCGTAGGCCACCGGATCGGGCTTGTACACATAGGACATCAGCCGGACGCCGTCCGCCTCGACGGCCACGTGCTCGCCGTGCCGGTGGGTCACCGTGATCTCCGCGCTCACGCTCCTGCTCCCGTCTCGGCACCGGCCATGGACCGGTAGAAGGCATCGCCGGGGCCGATCTCCCCGCGGCGCACGCCGGCCCCGGTGAACGCGGACTTGTAGAGCGCGGCGACGAACTCGAGCACGCGCCGCCCGTCGTCCCCGCTGCACGGCGGCCGCCGCCCGGCCCGGTAGGCGGCGAGGACCGGTGTGAACGCGGCAGCGTGCGAGCTGGGGACGTCGTCCGACGGGGTGTGCCAGCGCGCCGCCGCCTCTTCGGCGACGTGCGGCGCGGGGGTGTACCGCCAGTCTTTGACGCCGTACCCGTAGAGGTGGGTCAGCTCGGCGGTGGCGTGTTCGCAGTCGATCCGGATCCGGCTCACCTCGTCCGGCGACAGGACACTGTTGACGACGGTCGCGAGCGCGCCCGACTCGAACCGGACGACCGCGGTGGAGACGTCCTCGGTCTCGACGTCGTGCACCAGCCGCGCGGTCATCGCGCGCACCTCGGCCCAGTCGCCGATCAGGTGGAGCAGCAGATCCATCTGGTGGATGCCGTGGCCCATGGCCGGCCCGCCGCCCTCGGTTTCCCACCGCCCCCGCCACGGGACCGCGTAGTAGGCGGCATCGCGGTACCAGGTGGTCTGACAGTGGGCGACGAGCGGACGGCCGAGTTCCCCATCCGCGAGCAGCGTCCGGAAGTGCGTGGCGGCGGACCCGAACCGCTGCTGGAACACGAAGGACACATACGGCCCGCCCTCCCGTTCGGCGGCGGCCATCTCGTCGTATTCGGCGAGCGACCGGCACGGCGGCTTCTCGCACCAGACCCAGGCCCCGCTCTCGAGCGCCTTCTTGGTCTGCTCGACGTGCAGGCCCGGCGGCGTGCAGATCGAGACGAGGTCCGGCTCCTGCTCGGCGAGCAGTGCGTCGAGGTCGAGGTACGGCTTGGCCTGCCCGGTCTCGGCACAGAACGCCCGCACGCGGCTCTCGTCGACATCCACGGCGGCCACGATGTCGACATCCTCGTGGTGGGCCTGGTAGGCGGCCCGGTGACTGTCCGCGATAGCCCCGGTTCCGACGACGGCAACCCGTAAGCGCTTTCCCTGAGCCAACCCGGCTCTCCTTCCTCGCGACAGCGCCCCCGCAGCGGCGACCGACACCTCTTCCACCTCGCACGACGGCGATCCGCGCGACGAGCTGCGCCCCTCCGACCGTTCCAGAAAGCGCTTTCTCACGCAACGGCCGACCGCGATGTCAACGTTGTCAGCAGCGCCGATCAACCGGACGGACGACCCAGCCGTCCCGGTGACGGACACAACGGGGAGTCACCATCCCTGCGCGACGCGGCCCGTACCGGCGCCATGAATTCACGAACGGCAAGCCCCTTGACGAACCCGCCAAGCGCTCCAAGCGACGAGCGCGGGCGGTCAGCGGCTCTTGCTGCGCGGTGCCCGTTTCCGCGGCTGCCGGCTCTCGGCGCGCATCGCCCGCACGTCCAAGAAAGCGACAACGCCCGACGCGAGGGCGGCGAGCAATCCGAGGAACCGGCCGAACCCGGGCTCGATGGCGATCCCGGCGGCGTCGAAGATGCCCCGCTGGTCGGCGTCGAACTCCCAGTCGAGGGTGACCCAGCCCAGCACCATCAGCAGCAGCGCCGCCGCGGCGACCACCAGCCACAGGTGCGGCAGGCCGCTGACCCGCAGGTTCCGGATTCGCCCGAAGACGACCACGACCAGCCCGGCCAGCAACAACGGCAGCGGCGGGCACCACGCGAAGAAGCTCGAGTGCCACGCGTCGCGGACGACGTCACTGTGCGGCAGCTGCGAGAGGACGACCTCGATGTCCGGTTTGTTGGTGCTGAGCGTGGTCCACGGGAGGAACGTCGAACCCAGCGCGAGCAGCCCGGCCGCCAGCCCGAGCCACTCGCGCCAGGTGACGCTTTTGACAGAGAAAGACAACGGTCAGGAACCGACGCGCTCGATGATCAGCTCGCGGACCCGCTTGGCATCGGCCTGCCCCTTGGTCGCCTTCATGACCGCGCCCACGATGGCGCCGGCCGCGGCGACCTTGCCGCCGCGGATCTTGTCCGCGACGTCCGGCTGCGCCGCCAGGGCCTCGTCGATCGCCGCGAGCAGCGCCGAGTCGTCCGAGACGACCTTCAGCCCCCGCTTCTCGACGACCTCGCGCGGCTCGCCCTCGCCGGCGAGCACACCCTGGACGACTTCCTTCGCCAGCTTGTTCGTCAGCTCGCCGGAGGTGACCAGCCCGATCACCTCGGCCACCTGGGCCGGGGTGATCGTCAGCTCGGCCAGCTCGACCTCGCGGGCGTTGGCCTCCTGGGCGAGGGTGTTGACCCACCAGCCGCGGGCCTCGTCCGGCGACGCGCCGGCGTCGACCGTGGCCGCGACGAGGTCGACAGCGCCGACGTTCAGCAGGTCACGCAGGGCTTCGTCGGAAAGCGACCACTCCTTCTGAATCCGCTTCCGCCGCTCCGACGGCATCTCGGGCAGCGTGCCGCGCAGCTCCTCGACCCATTCGCGCGACGGCGCGATCGGGACCAGGTCGGGTTCCGGGAAGTACCGGTAGTCCTCGGCGGTCTCTTTCGTCCGGCCGGACGACGTGGTGCCGTCGGCCTCCTGGAAGTGCCGCGTCTCCTGCTTGATCGAGCCGCCCTCGGCGAGGATCGCCGCCTGCCGCGTCATCTCGTAACGGACCGCGCGCTCGACGCTGCGCAGCGAGTTGACGTTCTTCGTCTCGGTTCGGGTGCCGAACTCGGTCGCGTCCTTCGCCATCAGCGAGACGTTCGCGTCGCACCGCAGCGAGCCCTGGTCCATCCGGACGTCGGACACGTCGAGCGCTCGCAGCAGGTCCCGCAACGCGCTCACGTAAGCCCGCGCGACCTCGGGCGCCCGCTTGCCGGTCCCGGTGATCGGCTTCGTCACGATTTCGATCAACGGCACGCCGGCCCGGTTGTAGTCGAGCAGCGAGTGCTCGGCGCCGTGGATCCGGCCGGTGGCGCCGCCGACGTGCAGCGACTTGCCGGTGTCCTCCTCCATGTGCGCGCGCTCGATCTCCACGCGCACGACCTCGCCGTCGTCGAGCGTGACGTCGAGGTAGCCGTTGAAGGCGATCGGCTCGTCGTACTGCGAAGTCTGGAAGTTCTTCGGCATGTCCGGGTAGAAGTAGTTCTTCCGGGCGAACCGGCACCACTCGGCGATCTCGCAGTTCAGCGCGAGACCGATCCGGATGGCCCCCTCGACGGCTTTGCCGTTGACCGCCGGCAGCGCGCCGGGCAGCCCCAGGCAGGTCGGGCAGACCTTCGTGTTCGGCTCGCCACCGAACTCGTTCGGGCAGCCGCAGAACATCTTCGTGTTCGTGTTCAGCTCGACGTGCACCTCGAGCCCGAGCACCGGGTCGAACCGCTCGACGACGTCGGCGTAGTCCATCAACTCGGCCACGGCAGTCACTTCGTTCCTCCCAGCTCCGGGACCTTGTGGATGAGCGCCCCGCCGGCGGCGGCGTCGCGGGCGGCCTCGTAGGCGGCGCCGACCCGGTAGAGCCGGTCGTCGGCGAGCGCCGGGGCCATGATCTGCAGGCCGACCGGCAGCCCATCCTCGTCGGACAGCCCGCTCGGCACGCTCATCGCGGCGTTGCCGGCGAGGTTCGACGGGATCGTGCACAGGTCGGCGAGGTACATCGCCATCGGGTCGTCGACGCGCTCGCCGATCTTGAACGCCGTGGTCGGCGTCGTGGGCGAAACGAGGACATCGACCTTCTCGAAGGCGGCGTCGAAGTCACGCGTGATTAGCGTGCGAACCTTCTGCGCCGAGCCGTAGTAGGCGTCGTAGTAGCCGGACGACAACGCGTAGGTGCCGAGCATGATCCGCCGCTTGACCTCGGCGCCGAAGCCCTTCTCACGCGTCAGCGACATGACCTCTTCGGCGCTGTGCGTACCGTCGTCGGCGACGCGCAGGCCGTAGCGCATGGCGTCGAACCGGGCGAGGTTCGACGAGCACTCGCTCGGCGCGATCAGGTAGTACGCGGGCAGCGCGTAGACGAAATGCGGACAAGAGACCTCGACGACCTCGGCGCCCAGTGCCCGCAGCTGCTCGACCGCTGCCTGGAACGACCGCTCGACACCCGGCTGGTAGCCCTCGCCGCCGAACTCCTTCACGACGCCGACCTTGACGCCCTTCAGGTCACCCGTCATGCCCTGCCGGGCAGCGGCGACGACCGGCGGCACCGGCGCGTCGATGGAGGTCGAGTCGCGCGGGTCGTACCCGGCGATGACCTCGTGCAGCAGGGCGGCGTCGAACACCGTCCGCGCACAGGGCCCGGCCTGGTCGAGCGAGGACGAAAAAGCGACAAGGCCGTAGCGCGACACACCGCCGTAGGTCGGCTTGACGCCGACGGTGCCGGTGACGGCACCCGGCTGCCGGATCGACCCGCCGGTGTCGGTGCCGATGGCGATGGCGGCTTCGAACGCCGCGATCGACGCCGACGAGCCACCGCCCGACCCGCCCGGGATGCGGGCGTGGTCCCACGGGTTGTGCGTCGGGCCGTACGCCGAGTTCTCGGTCGACGAGCCCATGGCGAACTCGTCCATGTTCGTCTTGCCGAGGATGACGACACCGGCCTCGCGCAGCTTGCGCGTCACCGTCGCGTCGTACGGCGGGATCCAGCCTTCGAGCGTTTTCGAACCACAGGTCGTCGGCACGCCCTCGGTGGTCAGGACGTCCTTGAGCGCGAGCGGCACGCCGGCCAGCGGCGACGCGGGCGCCTTGCCCTCCGCGATCCCCTCGTCGACCTTCTTGGCCGCGGCCAGCGCGCCCTCGGTGTCGACGTGCAGGAACGCGTGGATGTGGTCGTCGACCTCGGCGATCCGGTCCAGGTGGGCCTGCGCGACCTCGACCGCGGACACCTCGCGCGCGTGGATCTTCCCCGCCAGCTCCGCGGCGGTCAGCTTGATGAGCTCGGTCACTGCTCTTCCCCCAGAATCCGCGGCACCCGGAACCGGCCGTCTTCGGCGGCCGGCGCCCCGGCCAGCGCCTGCTGCTGCGAGAGCCCGGGGACGACGACGTCCTGTCGGAAGACGTTCGTCAGCGGCACGGCGTGCGACGTCGGCGGCACGTCTTCGGCGGCGACCTCGCTCACCTTGGCCACCGAGTCCAGGATCTGGTCGAGCTGGCCGGCGAAGACGTCGAGCTCGTCGTCGGTCACGGCCAGCCTGGCCAGCTTCGCGAGGTGCGCGACCTCGTCTCGGGAAATGTTGGGCACGCGGGTGACTCCCGGGTTGTGCTGTGCGGGTTGTCTCGGAAGCTGCAAGTCTATGGTGGCGACGCGGGCGGACTCGACTGGGTTACGCCCGGCGCAGGCCGGCTGCCGTCCGGCGACGCTCACATCCCGCCCGGCGGACAGCGGGTCCCGCGAGCCGGGTGGGTCTGTCACAATCGGCGACCGGCATCGAGCGTCCCACGGCAAGGCTGGGACGCCAGAGGTGAGAGGGGCGCGTGGTGTCGTTCCTGATCCGGGTCATCCTTCCGGACAGCCCGGGGACCCTCGGCGCGGTCGCCACGGCCCTCGGCACGGTAGGCGCCGACATCCTCAGCGTGGACGTCGTCGAGCGCGGCACGGGCGTCGCCGTCGACGACCTGGTGGTCGAGCTGCCGTCGGGCCGCCTGCCCGACGCGCTCATCACGGCGGCGGAGAGCGTCGAAGGCGTCGAAGTGGACGCGGTCCGTCCCTACGCGGGCGTGCTCGACACGCACCGTGAACTCGAGCTCGTCGAGGAGATCGCCGCGCAGCCCAAAAGCGGCCTCGACATCCTGGCGGAGGGCGTCCCGCGGATCGTCCGGGCCGGTTGGGCGATGATCGTCGAACACTCCGAAACCGGCGCGGTCCGGCTGGCCTCGTCCAGCGCGGCGCCTGAGACGCCGATCACCGACCTGCCCTGGCTGCCGCTCGAACGCGCGACGGTCCTCGACGGCGAGGAAGCCTGGATCCCGGAAACGTGGAAAGAGCTCGGCACGGAGCTGGCCGCGACCCCGCTCGGCAAACCGGGCAAAGCGCTCCTGGTGGCGCGCCCCGGCGGCCCGGCCTTCCGCGCGGCCGAGGTCGCCCGGCTCGCCCACCTGGCCGGGATCGTCGCGGTCGTCCTCGACGGCTGACGCGTGGTCGGAAACGGGACAAGCGCCGACCGATCCCAGGTCAGACGTCGATTTGATAGGCGATCAGGGTGACGTGCGGAAGCACCTGCCAGTCCCGCTCGGCCAGGCGCGTGAAGCCGAGCCGCTCGTAGAGCCGGTGCGCGCTGCGCATCCCTTCCTGGCTGCTCAGTACGACCCTGTGCGCGCCGAGCGCCCGTGCGCGATCGAGCACGGCCCTGGTCAAGGCCTCACCGATGCCACGGCCACGCGCCGACGGCGCCACCGCGAGCATCCGGAACTCCAGCTCGCCGGGCCGTGATACCTCGGCGTAGTCGGATTCCGGACGCACGACGGTCACGGTGCCCAGCACTTCCCCCGTCTCGTCGACGGCGACGAGCACCTCGGCCTGCCGGACCCGCCGCGCGACATCGCGCAGCTCCACGTCGTATCCGATGCCGGCGACCAAGTGACCGTCGACGGCGTAGGCCCGCACCGTGACCTCGCCCGCCGCGGCGTACTCCTCCGGCCGGGGCGGCCGGATCTCGACGTCACTCATCCGTTCCCCCGGACTCCTCTTCGGCAGTCTCGTCGCCGGTCGGCAGCGCCACCTCCCGCGCCGCCTCGGGACCCTGCTCCAGCAGGACGCGAAAACCGCCTTCGTCGAGCACCGGCACCTTGAGCTGCACCGCCTTGTCGTATTTCGAACCAGGCGAATCGCCGACGACGACGAACGCGGTCTTCTTCGAGACCGACCCCGCGGCCTTACCGCCGCGGGCCATGATGACCTCCTTGGCTTCGTCGCGGGAGAACCCGTCGAGCGAGCCCGTCACCACGATCGACAGGCCTTCGAGGTTGCGCGGGATCGAGTCGTCGCGCTCCTCTTCCATCCGCACGCCGGCGCGTCGCCACTTTTCGACGATCTCGCGGTGCCAGCCCACCTCGAACCACTCGCGCGTCGCGCGGGCGATGGTCGGGCCGACGCCGTCGACGTCGGCCAGCTCCTCCTCGGTGGCCTGCTCGATCCGCTCGATCGAGCCGAACTCCCTGGCCAGCGCCTGCGCCGCGGTCGGCCCGACGTGCCGGATCGACAGGGCGACCAGCACCTTCCACAACGGCCGATCCTTGGCCGTGTCGAGGTTGGCGAGCAGCTTCCGCGCGTTCGCCGACAGCTCGCCCGCCTTGGTGCGGAACAGCTCGACCTCGGCGAGGCTGTCCTCGTTCAGGTCGAAGACGTCGCCCTCGTCGGCGACCACTCGCGCGTCGAGCAGTGCGACGGCCGCCTCGTACCCGAGGACCTCGATGTCGAAGGCGCCACGCCCGGCCAGGTGGAAGAGCCGCTCCCGCAGCTGCGCGGGGCAGAACCGGGTGTTCGGACAGCGGATGTCCTTGTCGCCTTCTTTCTGATAGGCGAGCTCGGTGCCGCATTCCGGGCAGTGGGTGGGCATGACGAACTCGCGTTCGTCGCCGGTGCGCGCGTCGACCACCGGTCCGAGGACCTCGGGGATGACGTCGCCGGCCTTCCGGATGACGATCCGGTCGCCGATGAGCACGCCCTTGCGCTTGACCTCCTCCTGGTTGTGGAGGGTGGCCCTGGCCACGGTCGATCCCGCGACCGTGACCGGCTCGGTGACCGCGAAGGGGGTCACCCGCCCGGTGCGCCCGACGCCGACCTGGATGTCCAGCAGCGTGGTGATCGCCTCTTCCGGCGGGTACTTGTACGCGATCGCCCACCGCGGCGCGCGCGACGTCGTGCCCAGCCGCCGCTGCAGCGCCACCTGGTCGACCTTGATGACCACGCCGTCGATTTCGTGCTCGGCGTCGTGCCGGTGCTCGCCCCAGTAGGCGATGTGCGCGGTGAGCTCCTCGGCCGAAGTGAGGACCTTGCTGTACGGCGACACCGGAAGCCCCCACGCGGCCAGCGCGTCATAGGCCTCCGACTGACGCTGGGGCTCGAAGCCTTCGCGTTTGCCGAGGCCGTGGCAGATCAGCCGCAGACGACGCTCGCGAGTGATCTTGGGATCCTTCTGCCGCAGGGACCCGGCCGCGGTGTTGCGCGGGTTCGCATACGGCGGCTTGCCGGCTTCGACCATCTTCGCGTTCAGCTCGAGGAAGTCCTCGACGCGGAAGTAGACCTCGCCACGCACCTCGACCAGGGCGGGCACCGGGAACTGGTCGGTGCCGGTCAGCGTCTGCGGCACCTGGTCGAGGGCGCGGACGTTGAGCGTGACGTCGTCACCGGTCCGGCCGTCGCCGCGCGTGAGCCCCCGCGTCAGGTGGCCGTTTTCGTACAGGAGGTTGATCGCCAGGCCGTCGATCTTCAGCTCGGCGAGGAACTCGGTGCGCCCGACCTCCTTCTCGACGCGATCCAGCCAGGCCAGGAATTCGTCCTGGTCGAACACGTTGTCCAGGCTGAGCATGCGCTCGAGGTGGTCGTGCGGGGTGAAGTCGGTCGAGAACGTGCCGCCGACCTGCTGAGTCGGCGACTCGGGCGTCACCAGTGCGGGGTGCTCGTCCTCGAGCCGCTGCAGTTCGCCCAGGAGCTCGTCGAACTGCCCGTCGGAGATGATCGGCGAGTCCAGGACGTAGTAGCGGTACTGGTGATCGCGCACTTCCTCGGCGAGGGCATTGTGCCGCTCGCGAACGTCGGCCGGGACGTCGGTGACGTCCTCCGCGGCCACCGGGGCGTCGACCGCCGCAACCTGGTCCTGGGGAAGTTCGGTGCTGCTCACGGGTGGTAACCCTAGCCGGAGGTACCGACATTTTCGTCCGGTCCACCGGCCAGCCCGCGGACCAGTTCACGGAACTCCAGAAGGGTGATCGCACCGGCGGGCTCGGCCTCCGCGGTCTCCACACGCCGTAACCGTTCGGCGGCGAGCCGTTCACCCAATGTCGCATCGAGAGGCAAGAACGTCATGGTCTGCCGGGTGGCTTCGTCGAGGTCGCCGAATCCGGGGTGGAAGACGGCGACGTCGACCACGTGCTCGTCGTCGTCCACCTGGACGGCGACCCGGACATCGGCCAGCGCGATCCGGTGCTCGCCGAGGTTCACCGTGACCCCGGTCGGATCGGGCACGGCCGGAACCGAGTCGTGGTACTCCCAAATGGCGTCGTCCGGCGGAGCGGCAGCCCGCCACGCGTCGGTGAACGGCCGCAGGGCCGGATCCTCCTGACCGGTCACGACGAGGGCGTAGATCGCCTGGCGGCCACGCTCGAGCGAGAAGTGCAGCCGCGGGTGCAGCGCCTCGACGAGCTGGCAGAGCTCATGCTCGACACGATGCGGCTCGCCCTCGCCCAGCGCCGCACTGACCATCGGCAGCAGGTCGAACCAGCCATGCCAGAACGCTTCCGCGGCGGCCGCCGGGTCCTCCGGCACGTGCTGCTCGGGCCACGCGGTCCGCGGGTCGGGCGGATCGGCGACGGTGTTCTTGCGTCGGAACAGGCGCATGGTCAGGAAAGGTCCTCATTCGGTCGGCTATCCGACACGCTACTGGCCGGCCGGGACGGACGTCGGCCCGTTGCCGGATTTCGGTCACCAGCCTTCCGGCGGCTCCACGAAGGCTTTGCCGAGATCGCGGGTCAGCGCGAGCGCACGGCGCATCCATTCCGGCGTCGCGCCGGCGAGGCCGCAGGCGGGGGTGGGCACCGCCCGTTCGGCGAGGACGCTGCGGTTGAAGCCGAGCCGGTCGGCCAGCCGGAACGCCGGCTCGCCCACGTCCTGCAAGCTCGGCGGAGACCCGGGAGCCGTTGCCGGCACCGCGCCGAGGAACAGCGTCGCCCCGCCGTCCCAGACTTCGCCGATCTCGTCGAGGAATGCGGCGGACGCACCACCGAGCGCGGCGAGATCGAACGCCAGGGCATCCGCACCGGCCTCGCGCAGCAGACCGAGCGGCGGTTTCGCGGCGCAACAGTGCAGGATCACCGGCCGGCCGGTGATCCGCCGGGCACCCTCGATCATCGTGGTGAGCAGGTGCCGGGCCTCAGGCGCCGGAACCGCCGGGACGTTCCCATAACCGGACGGCGTCGGCAGCCCGCCGGCCAGCACCGCGGGCAACGACGGCTCGTCGAACTGGATGACCACCGGCGCTCCGGTCCGCGCCTGCACTTCAGCGACGTGCCCGACGAGGCCGTCCAACAGAGACGACGTGAAGTCTCGCAACGCCCCGCGATCGGTCAGCACCCGATGGCCGCGGGGCAGCTCGATGCCGGCTCCCAGCGTCCACGGCCCCGCCAGTTGAACCTTGAAGACCGGAGGGGCGACGCCGGCCTTTTCCCGCGCCTCCTGCACCGCGTCGAGATCCCAGCGAAGCAGGTCGACGGCCCGGCGGTGCTCGTGGCCGGGCCTGTCCGCGACGCGATAACCGCTGGGTACGACGTCGACGGCCAGGTCGACCAGCAGCGCGGCGGTCCGGCCGAGCATGTCCGCTCCGACGCCGCGAGCCGGCAGCTCGGGCAGATGGGGAAAGTCGGGCAGCTCACCGAACACGATCGCCGCCGCCTCCGCGGGATCGGTACCCGGCATCGAGCCGATCGCCGTCGCGGCACCGCTGGGCCAAAGTCGCTCACTCACGACCCCCGATTCTGGTCGACCGGCCACCGACGACGGTGACCGGGCTGCCGCACCAGGCCGCCGCGATGCGGACATTCACCGCATTTCCGTTCAGTGGCACCACGAAGAGGTCTCCGCGGATAGGCTGATCGGCCATGACGAGTTCGCCACCGCAACCGGGCTGGTATCCCGACGCACGGGATCCCCGTCTGCACCGCTGGTGGGACGGCCAGGCCTGGACCGCCAACACCCGGCCGACCTACCAGTCCCCGCCGCCGAGCGACTCCGAGCCGATCGAGCTGGACATCGAGCGTCCCCACGACCCGGCCCGGATCCAGGACCAGGTCACCCGCGCGACGCGCGGCCGCGGCGGTGCTCGCAACGGCGGCGGAACTCTGTTCACCGAGCCGGTCCTGGTGGTCAACCAGCGCGCCAAGCTGATCGAGATGGCCAACGAGTTCGGCGTCTTCGACCAGCACGGCAACCGGCTGGGCGGGGTCGTCGAGGTCGGCCAGAGCACATTGAAGAAGGCGATCCGGCTTCTCACCAACTACGACCAGTTCCTGACCCACAAGTTCGAGGTCCGCGACGCCAACCACAGCACGGTGCTCAAGGTCACCCGGCCCGCGAAGGTGTTCAAGTCGCGGTTCCTCGTCACGAGGGCCGACGAGACCCCGATCGGCGAAATCGTCCAGGAGAACGTCTTCGGCAAGATCCGCTTCGGCTTCGTCGTCGACGGCCGGTCGGTCGGCGGGATCTTCGCCGAGAACTGGCGTGCCTGGAACTTCTCCATTCGCGACCACGCCGGCACCGAGGTCGCCCGGGTGACCAAGACGTGGGGTGGGTTCCTCAAGGCCGCCTTCACCACGGCCGACAACTACGTCGTGGAGATCCCCAACCCGCTTCCGGATCCGCTCGCCAGCATGGTGGTCGCCTCAGCCCTCACGATCGACACCGCCCTGAAGCAGGACACCGACTGATCGAGTGACCGGCGTCTCATCTTCTCCAGGTGGACAGCGGGCCCGGCACGGCTCAGGGTGAAGAAAGGCCGGGACGCCGCAGTCTCGCCGGGACGGAGGTCACCGTGGAACCGTTGCCGGAAAGCAGCGACAGGAACTGGACCGAGCCCGGGATCTACGAGGTCTCCGCCGGTGTCTACCGGATTCCGTTGCCGTTGCCCAACGACGGCCTGCGGGCGGTCAACGTCTACGCAGTCACCGACGGCGAGAAGCTGGTCTTGGTCGACTCCGGCTGGGCACTGGCCGTGGCACGGCAGCAGCTCGCGAACGCCCTCGGAGGGATCGGCGCGGAGCTCGCCGACGTCACCGAGTTCCTGGTCACCCACGTGCACCGTGACCACTATTCGCAGGCTGTCGTCCTCCGTCGCGAATTCGGCTCGAAGATCGCTCTCGGCCAGGACGAAGAGCCGTCGCTCAAAGCCTCGGGCAATCCCGACCGCCTGCCCATGGAGGCACAGGTCGATCTTTTGTTCCAGGCCGGCGCCGGCGAAGTCGTCGAAGCGCTGGCTCGCGAGTTCGGCACCAACCGGCGGCACACGGAAGCCGACCTCTGGGAAGCGCCTGACGAATGGCTGACATCGGGCCGGCGGCCGATCCTGCCCGGACGCGAGTTCGAGGTCGTCGCCACGCCCGGACACACCGCAGGACATGTCGTCTTCGTCGACGACACCGCCGGCCTGTTGTTCTCCGGTGACCACGTGCTGCCGCACATCACTCCTTCGATCGGCTTCCAACCCGTGCCGGCCGAGTTGCCGCTCAATGACTTCATCGACTCGCTGCGCTTGGTGCGCGCGATGCCGGATCGCCGTCTGCTTCCCGCGCACGGACCAGTGGCCGAAAGTGTGCACACCCGCGTCGACGAGTTGCTGGAACATCACCGGCAACGTCTCGAGACGACGGGTTCGCAGATCGCGGCCGGTGCCAGCACCGCGTACGAAGTCGCGAACCGAATCGGCTGGACCCGCCGCAATCGCAAGCTGTCCGAAATGGACTCGTTCAACCAGATGCTCGCGGTGCTCGAAACCGCAGCGCACCTCGATCTCCTGGTATCCCAAGGCAAACTGAACGCCCAGGTCGTCGACAAGATCCGGCATTACACGATCGCCTGAAGGACACGCAGCGAGCACCGCGGGCAGCAGCTCGCTGCAGTTACGATCGTCGCCCCGCTTCCTGCATACTGGGCGCAATGGATGTCATCAGACGTGCCCGGACAACGGACATCGAGGCGCTCGTGCGCCTGTTCGGTGCACCGGGTGAACCGCTGGCAGCCGCGCTCGACGAGCTCATGAACACCCCTCACGTGACGCTCGTCGTAGCCGAGGACGACAACGGCGTCGCCGGCACCGCACAACTGACCGTGTTGCGAAGCCTCGCATGGGAAGGCGCCACTCGTGGGCTGCTGGAGGGCATCCGCGCCGCCCGGCGCGGCGTGACGAGCGCACTCCTGACGTGGGGTATCGACGAAGCCCGCCGGCGAGGCTGCACCCGCCTGCACCTGGATTCCGGCCTCGCGCGCGGCGACCTGCGAGACTTCTACGCACGCTTCGGGTTCGTACACAGCTACCAAGGATTCACCCGAGCCCTGTGATACTGCCGCCGTGACCGACTACACCATTCGCAGGGCACGGCGTCACGACATCGGCGCGATCGTGCACATGCTGGCAGACGACCAACTCGGCGCGACCCGGGACGATCCCGGCGACCTCGATCCGTATCTGCGTGCGTTCGACGAGATCGACACGGACCCGAACCAGCTTCTGGTGGTTGCCGTCTCCGAGGACGAGCCAGTCGGAACCTTGCAGCTGACGATCATTCCCGGCCTGGCTCGACGTGGCTCGCTTCGCGGGCAAATCGAGGCCGTGCGGATCCGCGCCGATCACCGGGGCTCCGGGCTCGGCACCGGCATCATCGAGTGGGCCATCGACGAGTCGCGGCGACGCGGGTGCTCCCTCGTGCAACTTACGTCGGACATCTCCCGGGCCGAGGCACACCGATTCTACGAGCGCCTCGGATTCATACCAAGCCATACGGGATTCAAGCTCAAGCTTTGAGCACCGACACCGCCGACTCGCAGCCGGATCAAATATGTCCACTTCGGACATTCTTCGTCTCAACCTCCTTCCAGGACACGGACGCGGACGCCCACGCACGCGAACAATTACCAAACAATCGGAGTACGTCAAGTCCCGATGGGCGCGAACGGACCGTTCGCTCCCTTCTACCACCCTTTCCATCGAATCCCGGTGACTTTCCTCGTGGGCCGTCGTACGGTCGAGCTCATGGCACCTTCGCAACCAGTCCACAAGCTTGTCCCGGCCACAAACCCCCGGAACACCGACGACAAGCTCCCCGTCATGCTGAAATCGGTCCGGGCCGAGCCAGACACGTTGCAGCGCATGAAAGACGAGCAGGTCATCGATCTCATCCGCGATACCGACGCCGAGATCTCCAAGCTGCAAGCCCTTCAGCTGAGAGCGATCGCCGACCTGAGCGTGCGTCGGAGACGGGCGCCCAGCGCGTCCTCGGAAGTCGCGTTGGCCCTGTCGATAACGGAACATCGGGCCAGTGCGATTGTTTCCGCGGCCAATGCGCTGATCGCTCGTCTCCCGCGCATGCTCAATCTCATGGACGACGGCAGACTCGACCTCTATCGCGCCATGAAGGTCACGGATGCGACGTCGTGGCTGTCAGGAGATCATGTCCGCGTCGTCGACGAGGCACTCGAGGACCGGATTCCCGGCCGGAACGCCACCCAGGTCCGCCGAGCCGCGGCTTACGCAGCCGCGAAGGTCGATCCGGAAGGTGCCGCGCTCCGCACTGAGCGAAAGTTCGTCGAGCGGCGATTCGTCTTGCACCACCAGGACACCGGCGTGACGCATCTGTCGGTCAACAACGCGCCCACCGAGAAGGCGACCGCCGCCTACGCTCGCATCGACCGGGCCGCTCGAGCGTTGAAGACTCCGGACGAGCCACGCACGCTGGATCAGCTCCGGGCGGACGTGGCCATGGATCTGCTGCTCAGCGGGACGGGCGGACCGAGCGAGCGCACCGAGGTGTTCCTGCACATCGATCTGGCCACGTATCTCAACCTCAACGAGTCCCCCGCGGCCTTGGCCGGCCGCGGCCCCATCGCGGCCGCAGTCGCCCGCCACATCATCGGCGGCCCCGACACGACACTGCGACGGGTTCTCACCGACCCACGGACCGGCCAGGCGGTCGAGCTTTCTCCGACGCGCTACCCGCTCGAGGAGGACGAGTTCATCCGGGTCCGAGATCAGGAGTGCCGGCAACCCGGCTGCACGCGGCCCGCGCAGAATTGCGGGATCGAAGCGACTCGCACGAAGGGCAAGGCCGAAGGAGCCGGCGATCAGGCAGTCACCTACTGCTCACGGCACCGCAGGCTGAAGGGACAGCCCGGCTGGGACTACGAGGCGACCCCGAACGGCACCGTGAACGTCACGACACCTGCCGGACAGGTGCATTCGACAATGCCACCATCACTGAGCCCCGGGCGCCGGCAGCCGAACCGAATCCGCATGAAGCCACAGAATTGACCGCAGGTCAGCGGGTACCGGAGATCTTCGCGCTGCCCAAGACGACATCCCCATCTTCGGGATCCGGGCGATAGAGCACGACGACCTGGCCCGGGGCGACGCCTCGCAGCGGCTCGCGCAGGTGCACTGTCATGGTGTCGGAGTCCACGTCGGCGACCGCGTCGACGATGCCGCCGTGGGCTCTGACCTGCACGACGCACTCGGTCGGCTCGGTCAGAGGGCGACCGCTGGGCCAGATCGCGCGATCAGCTTCGATCACCTTGACGCCGAGCCCGGCCACCGAGCCGACCTTCACCGAGCCCGACACCGGTTCGAGCGACAAGACGTACCGGGGACGGCCATCGGGCGCCGGAGCGTCGATTCCCAGTCCCTTGCGCTGACCGACCGTGAACCCGTGCACCCCTGTGTGCCGCCCGAGAACCGCCCCAGTCTCGGCGTCCACGAGCTCGCCGGGACGCTGTCCCAGCCGGTTCTCCAGGAACTTCTTGGTGTCGCCGTCCGGGATGAAGCAGATGTCGTGACTGTCTGGCTTGTTGGCGACGGAAAGGCCTCGTCGCTCTGCTTCGGCCCGCACGTCGGTCTTCCACGAGTCGCCAAGGGGGAACATCGCGTGGCTGAGCTGTTCCACCGTAAGAGAAGCGAGAACGTATGACTGGTCCTTGCCACTGTCCGCACTGCGACGCAACTCAGGCACACCGTCTACCACGGAGAGGCGCGCATAATGGCCTGTCGCGACGGCATCGAACCCAAGCGCCATCGCCTTTTCGAGAAGTGCTTCGAACTTGATCTTCTCGTTGCACGTGACGCACGGATTAGGTGTGCGCCCGGCGGCATACTCGCCGACGAAGGTCTCGACGACCTCTTCGGTGAAGCGTTCGGCGAAATCCCAGATGTAGAAAGGAATCCCGAGGATGTCAGCGGCCCGTCGGGCGTCGTGGGAGTCTTCGATCGTGCAGCATCCGCGCGAGCCGGTCCGCAAGGTCCCTGGTTTGGCCGACAGCGCCAGGTGCACGCCGACGACGTCGTGCCCGGCGTCGACCGCACGTGCCGCGGCGACCGCCGAGTCGACTCCTCCGCTCATAGCGGCCAAAACCCGCATTGCCTTACACCTCTTGCTTCTGGGTCTGCTTGCGCATTCCGGCGAGCCCGGCCTGCCGGGCGCGCATGACGACGCCGCCGATCTCGGCTGCCACTGCAGCGATGTCCGCGGCGGTGGACGTGTGGCCGAGAGAGAAACGGAGGGAACCACGGGCCGCTGCTGGGTCGGCGCCCATGGCAAGCAGTACGTGGCTCGGCTCGGCGACGCCCGCCGTGCAGGCGGACCCGGTCGAGCACTCGATGCCCTTGGCGTCAAGGAGCATCAGCAGGCTGTCGCCGGCACACCCGGGAAATGTGAAGTGAGCGTGACTGGGCAGCCGCTCACCATCTCCACCGTTGAGAACGGCGTCGGGTACTTCACGCTGGACAACCTCGATGAGCTCGTCTCGGAGATCCTCGACGCGCTTCGCATATTCAGCTTGGGCCGCGACGCTGGCTCGGACGGCAGCCGCGAAACCCACGATCGCCGGGACGTCCAGGGTGCCCGAACGGACGTTGCGTTCCTGACCTCCACCGTGCAGAAGGGGCACGCAGGTCACATCGCGTCCCAGCAAAAGTGCACCCACGCCGAAGGGGCCACCGAGCTTGTGCCCAGTGAGGGTCAGCGCCGCGGCACCGCTGGCCGCGAAGTCGACCGGCGCGGCACCCACGGCCTGAACCGCATCGGTGTGGAACGGGACATCGAACTCCGCGCAGACCGCAGCCAAGTCAGCGATCGGATTGATCGTGCCGACCTCGTTGTTCGCCCACATCACGGTCGCCAGCGCCACGGTTTCGGGATTCGCGGCGATGGCGGCACGGAGGACATCGGGCGAAACCCGTCCCGCACCGTCCACGTCGAGGAGAACGACCTCGGCGCCGAAGTGAGCTTCGAGCCACTCGACGGTGTCAAGCACAGCGTGGTGCTCCGCGGCGCCGCACAGAATGCGACGACGCTGCTCCTGCTCCTCCTGGCGGGCCCAGTAGATGCCCTTGATCGCGAGATTGTCACTCTCGGTGCCACCACCGGTGAAGATCACTTCGGAAGGGCGAGCGCCCAGAGCTTCGGCGATGGTTTCGCGGGCTTCCTCGACCATCCGCCGGGCCCGGCGGCCCGAAGAATGCAGGGCGGAGGCGTTGCCCACGGTGGACAGCGCCTCGGTCATCGCCGCTATGGCTTCCGGCAACATCGGAGTGGTCGCCGCGTGGTCGAGATAGGTCATCGCCTCCTCAGGGTAGTCCGCTCCGGCGCGTGACGAAGCCCACCCTGGTCGTCGAAGTGGGCTTTCACACCTTTGACGGCCACCGCCCGGTCAGCCGGACCCCGAGCATCGCGAGCGCGACCAAGGCCGTCGTGAGCAGGGCCATCGCCGGCGAGGGGTCGAGAACCGAGCCGGCCACACCGAGCAGGACCCCGCCCAAGCCGATGAGCAGCGCGGAGCCCACCCAGTCCGCGAGCTGCACTGCTGCGGTGTTGAACCCGCGCTCACCTTCCGGCGAATAGCGGAGCAGCAGGACGGAGATCGCAGGCATCGCGATGCCCATGCCCGCGCCGCCCACGGCGCAGGCCACGAACGCCAGCCAGCCGGGGCACCACGGTTGCGATACCAGGCCGAAGCAGACGAGACCGGCCGCGACCAGCCAGAACCCGGTGCGCAGCGTTGCCTCCCTGGACCAGCTGAGGTAGCGGCCTTGCGCGGCCGAGGCCGCGGACCAGCCCAAAGCCGTGATCGTGAGCGGCAGGCCGGCAAGAGCCGGGCCGTAGCCGTGGACCGCGCTCATCGTCAGAGGCAAGTACGCCTCCATCCCCGCGTATGCCCCGGCGATCAGGGCGCGGGCGGCTACGACCGTCGGCAGGCCGGGGCGGGAGGTCAACGTCCGAGCCGGGAGCAGCGTCCGGAGGGCGTACCCCAGGGCTACGAGTCCGACCGTGCCGTAGACCAGGGCGACAAGCGACTGGTGCTGGGCCGCCCACGTCAATGCCGCGACTCCGAGCGCGGCGATGATCGCTTGGGGGACGCTCGCGCGGCGTCCGCCCGTGGCGGGTATGTGGACCGGCAAACGCCGGACGACCACCGTCAGCATGATGACGCCGATAACCACGAGCGGGACCAGGCCGAGGAAGACCCAACGCCAGCCGGCGCTGACCGTCACGACTCCGGCGACCGAAGGTCCGATGACCGCGGGCAGGACCCAGGCAGCGGCGTTCGCGGCGTAGATCACCGGGCGTTCGTGGTCGGTGAACGTCAATGCGATCAGGAGCGAGACCGAAACCAGCAGCAGCCCGGAGCCGAAGCCCTGCAGCGCGCGGCCGAAGAGGAAGACCGGCATTCCACCCGCCGTCCCGGCGACCACCAGGCCGGCGGCGAACAGCACGGGCCCCGCGAGCAGCGCCGGTGCAGGGCCGCGGCGGTCGCCGATCCGGCCGGACAGCACCGTCGCGACCACGCTGGAAATCAGAAAGATCGTGAACGGCCACGAATAGAGCGACAGCCCGTGGAGGTCGGCGACCAGGGTGGGCATCGCCGTCGCGACGCCCATGTTCTCGAACGCGACCAACGTGACCACGAGCAGGAGCGCGATCGTGGTCAGCCGGTGTTCCGCGCTCCAGAGCACGCTTCGGCGACGAGGTGCCGAGTCGATCGTCGAGGCCATGATCAGCAGCCTGCAATCTCCAGCACGCTGGAGGTCAAGACGCTCAGGCGGAGCAGTGTGCCACCGGCTCGAGCGGTAGGTCTCGCACCAGCGCGGCGGCTGCCTCGCCGCGGGAGTTCACGTCCACCTTGCCCAGGATGTCGCGGACATGGAACTTGACCGTGTGCTCGCTGAGCTGCAGATGTTCGGCGATCTATCGGGTGCGCAGGTCTTGGGTGATACCGGACAGGACCTCGAGTTCTCGTGGGTCGAGCCGTCGAGCGGACGCAGCTCCGGCGGTTCGGCACGCCGGGCGGGAGGACCGCGGTGATCGTCGTGCCCAAGCCGGGACCGCGACGACCTCCCAGCGGCCGCCGAGTGTCGTGAGCCGGTCGGTCAGGACGCCAGGGCTCGGGCTCTTCGCGCGCTGGCCGGCGTCCGTGCTTCCAGCACGTGTCGCTCGCTCGGCTAGTGAACGCCGTTCATGCGGACGGTTCGGCGGGGCCGCCGGGCGAGTTGGCTCGCAAAGGAGGACATTCGACCGTGCAAGGTCCCCCACGAAGGAGCGCAGGGAAAAATCATGCGAGCGATCACCTTCTCCGCCTACGGCGGACCGGACGTCCTGCAGCTGTCCGAGGTGCCGGTACCGGAGCCCGGCCCTGGGCAGGTGCGGCTGAGCGTCCGGGTCGCCGGGGTCAACCCGATCGACTGGAAGATCCGCAGCGGCGCCATGCGGCAGAACTTCCAAGTTCCCTTCCCGCACATCCCCGGGCTCGAGGTCGCCGGGGTCGTCGACGCCGTCGGTGAGGGCGCGGACTTCGCCGTGGGCGACGAAGTGTTCGGCTGGTCCGAGACCGGTGCCTACGCCGAGTACGCGTTGGCGAAGACGGTCGCACCGAAGCCGGCGGCCCTTTCCTGGGCGGACGCGGCTGCGGTGCCGGTCGCCGGGGAGACGGCCCTTCGCGCTCTCGGGCTGCTCGGTGTCCGCGAGGGCGAAACGCTGCTGATCCACGGCGCCAGCGGCACGGTGGGCCGATTCGCCGCTCAGGTCGCCGTCGCGCGGGGGCTGACCGTCATCGGCACCGGTGGGAGCCGGAGCCTCGATGACCTGAAGTCGCTGGGCGTCGTTCCCGTCCTCTACGGCGACGGCTGGCTGGACCGCGTCCGCGAGGTCACGCCCGGGCCGGTCGACGCCGTGTTCGACGCTGCCGGTCACGGTGTGCTGCCGGCGTCGGTCGAGCTGCGGGGCACGAAGGACCGGATCATCACCATCGCCGACGGCGCCGCGTTCGAGCTGGGGATCCCCTTCACCAGCATGGGTGAGCAGACGCGCGAAGTGCTGACCGAAATCGCCGGCTGGGTCACCGAGCGCGGGGTGCGCGTCGCGCAGGGCAGGAGCTACCCGCTCGCCGAGGCGGCCGCGGCACAGACCGAGAGCGAGGGTGGGCATCCCGGCGGGAAGCTGACGATCGCCGTCGGCTGAGCGTCACGAGTGTCTGGGGTCGTGGCGCCGTTGAGGCCGGGCGAGCACAGCGGGTTGCGCTGAGGTCGAGCGGGCTGACAAGCACCGAGCGGCCCGGCCGATGCCCATCGGATGGCATGGCGAACCGGCCGCCCGAGAGCGAGCCGAAGTCAACCCGGGCCTGTCGCCGGATCGCGGCGACAGGGCCCGGATCACTTCGCGGGAGGCGAAGCCAGGGGTGCCTTCTGCCCACGCGGGGCTCGGCGTCGTTGCTGGACCGGGATCTGCACCGTGCCCAGCGCGGAGTGGACGGCCGACTCGGCGAGGGCGGCCAGTTCGCGGCGCGTCTCCGCGCGGCCCGGGGCGATCTCCGGGCAGATGTGGACCTCCAGCACCAGGCCGCGCACAGCCGCGACCCGGCGCAGCGAAGCGATCAGCGACTCCGGGCCGATGAACGCCGGGCGGCTCGTCTCGCGGCCGTCGGCGAGGCGGTACCTCAGCGCGATCGGGCGGACGGGGACGCCGCCGTCGATGGCCGCCTGGAACGTCGCCGTCGTGAAGCGGCCCGATGCCAGGCCGCACCACGTCGTGCCCTCCGGTGTCACGCTCACCAGCGAACCCGTGCGCAGCGCCGCGGCCAGCTCGGTCATCGTGGCGGGCAGCGTCGTCAGGCGCTCCCGGTCCAGGAAGATGCTGCCGCCGCGGCGGACCAGGCCGCCCAGCACCGGCCAGCCCGCGATCTCCTTCTTCGCCAGCGCGCGCATCGGGCGGAGCGCGTTGATCGCCACGATGTCCAGCCACGAGATGTGGTTGTTGACCACCAGGGCACCACGGCCGGCCGGGGCCGTCAGGAAATCGGCGCCGCCCCGGATGTCCAGCCGGACGCCGAACGCGCGCAGCATGCCGCGGAAGATCAGGCGGAGCAGCCGTTCCCGGCCCGGCGCCACCAGCAGCAACGGCGTCGACAGCAGCGCCGAAAGGACGACGAAGATCGCCGCGGTGAAACGCAGGATCCGGCGCGGGAGGCCGACCACCGGGTCGTCGGCGGTGAGGCAGCCGTCGCCGCACGGCGAGAACGGCATCCAGGCGTGGCTCATACCTGGACCCCGAGGAAGAACTTGAGGTACCGCTCGTCGACGTTGTGCAGGTCCAGCACGACGAAGAAGTCCGCGACGCCGAAGTCGGCGTCGAGCGCGGGCGGCCCGTAGGCCTTGGCGCCGAGCCGGACGTAGCCCTTGATCAGCGGCGGCAACGTGGCCCGTGCCGGACGCTCGATGCCGGACGAGTCCCACGGGATCAGGGGCGAGACGCGCGTGGCCTCGTCCGAGTAGTGCTTGGTGCGCAGGACGTCCCACACGCCGGCGGCGCAGGAGCCGCCGTCCGCCAGCGGGACGGACGCGCAGCCGGCGAGGTAGCGGTGGCCGGAAAGCAGCATGTAGCGGGCGATCCCGGCCCAGACCAGGCTGACGACGGCGCCGCTGCGGTGGTCCGGGTGCACGCACGACCGGCCGGTTTCGACCAGCGACGGGCGCAGGCCCTCGATCGCCGTCAGGTCGAATTCGCTGTCGGCGTACAGCTTCCCGGCCCGGACGGCCCGCTCCGGTGGCAGCATCCGGTAGCAGCCGACGATGTCGCCGGTGTTGTCGTCGCGGACGACGAGGTGATCGCAGAACTCGTCGAACTCGTCGACGTCGAGACCGGGGGTGCGGGAGTGCAGGCGTGCGCCCATCTCCTCGGCGAAAACCCGGTGACGCAGTTTTTGCGCGGCGACCACTTCTTCGTTCGCGTGGGCGACGAGAAGGGAGTACCGGGGAGCGTCCGCGGCGAGCTCGGCACCCGCCTGATCAGTGCTGACGAGGAGCTGTGACGTCGTCATGGTCAAGGTGTACCTGCGCGGAGGAAGCCGCGGAGAGTGCCATCCGATGACCGATTAGTGCACGTTCAGTTAATGGCGGGTTCTGTGTCCCGAAAACGCGCGAAGGGCCTTCCGGGTGGTCCCGGAAGGCCCTTCTGAAGGCCGTGGATCAGCCCTTGCGCTTCTCGACCGCTTCGGTCAGCTGCGGCGCGACGTTGAACAGGTCGCCGACGATGCCGAAGTCGGCGATCTCGAAGATCGGCGCCTCCGGGTCCTTGTTGACGGCGATGATCGTCTTCGACGTCTGCATGCCGGCGCGGTGCTGGATCGCGCCGGAGATGCCGAGCGCGATGTACAGCTGCGGCGACACGGTCTTGCCGGTCTGGCCCACCTGGAACTGCGCCGGGTAGTAGCCGGAGTCGACGGCGGCACGCGAGGCGCCGACAGCCGCGCCGAGCGAGTCGGCCAGCTTCTCGACGACATCGAACTTCTCCGCCGAGCCGACGCCGCGACCACCGGAGACCACGATCGAGGCCTCGGTCAGCTCGGGACGGTCACCGCCGGTCACCGGCTCGACGCCGGTGATGCGGGTGGCCTTCGCCGCGTCGACGGCGGGGACTTCGACGGTCTCCTCGGCCGCCGCGCCCTCGGCCGGCTCGGCCTCGACCGCGCCCGGGCGGATGGAGACGACCGGCGCGCCCTTCGCGGACTTGGACTTGACCGAGAACGCGCCACCGAAGATGGACTGGTCGATGACGCCGTCGCCGTTGACGCCCACGGCGTCGTAGATCAGGCCGGAGCCCAGGCGCACGGCCAGGCGGGCGGCGACCTCCTTGCCCTCACCGCTGGCGGTGACGAGCACGGCGGCCGGGGACGCCTGCTGCGCCAGCGCGGCGAGCACGTCCACCTTGGGCGTGACCAAGTAGTTGGCGGCGTCGTCGCCTTCCGCGGCATACACCTTGGCGGCGCCGTGCGACGCCAGCGCCTGCTTCGCCTTCGCGGCGGTCCCGGTCGGGCCGACGACGACGGCCGACGGCTCACCGAGCGCGCGGGCGGCGGTCAGCAGCTCGAGCGTGACCTTCTTGACCTCACCGTCGACGTGGTCGACGAGGACGAGTACTTCAGCCATGTTCTTACTTCCTCCTCGAAGAGCCGTTGTCAGATGAGCTTCTGGCCGACCAGGTACTCGGCGATCTTGGTGCCGCCGTCGCCCTCGTCCTCGGCCTTCTCGCCGGCGGTGCGCGGCGGCTTCGGCGCGGATTCGGTCACGGTGGACCACGCGTTGGCGAGGCCGACCTCGCCCGCGTCGATGCCGAGGTCGGCGATGGTGAACGACTCGACCGGCTTCTTCTTCGCGGCCATGATGCCCTTGAACGACGGGTAGCGCGGCTCGTTGATCTTCTCGCCGACGCTCACGATCGCGGGCAGGCTCGCCTCGAGGTGGGTGAGGCCGTCCTCGGTCTCGCGGGTGGCCTTGATCGTGGAGCCTTCGACGGTCAGCTCGCGCACGTAGGTGACCTGCGGCAGGCCCAGCAGCTCGGCGAGGATGGCCGGGACGGCGCCACCGCGGCCGTCGGACGACTCGTTGCCGGCGATGACCAGGTCGAAGCCCTCGACCTTGCCGATGGCGGCGGCGAGCACCTTGGCGGTGGCGATCGCGTCGGAGCCGTGCAGGGCCTCGTCGGAGACGTGGATGGCCTTGTCGGCGCCCATGGACAGGGCCTTGCGGATGGCGTCGGTCGCGCGGTCCGGGCCCACCGAGATCACGGTGACCTCGCCCTCGCCGGCTTCCTTGATCTTCAGCGCCTCTTCGACGGCCTTCTCGTTGATCTCGTCGAGCACGGCGTCGGCGGATTCGCGGTCAAGGGTGTGGTCGGACCCGTTGAGCTTCCGCTCCGAGTAGGTGTCCGGTACCTGCTTGACCAGGACGACGATGTTGGTCATGGGTCTGCTTCGACCTCCCGGTTCGTGGCCCGCGGTCGACCACGGGACAGTGCTCTACTGGCCGGTAGATTAGGGCCATTCGGGGCGCGCGACCCGTCGAGGTGACGCCATTCACCTGGATGCGCAATTTACCGGGACGATCGTCCCAGTAGTCGACCGGTTACCCCTCCCGAAACACCGTTCGTCCGATCGGACCAACCACGGCCTACTCCCGGTAGGTCGATAAGGGTTAATCTCCGGCACCATGCCCGCGCGCATCGCCGTCATCACCGACTCGAGCTCCTGCCTGCCCGGCCCCGTCGCCGCCCGCTGGGCGATCGGGGTCGTCCAGATCCAGCTGAACCTGGGCAGCCACTTCGACGACGAAAACCGGTTCGACCGCGGCGAGGTGATCGACGCGATGAGAGCGGGGCGGGTGATCACCACGGCGCCCCCGGACCCGGGGGCGTTCTTCTGGACCTACCAGGAAGCCGCGGCCGCGGGCGCGACCGCCATCGTCAGCATCCACATCTCCGGCCGCATGTCCGACACCGTCCGCGCGGCCCGGGAGGCCGCCCAGCAGGTCCGCATCCCGGTGCACATCCTGGACAGCCGCACCACCGGGATGAGCCTGGGCTTCGCCGCGGTGTCCGCGGCACGGGCGGCCGCGGCCGGCGCCGACGCCGGGCGCGTCATCGAAGCCGCCGAACGGCGGTGCACCACGAGCACCGAGTTCATCTACGTCGACACGCTGGAGTACCTCCGCCGCGGCGGCCGGATCGGCGCCGCGCAGGCGATGCTCGGCAGTGCGTTTTCGATCAAACCGCTGCTCACCGTCAAGGACGGCGAGGTCGCGCCGCTGGCCCGCGTCCCCGGCACCCGGCGGGCACTGGCCAAGATGGTGGACCTCGCGGTGAAGAAGTCCGGTGGCTTCCGCGCCGACATCGCCGTGACCCGGTTCGGCGCCAGCGACCACGAGCTCGAGATCGGCAGGCAGATCGAACGCCGGGTGCCCGGCATGGCCGAGAGCATGGTCGTCGAGGCCAGCACGGTCATCGGCGCGCACCTCGGTCCCGGTGCGCTCGGCATCACGGTGTCGCCGGTGGGCTGACCCGCCGTCCGGGGAGCAGCAGGAGCACCAGCGGCACCACCACGCCGAGCCCGGTCGTCGCGACGATGAGGACCTGGTCGGTCCGCGCGAAGTGGGCGACGTGGCCAAGGTGGTAGAGGAAGTGCGGCACGCCGAACAGCAAAGCCGAGACGGCGGCGAGCCGCGCGACAGCTGTGGTGCCGATCACGGCGGCTCCGATCAGCAGCGCCGCGAGCGCCAGGTTGAGGCCGCCGAAGTCGCGCAGGAGGTGCTCGTTGAACGCGCCGTCCATCGCCACCCAGCCGGTGCGGAAGCCGGGAAAGTCCTGGTAGAAGCCGGTGGGCGAGACCAGTGGCCAAGTTCCGACCACGGCCTCGACCAGGCCGAAGACGACGAGCAGTACGCGGGTGATGGTCCGTTGCATGACCACGGAACGAGACGGCGGGGCCGGGCGTGACACCCGCTAGGGTCGCGGAGGTGACCACCCCAGCCACCCGGGCCGAGGCGCTGCACCTGACCGGCGAACGAACCGTCCCCGGCATCGCCGAGGAAAATTACTGGTTCCGACGTCACGAAGCCGCGTACGCCGCCCTGCTCCCCCACTGCGCGGACGCGACGGTGCTCGAAGCCGGCTGCGGCGAGGGCTACGGCGCCGGGCTCCTAGCCACCACGGCCCGCCGGGTGCTCGCGCTGGACTACGACGTCCCGACCACCGAGCACGTCGCCCGCCGCTACCCCGAAGTCGACGTCGCGCGGGCGAACTTGGCGTTCCTCCCGGTGCGGGACGGCGTGGTCGACGTCGTGGCCAATTTCCAGGTCATCGAGCACTTGTGGGACCAGGCCGGCTTCCTGGCGGAGTGCCACCGGGTGCTGAAGCCGGGTGGCCGGATTTTGGTCACGACGCCGAACCGGCTGACCTTCACCCCCGACAGCGACACGCCGCTGAACCCGTTCCACACCCGCGAGCTGGCGCCGTCGGAGCTCGAGGACCTGCTCACCGACGCCGGCTTCGACGTCGAGACGCTCCACGGGCTGCACCACGGCGAGGCCGTCCGTGCCCTCGACGAGCGGTACGGCGGTTCGATCATCGACGCCCAGCTCGACGTCGTCATGGGCGAGCTGCCCGGGCAGGCCGTCTGGCCGGCGGCGCTGCTCGCCGACGTCGCCGCGATCGAGGCCACGGGGTTCGAGATCCACGGCGACGACGTCGACGCGAGCCTCGACCTGGTCGCCGTGGCGGTGCGCCGATGACGGACTACGAGGGGACGTTCTGCGTCGTCCTGCACAGCCACCTGCCGTGGCTGCCGCACCACGGCAGCTGGCCGGTCGGCGAGGAATGGCTGTACCAGGCGTGGGCGCACTCCTACCTGCCGATGGTCGAGCTCCTCGAACGGTTCGCCGCCGAAGGCCGCCGCGACGTGCTGACGCTCGGCGTGACGCCGGTGCTCGCCGCGCAGCTCGACGACCCGTACAGCATCCGCGCCTTCCACGACTGGCTCGGCCACTGGCAGCTGCGCGCCCAGCACGCGTCGACGCTGTGGCGCGGCGACCCGGTCCTGCGCGAACTCGCCGCGGCCGAACACCGGACCGCGGTCCGCGCGGCCGAGGAGCTCGGCACCCGGTGGCGGCACGGCTTCTCTCCGATCCTGCGGTCCTTGGTCGACAAATCGACGATCGAGTTGCTCGGCGGTCCGCTGGCGCACCCGTTCCAGCCGCTGCTCCACCCGCGGGTGCGCGAGTTCGCGCTCAACGCGGGGCTCGCCGACACGGCGCTGCGGCTCGGGTCGCGACCCGAGGGGATCTGGGCGCCGGAGTGCGGCTACGCGCCTGGTATGGAAAACGGCTACGCGGCCGCCGGCGTGCGGCGGTTCCTGGTCGACGGCCCGTCGCTGCGCGGGGCGACCTGGGCCGCGCGGCCGGTCGGCGACAGCGACGTGGTCGCTTTCGGACGAGACCTCGAGGTCACCTACCGGGTGTGGTCGCCGAAGGCCGGCTATCCCGGTCACGCCGCGTACCGCGACTTCCACACCTGGGCGCACGAGGTCGGGCTCAAGGCGTCGCGGGTCACCGGCAAGACGGTCGAGCCGCGGGACAAGGCGCCTTACGACCCGGCGCTCGCCGCGGACGTGCTGGGGCTGCACGTCAAGGACTTCGTCGAAACCGTCGTGACGCGGTTGCGTTCGCTGAAGGCGCAACACGGCCGCGAGGCCCTCGTGGTCGCCGCTTACGACACGGAACTGTTCGGGCACTGGTGGCACGAAGGACCGGCCTGGCTGGAAGGCGTGCTGCGCGCGCTGCCCGAAGCCGGGGTGCGGGTCACGACGCTGAAGGGCGCGATGGAGGCCGGCCACGTCGGCGAGCCGATCGACCTGCCTTCGTCGTCGTGGGGCTCGGGCAAGGACTGGCGCGTCTGGGACGGCGAGCAGGTCAAGGACATGGTCGACGCCAACGCGGCGTTGCAGGAACGACTGCTCGCCCTCGTTGCCGGTTTGGCGACCACGGCGCGGGACACCGTCGCCGACCAGGCCGTGGCCGAAGCGATGCTGGCGCTGGAGAGCGACTGGGCGTTCATGGTCACGAAGGACTCAGCCGCGGACTACGCGCGGCGCCGCGCGCAGGTGCACACCGAGCGGTTCGACGCGCTGGCCGGGCTGCTGCGCCGTGGCGACCGCGCGCGGGCCGAAGAGCTCGCCGCCGCCTACCGCGCCGACGACGGACCGTTCGGGCACCTCGACGCCCGGGCGCTGAAGCACGACTGAAAGGGGACGCGCTCTCATGGGGATCCACGAAATCCCGGTCAAGACGCTCGACGGGCAGGACAGCTCGCTCGGCTCGCTGGCCGGCCAGGCGCTGCTCGTGGTCAATGTCGCGTCGAAATGCGGCCTGACCCCGCAGTATTCCGGCCTCGAGCGGCTGCAGGAACGCTTCGGCGGCCAGGGCTTCTCCGTGGTCGGTTTTCCGTGCAACCAGTTCGCCGGGCAAGAACCGGGCAGCGCTGAGGAGATCCAGACGTTCTGCTCGACGACCTACGGCGTCACGTTCCCGCTGTTCGAAAAGATCGACGTCAACGGCGAGGACCGGCACCCGCTCTACGCGGAGTTGACCAAGACCGCCGACGCCGAGGGCGCCGCGGGCGATGTCCAGTGGAACTTCGAGAAGTTCCTCGTCGGCGCCGACGGCGAGGTCCTGGCGCGGTTCCGGCCGCGCACCGAGCCGGAGGACGAAGCGGTCGTCAAGGCCATCGAAGCCGCGCTGCCCGCCTGACGGAACCGCGATTCCGAGTGTGGATGTGACGGTGATCACCGTCACATCCACAAAGGATCCCCCGGGGCCCGTCGCCCTTTTCCGACTCGCGAGTAACCTCTGCCCATGCGTGTGCTGATGCTGTCCTGGGAGTACCCGCCAGTGGCCATCGGTGGCCTGGCCCGGCACGTGCACGCGCTCGCCACCCACCTCGCCCGCCAAGGCCACGAGGTCGTGGTGCTCTGCCGGCACGCCGCGGGCACCGACGCCGGGACGCACCCGCGCACCGACCGCGTCGTCGAGGGCGTGCGGATCATCCGGGTCGCCGAGGACCCGATGCACGTGACGTTCGAACGCGACCTCGTCGCCTGGACGCTGGCCATGGGGCACGCCATGATCCGCGCCGCGCAGGACCTGCTGCGCACCTGGCAGCCCGACGTCGTCCACGCGCACGACTGGCTCGTCGCCCACCCGGCCATCGCGATCGCCGAGGCCGCGCGGGTGCCGCTGGTCGGCACCATCCACGCGACCGAGGCCGGGCGGCACTCCGGGTGGCTGTCGCACCCGCTGAACCAGCAGGTGCACTCGGTCGAGTGGTGGCTGGCGAACCGCGCGGACGCGCTGATCACCTGCTCGCAGGCCATGCGCCGCGAGGTCGCGCACCTTTTCGAGGTCGACGCCGACGACGTCACGGTGATCCACAACGGCATCGAGGAACGCGGCTGGCAGGTGCCGGCCGACGAGATCGCGCACGCCCGCGAGGTCTACAGCCCGGCCGGGGCGCCGCTGTTGCTCTATTTCGGACGACTCGAGTGGGAGAAAGGCGTGCAGGACCTGCTGGCCGCGCTCCCCCGCATCCGGCGCCGTCATCCGGGCACGCGCGTGGTCGTCGCCGGAAAAGGACGACACTTCGACGAGCTCGTCGAGCAGTCGCGGAAGCTGCGGGTGCGGCGCGCCGTCGACTTCGTCGGGCACCTGTCCGACCGCGACCTGCGGGCGGCGCTCGCCGCGGCCGACGCCGTCGTGCTGCCCAGCCGGTACGAGCCGTTCGGGATCGTCGCGCTGGAGGCCGCGGCCGCGAAAGCGCCGCTGGTGGCGTCGACGGCCGGCGGGCTCGGCGAGGTCGTGGTGCACGGCGAGACGGGCCTCGCCTTCAGTCCCGGCGATGTCGCGGAATTGGCCAACGCGGTGACGGCGGTGCTCAGCGACGCGGACGCCGCGGCGAAGCGCGCGAAAGCGGCGCAGTCCCGGCTGGCCGCGGACTTCGACTGGGGCCGGATCGCCGAAGCGACCGCCGCGGTCTACCGGCGGGCGAAGCCGGGTGAGCCGGTCGAACTGCCCCGGCCCAAGATCGCCACCGGCAACGCCTTCGAACCGGTCCCGGCCGAGATCCCGGAACAGTAGCGGGCGTCCGCTCAGAAATGGCAGGGCCGGACGCAGTCCGGACCGGCCGGGACGGTCGTGGTCGCGATTCCGTCCACGGCGATCGCGAGCGAAAACGCGACGAAGAGGGTGGCGACGGCAGCTCTCAACCTGCTGGTCATGGGGACTCCTCGGGGACCGGTGGCGCGATCGGCGCCTGCAGCGAGCATCCGCGCCGCCTCCCGGGGAAACAACAAGCGGAACAGTAGGGGTGATACGTATTCGCCACCCCGGTTCACCGGGTACCGGTCAGCAGCCGGACCCGGACGTGCTCGCGCAGCGGGCCGTGCGGGGCCACCGCCTCCCGGACGCGTTCGGTGAATGCGGGCCTCGCCTCCGGCGCGGGCAGCCGGTCCGGGCTCATCGCCGAAAAGACGCCACCGACGATCTCCTCGACGGTCAGCGGCGCCGAGTACTCGACGACTCGCGCGGCCACGGCGTACCCGGCGGCGGCCAGGGCGTCCGCATACCGCTGCTGGCTGGCCTCGTCTGTGCCACAAGTGCTGTGCACCGGGGTGCCGAGATAAGCGACGAGGACCTCCCGCAGCGCGGCCGACCACGCGCTGCCCTGCAACCACAGCGGCTCGCCGTTGGTCACCACCGCGACACCGCCGCCGGGACGCAGCAGCGGGCGGACCGCCACGAACAGCCGCTCGTGGTCCATCCAGTGCAACGCCTGCGCGACCGTCACCGCGGCCAGCCGGCCGGGCCCCAAGACCGCCGCCAGCGCGCCGACGTCGGAATCCGCGCCGAGCAGCCAGCTGACGTTCGGCTCCTCGGTCGCGAGCCGGGCCTGGGCGAGCATCGCCGGTTCCGGGTCCATGCCGAGCACCGCCTGGACGCGGGGCGCCAGGACCCGGGTGAGCTGGCCGGTGCCGCAGCCGAGGTCCAGGACGACGTCGTCGCGGGTCAGCGCGAACGCCGTGGTCAGCTCGCGCGCCACCTCGGGCGGGTAGCCGCGCCGGAACTTCTGGTAGTACTCGCTCACTTCGCCGCCGAACGCCGATGCCGTCATGCCCCGAGCCTGCCCACGACACGCCGCGGCCGGGGGCGGTTCCGCTGGGAGCGGACTCAGAAGATCGGCAGCAGGACGCCGTGTTCGGACTCCGGGCGCGGGCCGAAGATGCGGCGGTCGGCTTCGTCGATCGGGACGTCGTTGATGCTCGCCTCGCGCCGGCGCATCAGGCCCTCGTCGCTGAACTCCCACAGTTCGTTGCCGTAGCTGCGGAACCACTGCCCGCCCGCGGTCCGGGACTCGTACTGGAACCGGACGCCGATGCGGTTGCCGCGAAAGCCCCACAGCTCCTTGCGCAGCGCGTAGTCCAGCTCGCGCGCCCACTTCCCGGTGAGGAACTCGACGATCTGGGCGCGTCCGACGACGTACCGGTCGCGATTGCGCCAGACCGAGTCTTCGGTGTACGCGAGCGCGACGCGTTCGGGGTCGCGCGTGTTCCACGCGTCTTCGGCGGCCTGGACCTTCTGGCGGGCGGTGTCTTCGTCGAACGGCGGGAACGGCGGACGCGGGGTCATGTCAGGCTCCTTACGAACGCGGAGAACGTGCGTTCTCCACTGCTGCCGCTAGAATAGAGAACGATCATTCTCAGCGCCAGGGACAGGTGACATGGATTCCACCGAGGCGACCGGCCGGCTACTGGAAGCCGCCGAAGAGCTCTTCTACGCCCACGGCGTGCAAGCGGTCGGGATGGACGCCGTCCGCGCACGCTCGGGCGTCTCGCTCAAGCGGCTCTACCAGTGCTTCCCGGCGAAGAACGACCTGGTCGAGGCCTACCTCCTGCGCCGGGACGAGCGCTGGCGCGGGTCGTTGCGCGAATTCGTCCACGCCCGCGGCGACGCCCCCCTCGCCGTGTTCGACTGGCTGAAGAGCTGGTTCGCCGAGCCGGGCTTCCGCGGCTGCGCGTTCGTCAACTCCTTCGGCGAGTTCGGCGAGCCCGCGCCGGGGATCGCCGCCGCGATCCGCAAGCACAAGGACGAGGTCCGGGCCTACCTGCGTGGTCTCGTTTCCGACCAGAACCTCGCCGACCAGCTGTTCTCCCTCGTGGAAGGCGCCACCGTGCTCGCCGCGATCACCGGCGACCCCGGCGAAGCGGACACGGCCTGCGAAGCGGCGAAGGTCCTGCTGGCCGCTCAGGGGTAAAGCGTCAGCCCCGGATCGAGTGCGACCTCCGCCAGCTGGCCGAGGCTCAGCGGCGGGGACGGCATGTCCGGCGCGTCCCCCAGCTTCGCGTCCCGGGCGGTGTTCTGGGCCTCGACGATGACGCCGGTGCCGTCGGGCTTGGCGACGTTCACCCGGTTGACCGTGGGCCCGTCCGCGATGGTGAACGTTTCCTCGACGATCGTCTCGCCGTGCGGTCCGGTCCGGCGGTGGCACGAGCCCTGCGTGTCCGCGGGCGCCGGGCCGCACTCGGTCGCCGGGGAGGCGTTGCCGCCGAGCCGGCCGACGACGGCCCAGACGTTGCCCTTGTGCGCCTTTTCCGTCGTCGACGCCGCGGCCATGAAGTAGTCCTCGCCGCCGCTGCACACGCCGCCGTCCTGCGGCACCAGCGCGGAAAAGACGTGGAAGAAGACCAGCGGCCCGTGCTGGGTGCCCTTCGGGTACTGCCCCAGCGTGTGGACGCCCAGGGTCGTGCCCGCGGCGACGCGCTGCCGGACGGCGTCGGTGAGCACCGTCGTCAGCCGGTCCGCCACCACGTTCGCTTTCTCGCGGAGCGGTGCCGTGGTCGGCCGCGCGGCGAGCCTGCACGCATCGGACGACGGCGGCGGCGCCGACGCTCCCGGCTGCACGAAGCTCGGCCCGGGATCGCCCGGGGCCAGGACCAGCACCGCGCCGGCGGCCACCGCCGCGACGCCCGCACACGCGGCGGTCCACGGGTTCGCCACGCGGCGCACCCGCGCCCGGCGGCGTTCGCGGTCCAGCACCGCGTCGACGTCCACGGTGGACGGTGGGACGACGCCGATCGCCGCGTCGAACTGTTCCCTGCTCATTTTCCCTCCATCAGCTCTGGCTCGCGGCGACGAGCGCGCGCAGCGAGTCGAGCCCGCGCGCGGTCTGGCTCTTCACGGTTCCGGGTGAACATTCGAGGATCTCGGCGGTCTCCTCGATCGAAAGGTCGCAGTAGTAGCGCAGCACCACCGCGGCCCGGCGCCGCGGCGGCAGCGCGTCGAGCAGCTCCAGCAGGCCGAGCCGTTCGACGACGTCGTCGGCCGGCAGCACCGCCGGCTCCGGCAGCGTCTCCGCGGGCTCCTCCCGCCGCCACGCCCTGGCCTTCTCGTCCAGCCACGTCCGCACGAGGATCCGGCGGACGTAGGCGTCGAGGTGCTCCACCTGCCGGGCCCGCGGCCAGTGCCGGTACAGCTTGCCGATCGTGATCGACACCAGGTCGTCGGCGAGGTGCCAGTCCCGGCACAGGAGGTACGCCGTGCGGCGCATGACCTCCATCCGGGTCGTGACGTAGTCCCGGTACCCCGCCTCTTCCGACCGTTTCACCAGTTCCTCCTCGTCGCCCCCGATACCTGTCGAACGGGGCCCGCGGGCGCGGGGGTTGCCCGGAGATCGAAATCCGGGCAACCCGCCGCCGCGGCGAGCCCGTTCCACGGATCGGGGGAGCCGACTGGGAGGAACCATTCCATGAGAAAACCGATCACCGCGGTCGTCGCGGTGACCTTGGCCGCGGGCGTGCTCACCGCGCCCGGCGCGGCGGCCGCCCCGGCGGGCGGACCGGCGGTGACGCCGGCCCGGATCACGCTGGTCACCGGCGACCAGGTGCTGGTCGCCGGCGCCGACGTGCGGGTACTGCCCGCCCGGCGGGACCGGCCCGTGCCGTTCCAGGAGTACGTCCGGCGCGGCGACCACTACGTCGTGCCCGGCGACGCCGCCGGGCTGGTCCGGGCGGGGCGGCTGGACGAGCAGCTGTTCAACGTCACCGGCCTGCTGCGCCAGGGCTACGACGACGCCCGCACACCGCACGTGCCGCTGCTGGTCCGGCAGGCGGGCCCGGCGGTCGCCGCGAGGACCGGCGTGGCCGCGCGGAGCTCCACGCTCGGCTACACCGCGCTCGACGAGCCCAAGTCCAGCGCCGCCACGTTCTGGAACCGGCTCACCACGGAACCCGCCACGCTCGCGGCGGGCCCCGCGAAGGTGTGGCTCAACGCGAAGGTGAACGCGAGCCTCGACCAGAGCGTGCCGCAGATCGGCGCGCCCGCGGCGTGGCAGGCCGGCCTGACCGGCCGTGGGGTGACCGTCGCGGTGCTCGACACCGGCATCGCCGCCGCCCACCCGGACTTCGCCGGCCGCGTCGGCCCGAGCAAGGACTTCACGGGCAAGGGCAGCGTCGAGGACGACCAGGGGCACGGCACGCACGTGGCCTCGACGATCGCCGGCTCCGGCGCGGCGTCGGGCGGGAAGTACCGGGGTGTGGCGCCCGACGCGACCCTGGCCGTCGGCAAGGTCCTCGACAGCTCCGGCCACGGCACCTTCGACGCCGTCCTGGCCGGCATGCAGTGGGCCGTGACCGAGGCGCACGCCCGCGTCGTCAACATGAGCCTCGGCGGCGGGCCGTCGGACGGGACCGATCCGGTGTCCGAAGCCGTCAACACCCTGAGCCGCGACCACGGCACCCTGTTCGTCGTCGCCGCGGGCAACTCCGGCCAGGACGAAACCGTCGAGAGCCCCGCGGCGGCCGACGCCGCGCTCGCCGTGGCCAGCGTGTCCAAGAAGGACGTCCTGAGCCCGTTCTCCAGCCGTGGTCCCCGGCCCGGCGACGGCGCGGCCAAGCCGGACATCGCGGCCCCGGGCGAGTCGATCACCGCGGCGCGCCCGGCCGGCATTCCGCCCGCGGGCGAGCCCGTCGGAGACGGCTACCAGACGCTGAACGGCACGTCGATGGCGACACCGCACGTCGCGGGCTCGGCGGCGATCCTCGCCCAGCAGCACGCCGACTGGCCGGCGGAACGGCTCAAGGCGGCCCTGACCAGCAGCGCCACGCCCATCGACGCCGGACCGGCCGCTGTCGGCACCGGCCGCGTCGACGTCGCCCGCGCGACGACCACAGCGGTCACCGCCACCGGCGGAGCGTCGGCGTACCTCCCGTGGCCCAACCACGGGACGGTCAAGAAAGCCACGGTCACCTGGTACAACTCCGGCTCCACGCCGGTCACCCTGGCGCTCTCCACCGACCTCGGCGACCTGGTCACTTTTCCGCCGAATTTGACGGTCCCCGCGGGCGGAAGCAACTCCGTGGAGCTCACCTTCGCGGCCCATGACGGTGCCCCGGGCACCCACGCCGGCGTCCTCACCGCGCGTGGCGACGGCGTCAGCACCCGGACCGCGTTGTCGGTCCGGCAGGAGGGCGAGATGTACGACCTCACCGTCGGCCTGGTCGACCGCGACGGCAAGCCGTGGGCGCCGACCGGTTACCAGCCGTTGGCGATCCTCGACCTCGGCACCGGCTCGGTGACCCTCGGCGAGCCGGGCACCTACCGGCTGCCGCGCGGCCGGTACGCCGTGCACAGCGTCATCGAGACGCCACGGCCCGGTCAGGAGCCGTCGTACAGCTTCATCAGCCTGCCGGAGCTGGCGCTCGACCACGACGTCACGCAGAGCCTCGACGCCCGCGACGGCAAGCCGATGTCGCTGGAGCCGGACAACCCCGCGGCGGTCGGTGGCACATACCGTGTCGAGCGGCTCAGCCGGATCGACGCCTGCGCCTGCGTCTCCTCAGGCGGCATGGACCTCGACCCGCGCTTCCACGAGGCCTTCGCCGCGACGGTGCCGGGCACCTCGTCGGCCGCCTTCGCCTTCAGCCAGGAGCGCCGGGCCACCGAACCCGACCTGGAACTGACCGCGGACGACGGACAGCCGTTCGCCGTCCGGGGCATGTGGCTGGCCTCGGCCGCGCCGGCCGGCCGCAGCACGCTGCCGGTGGTGTCCGGCGGGGCCGGCACCCCGGAGGACCTGGCCGGGATCGACGCGCACGGCAAGCTCGTGGTCATCCGGCTGCCACTGGGCACGCAGATCACCGAGGCCTACCAACGGCTCGCCAACGTCGAGCACGCCGGGGCGAAGCTCGGCCTGGTGTCCCTGGCGGGCGACGCGGCCGCGGCCACGGTGCTCGGCGGCGGCGCGCCGGCGCTGACCCGCGGTCACCCTGCGGACCGGCGACCACTGGACCGTCGTGGTGCGGAATCCGGCGAGCGGTTTCGTCTCGCTGCGGGCGAAGGCGTCGGACAACGACGGGAACACCGTGCGGCAGACGGTGATCCGGGCGTACGGGATCTCCTGACGCGGAAATGAACCGGTCCCGGTGGCGGGGAGCCGCCGCCACCGGGACCGGTCCGGACCCACACCATCCCAACCGGTGTGGAATCCGGCCGCCCCTCGTCAGGTAGGGGCGGCCGGGGCCCCTGCTACCGGGCGTCCGTGAGGTACCGCGCGTAGGCACCCGTGGTGAGGAAGCTCGGCAGCTTCTCGCCCAGCGCGGTTTCGGTGAAGATCTCGTACGCGTCGTCGAGGCGGTTGCCCGCGCCCAGCTCGGCGCGCACCGACGCGAGTTCGTCGTTCAGGAACTCGACCGCCAGCTCGCGGGTCAGCGCCGTGCCGTCCTCGAGCTTCGTGCCGTTGCGGATCCACTGCCAGACCTGGCAGCGCGCGATCTCCGCGGTGGCCGCGTCCTCCATCAGGTTGTGGATCGCCGCCGCGCCGGTGCCGCGCAGCCAGGCGTCGACGTACCGCAGCGCGACGTTGATGTTCGCGCGGACGCCCGCTTCGGTGACCTCGCCGCCGGCGCTGGCCACGTCGAGCAGGTCCTCCGCGGTGACGTCGACGTCCTCACGCAGCCTGCCGAGCTGGTTCGGCCAGCCGCCGAGCACGCCGTCGAAGACCTCGCGGCAGACCGGGACCAGGCCGGGGTGGGCGACCCACGAGCCGTCGAAACCGTCGCCGGCCTCGCGTTCCTTGTCCGCGCGGACCTTCTCGATCGCGGTCGCGTTGATCTCGGGATCGCGGCTCGGGATGAACGCGGCCATGCCGCCGATGGCGTGCGCGCCGCGCCGGTGGCAGGTGCGCACGAGCAGCTCGGTGTAGGCCCGCATGAACGGCACGGTCATCGTGACCTGCGCGCGGTCCGGAAGGACGAAGTCGGCGCCGTGCGCGGCGAAGTTCTTGATGAGGCTGAAGATGTAGTCCCAGCGGCCCGCGTTCAGGCCCGCCGCGTGCTCGCGCAGCTCGTAGAGGATTTCGTCCATCTCGAACGCGGCGGTGATCGTCTCGATCAGCACGGTGGCACGGATCGTGCCGCGCGGAATGCCCAGCTCGCGCTGCGCCAGCAGGAAGACGTCGTTCCACAGCCGCGCTTCGAGGTGGTTCTCCAGCTTCGGCAGGTAAAAGTACGGGCCGACGCCGCGGGCGAGCAGCTGACGCGCGTTGTGGAAGAAGTACAGCCCGAAGTCGACCAGGCTCGCCGACACCGGACGGCCATCGATGCGGATGTGCTTCTCCACCAGGTGCCAGCCGCGGGGACGCGCGACGATCGTCGCGGGGTCGTCGCCGATGGTGTAGCGCTTGCCCGCGTCGGTGGTGAAGTCGATGTTGCGGCGGATGGCGTCGTAGAGGTTGAGCTGGCCGTCGATGACGTTGTGCCACGTCGGCGACGTCGCGTCCTCGAAGTCCGCCAGCCAGACCTTGGCACCGGAGTTCAGCGCGTTGACTGTCATCTTGCGGTCGGTCGGGCCGGTGATCTCGACGCGGCGGTCCTCCAGACCGGGCGCGGTCGGGGCGACGTGCCACGACTCGTCGTCGCGGATCCGGCGGGTCTCGGGCAGGAAACCGAGCGGCTTCTCGCCCGACTGCAGTTCCTCGCGCCGCGTGCGGCGGGCGTCGAGCAGCTCGCGCCGGCGGCCGGCGAACGTGTTGTCCAGCTTGGCCAGGAAGTCGAGTGCCGCCGGGGTCAGGATCTCCGCGAACCGGCCCTCGACCGGGCCGGTGACCTCGATGCGGTAGTTCAGCCGATCAACCATGGGGTGCCTCCGCGAGCTGTGGGCGGGGAAGGAAAGAAGGGGAAGGTCGCGGCCTGACGAGGGTGGGGGGTGCCGTCGTCAGGCCGCGGCCGGGATCAGTGGAACTGGGCTTCCTCGGTGGAGCCCTTGAGCGCCGTGGTCGAGCTCTCCGGGTTCAGCGCCGTCGCGACGTTGTCGAAGTAGCCCGTGCCGACCTCGCGCTGGTGCTTGGTCGCGGTGTAGCCGCGGCTCTCCGAAGCGAACTCGCGCTCCTGCAGGTCGACGTAGGCGGTCATGCCCTCGCGGGCGTAGCCGTGGGCCAGGTCGAACATCGAGTAGTTCAGCGCGTGGAAGCCGGCGAGGGTGATGAACTGGAACTTGTAGCCCATGTGGCCGAGCTCGCGCTGGAACTTCGCGATCGTGGCGTCGTCCAGGTGCTTCTTCCAGTTGAACGACGGCGAGCAGTTGTAGGCCAGCATCTGGTCCGGGAACTTCGCCTTGATCGCCTCGGCGTACTTGCGCGCCACCTCGAGGTCGGGTTCCGAGGTCTCCATCCAGAGCAGGTCGGCGTACTGGGCGTAGGCCAGGCCGCGCTCGATGCACGGCTCGATGCCGTTGCGGACCTCGTAGAAGCCCTCGGCGGTGCGGCCGCCGGTCAGGAACTGCTGGTCACGCTCGTCGACGTCGCTGGTCAGCAGCGTCGCGGCCTGCGCGTCGGTACGGGCGACGACCAGGGTGGGCACGTTCAGCACGTCGGACGCCAGCCGCGCGGCGTTCAGCGTGCGCTCGTGCTGCTTGGTCGGGATCAGGACCTTGCCGCCGAGGTGACCGCACTTCTTCTCGGACGCGAGCTGGTCTTCCCAGTGCACGCCCGCGGCACCGGCGGCGATCATGCCCTTCATCAGCTCGAACGCGTTGAGCGGGCCACCGAAGCCGGCCTCGGCGTCGGCGACGATCGGGGCGTACCAGTCAATAACATCACTGCCGGTGTTGGCGCTGTTGAATCCTTCAGCCCAGTTGATCTGGTCCGCGCGGCCCAGCGCGTTGTTGATGCGGCGGACCACGGCCGGGACGGAGTTGGCCGGGTAGAGGCTCTGGTCCGGGTAGGTCTGGCCGGACAGGTTGGCGTCGGCCGCGACCTGCCAGCCGGACAGGTAGATCGCCTGCAGGCCCGCGCGGACCTGCTGGACGGCCTGGTTGCCGGTGAGCGCGCCGAGCGCGTGGACGTAGTCCTCGGTGTGCAGCAGGTCCCACAGCTTCTCCGCGCCGCGGCGGGCCAGGGTGTGCTCCTCGACGACGCTGCCGCGCAGCTTGATCACGTCTTCGGCCGAGTAGGAGCGCTGCACGCCCGCCCAGCGGGGGTCGTTCGCCCACTGCGCGGCCAGCTCCGCGGCCGCCTGCTTGGCCTGTTCCGTCATCGGATCTCCCGGTGTTGCGAAGTTTGCGATTGCTCGCCTTGCTTGCTCAGACCCTGACACGCCAGGGAAAACCCGGTCCAGCCGTCCAATTTGCCAATTTGTGCGAAGGGTCCGTACGCTCTTTGCAAAGGTTGCGAATCGACCGGTTCGCAAGTGATCGAAAATCCGCGTTCTTGACCGTTCACGTAACCGTTCAGGACCGGAAACCTTCCGGAAAGGAGGGCTCGAATGGAGAAGACTTTCGCCGGCGCGCGGTTGCGGCACCTCCGCGAAAGCCGGTCGATGAGCCAGGCCGACCTCGCCCGTGTGCTCGAGATCTCACCGAGCTACCTCAACCAGATCGAGCACAACTCGCGCCCGCTGACCGTCCCGGTGCTGCTGCGGATCACGCAGGCGTTCGGCGTCGACACCGAGTTCTTCGCCAACAACGACACGTCCCGGCTGGTCGCCGACGTCAAGGAAGCGCTGCTCGACGAGGTCCTCGGCATCGACGTCACGACCGGCGAGCTCAACGAGCTGGCCACCAACCTGCCGGCCATCGCCCAGGCGCTGGTCAAGCTGCACCGCAGCTACCGCAACGCCGTCGAGAGCACCGCCGCGCTGACCACCGAAAACGGCCTGGGCCTGCACGGCAGCGCCGCCGCGCCGCTGCCGCACGAGGAGGTCCGCGACTTCTTCTACGAGCGCGAGAACTATGTCGCCGAACTGGACGAACGCGCCGAGAAGATGGCCGCGGACATCCCGCTGCAGCGCGGCCAGGTGCTGGGCGCGCTGAAGGAACGCCTTTCCCAGCGCTACGGCGTCGAGGTGACCAGCGAAGGCATCGACGAATCCGCCGGCCAGCAGCACCGCTACGAACCTGTCACCCGGGTGCTGCGGCTGGCGCCGAGCCTGCGGGTCGGGCAGCAGGCGTTCCGGATGGCCTCCCAGATCGCGCTGCTGGAGTACGACGACCTGATCACCGAGCTCGCCGACTCGTGGGCGTTCTCCGGCCCGGCCGCCCGCTCACTCGCCCGCGTCGGCCTGGCGAACTACTTCGCCGGGGCGCTGATCCTCCCGTACGGCCCGTTCCTCGCCACGGCCGAGCGGTTCCGCTACGACATCGAGCGGCTGTGCGACCACTTCGGCGTCGGCTTCGAGACGGTGTGCCACCGGCTGTCGACGCTGCAGCGGCCCAAGCAGCGCGGGGTGCCGTTCTCCTTCGTGCGGGTGGACCGGGCCGGGAACATGTCGAAGCGGCAGTCCGCGGCCGGGTTCCACTTCTCCCGCGTCGGCGGTGCTTGTCCACTGTGGAACATCTACGAGGCGTTCACCCAGCCGGGCAAGATCCTCACCCAGATCGCGACGCTGCCCGACGGCAAGAGCTACTTCTGGGTCGCGCGCACGGTGTCGCGCAACATCGGCGGCTACGGCAGCCCGGGCAAGACGTTCACCGTGGGCCTGGGGTGCGAGCTGCGGCACGCCGGGCGGCTCGTCTACTCGACCGGCCTCGACCTGGACGAGCCCGCCGCGGCGACCCCGATCGGCATGGGCTGCAAGGTCTGCGAACGCCCGGCGTGCTCCCAGCGCGCGTTCCCGACGATCGGCAAGCAGCTCACCGTCGACGAGAACACCAGCACCTTCGTCCCCTACCCGGCGGTGCCGAAGAGCTGATCACCCGATGACGTGCGGAGTCCACTGGGACTCGTCCGGTCCCAGCAGCGTGATCCGGCTCAGCAGTTCCTTCGCCGTGATGCCCGCGGCCTTCGGCTGGTCGATCCCGACGCAGGCCTTCAGCCCGTTCTTCGTCACGCACTCCGGCTCGCCGAGGCCGTACGTGCGGTGGTTCCCGGGCGGGGAGACGTTGATCGTCGCCAATGCGCCGTTCGCCGAGTACTGCAGCACCAGCTGCCAGGGGACGCCATCGGTATCCGGGCGGCGGGACGTCGTGGCGTCGGACAGGCGGAACGACGGCGGGAGACTGCTGATGCGCAGCGGCAACGGCACGGCCCGGGGCCCGAAGGTCACCTCGCCCGCCACCCGCACCAGCGCCTGCTGCAGGTCGGGCCGAGCGAGGTAGTAGGTGTGCAGCTGGGCCCAGCGGCCGTCCGGGGTCGGCCAGCGCAGGTAGCTGTCGCCGTGGTTGAGGGGGTCGTTCGCGTCGGCCGTGATCCAGTGGCCGTCACGGCCGCCGACCTTCTGCGGGACCTGCTTCGGCGTGCCGCTCAGGTCGCGCGGGGGGCCCGGTTCGCGGTCGTAGACCGAGAGCCAGATCATCGGGGCCAGATCGCCGCGGCCGATGGCCAGGACGGTGTCGCCGTGCTCGCCCGCGGCGTACTCGACGCCCTTGATCTCCTCGGGCAGCCAGCCGAAGCTCGCCTTCGCCACCAGCGGGTTGTCGGTGGGCGCCGGCGCGACGGGCACGGGGGCGGGTCCGGGCAGCACCGCCGCCGGCGCGGGCGGCGGCGTGGGCCGGAACAGCGACACCGCCGTCAGCCCTCCGGCCGTCACCACCGCGGCACAGCCCACGACCAGCGCGGCGGTCCGGACGCGACGACGCCGGCCACCGACCCGGCGGGCGCGGTCGAGATCGATCCGGGGCCGTGGCGCGGGCGCGTCGGCCAGGTCCTTCAGCATCGTGGTCAGTTCGTGGTCGGTCATGGTCGTCCCTCCGGGATGCGGACGGGCTCGCGCAGCAGCTCGCGCAGCGTGTCGACGGCCTTCGCCGTCTGGCTCTTGACGGTGCCTTCGGAACAGCCCAGCGCCCTCGCGGTGTCCGCGACCGGCAGGTCGCAGAAGTAGCGCAGGACGACGGTCGCGCGCTGGCGCGCCGGCAGCCGTTCCAAGGCCGCCCGCAGGTCCAGGGCCAGTTCGACGTCCGAACCGGGCGCCGGTGGGTCCTGGTCGTTTTGGCGCAAATCCACGCGCCGCCACCACGACGTCCGCTGTTCGGCCAGGAACGTGTTGACCAGCGTGCGGCGGGCGTACCCGTCCAGGTTGTCCGCCCGCCTGGCGCGGTGCCAGTTCGTGTAGAGGCGGGTGATCGCGGACTGGACCAGGTCGTCGGCCCGGTGCCAGTCGCCGCAGAGCAAGTACGCGACCTTGCGCAGCCAAGCCGCCCGCGTGGTCGCGTACTCGGTGAAGCCGCCGTCCATCGGCGCCCCCCATCTTGTCGTCACCCCTTTGATGCCCCCGGGAGCCCGGCCGGTTGCCCGCGACGCCCGAGTCGTAGATTCACCGGGGTGCACGACATCGACACGGTGACCGCGGCGACGATCGAAAAGGCCGCCGAGCGGCTGGCCGGGGTGGTGACCCGGACCCCGCTGGAGCCGAGCGCCCGGCTGTCGGCCCGCGTGGACGCCCAGGTCTGGGTGAAGCGCGAGGACCTCCAGACGGTCCGGTCGTACAAGATCCGCGGTGCCTACAACTTCATCGTCCAGCTCGACGAGCCGACCCGCGAGCTCGGCGTCGTCTGCGCCAGCGCGGGCAACCACGCCCAGGGCGTCGCGTACGCGTGCCGGCGGCTGGGCGCGAACGGCCGCGTGTACGTCCCCGGCACCACGCCGCGGCAGAAGCGGGAACGCATCGCCACGCTCGGCGGCGCGCACATCGAGGTCATCGTCGTCGGCGAAACGTACGAAGACGCCTTCGCCGCGGCCAACGAGGACGCCCAGCGCACCGGCGCGACGCTGGTGCCCGCGTTCGACGACGTCCGCACGGTCGCCGGCCAGGGCACCGTCGCCCTGGAAGTCGTCGAGCAGCTGGGCTTCGTCCCGGACGTCGTGGTCGTCCCGGTCGGCGGCGGCGGGCTGCTCGCGGGGGTCGGCAGCTGGCTGCGCGAGCGGCACCCGGGCGTCCGGATCGTCGGCGTCGAACCCGCGGGCGCGGCCTGCCTGGCCGCGGCCCTCGCTGCCGGGCACCCGGTGCGGCTGCCGGAGCTCGACTCGTTCGTCGACGGCGCCGCCGTGCGCGAGGCCGGCGCGGTGACCTACCCGCTGATCCGCGAAAGCGGCGCCGAGCTGACCGCGGTCGCCGAGGGCGCGGTGTGCACCGAGATGCTGGCGATGTACCAGTCCGACGGGATCATCGCCGAGCCGGCGGGCGCGCTCGCGGCGGCGGCGCTCGGCACGGTCGTCGACGTCGCGCCCGGTCAGACCGTCGTCTGCCTGATCTCCGGGGGCAACAACGACGTCAGCCGCTACAGCGAGATCCTCGAACGCTCGCTGATGCACGAAGGGCTCAAGCACTACTTCCTGGTCAGTTTCCCGCAGGAACCCGGCGCGCTGCGGCTGTTCGTCGAGCAGGTGCTCGGCCCGGAAGACGACATCACCCGCTTCGAGTACGTCAAGCGCAACAACCGCGAGACCGGCCCCGCGCTGGTCGGTGTGGAAATCGCCCGGTCGGCCGACCTGCCGGGACTGCTCGCCCGGATGGACGCGAGCCCGCTGCAGGTCGAGCGGATCGAGCCCGGCAGCCCCCTGTTCCACTTCCTGCTCTGAGGACGTGGTCCACTAGGCGGATGGTGAAGGTCGACGGGGTCCGCAGTGTCGAGGCGTTGCGCGAAAAAGTCCACGAGGGTGCGGAGCCCGAATACCTGCTGTTCTACGGCCACACGCCGTCGAAGTCGGGCCGGGTGACGGCGAGCTGCCTGAGCCAGTGGTGGCTGGACCCGTTCGAGGCCGACGGCGTCGAGTACCCGACCGCCGAGCACTACATGATGGCGGGCAAGGCGCTGTTGTTCGGCGATGTCGAGAAGGCCGAGCTGATCCGGTCGACGCCCGACCCGAAGACGGCGAAGGTGCTCGGCCGCGAAGTCGCCGGGTTCGACGCCGCGACCTGGGAGCGGCACCGGTTCGACATCGTCGTCGACGGCAACCTGGCCAAGTTCCGGCAACACCGCGACCTGCGCCGGTTCCTGCTCGGGACCGAGGACAAGGTGCTCGTCGAGGCGTCCAAGAAGGACCTCGTCTGGGGCACCGGGCTCGCGCGCGAGGAGAAGAACGCGACGAAGCCGGACTACTGGCGCGGGCTGAACCTGCTCGGCTTCGCGCTGATGGAGGTCCGGGACCAACTGCGGAACCGGTCGTAGCGGGCCGGTTCCGCTCATGTCTTGAACGAGTCGTTCAGGACGCGGGAGGTCCTGAACGACTCGTTCAAGACATCGCAGCCCCCACGCCGGCTACTGCTCGCCGAGGGTCTTCTGCAGCGCCTTGTTCGCCTTCCGGGCCATGTCGGCGACGGCCTCGCGACGCGCGGCGTCGGCCGCGTAGTCGTCTTCGCGGTTACGGACGACCCGGGCCGGCGCGCCGACCGCGATCGAGTAGTCCGGAATGTCACCACGGACGACCGCGTGCGCGCCCAGCACGCTGCCACGGCCGATGCGGGTGCCCTTCAGCACGCTGACCTTGGTGCCGAGCCAGGTGTCCGGCCCGATCCGCACCGGCGACTTCACGATGCCCTGGTCCTTGATCGGCACGTGGATGTCCGCAATGACGTGATCGAAGTCACAGATGTACACCCAGTCGGCGACCAGCGTGGCCGCGCCGAGCTCGATGTCGAGGTAGCAGTTGATCACGTTCTGGCGGCCGAACACGGACTTGTCGCCGATCCGCAACGAGCCCTCGTGGCAGCGGATGGCGTTGCCGTCGCCGATGTGGACCCAGCGGCCGATCTCCAGCCGCCCGTAGCCGGGACGGCAGTGGATCTCGACGTCCTTCCCGAGGAAGAGCATCCCCCGCAGGATGATGTGCGGGTTGGCCAGCCGGAACTTGAGCAGCCGGTAGTACCGCACCAGGTACCACGGCGTGTACGCGCGGTTGCGCAGCACCCAGCGCAGCGAGTCGGCGGTCAGGAACTTGGCCTGCCGCGGGTCCTGCCGGGCGCGGCGCCAGGCCCGCACCCGCGACAGCGCGGGCGCACCCCACATCGACGTCATGCCCGTGACCGTAACCTGTGTGCGGGACGGGTTCGCAGGCAAGGGGAGCTGGATGGGCACGAAGCTGATCATCGACACCGACCCGGGCGTCGACGACGCGCTGGCGATCGCGCTGGCGGCGCTGTCCCCGGACGTCGACCTGCTGGGCGTGACGGCGGTTTTCGGCAACGTCCCCCTCGACCGCACGACGGCCAACGCGCGGCGCCTGCTGGAACTGTTCGGCCGCGCCGACGTGCCCGTGGCGGCCGGGGCCGCGCGGCCGCTGGTGTACTCGAAGCCGCGTGACGCGAAAGAGGTCCACGGCGGTGACGGCCTGTCGGGCCACTCCTACACGCTGCCCGAGGCGACGCGGCCCCAGGACGAGCGCGACGCCGTCCGCCTGATGCTCGACCTGCTGGAAGCGTCCGACGAGCCGGTGACCATCGCCCCGATCGGGCCGCTGACGAACATCGCCGCGCTGCTCGCGGCGCACCCGGGCGCGGCGGCGAAGATCGCGCGGCTGGTGATCATGGGCGGCGGGGTGACGTTCGGCAACAGCACGACCGCCGCCGAGTTCAACGTCTGGAGCGACCCCGAAGCGGCGCGCCGCGTGCTGGTCGAGGAGGACGTGCCGGTCGTGCTGGTGCCGCTGGACCTGACCCACCGCTGTGCCGTCGACGGCGAGTGGCTGGCGAAGCTCGCGGCGTCGGGGCCGGTCGGCGCCACGCTCGAAGGCCTGACGTCGACCTACCGCCAGCACTACACGCGCGTGTTCGGCGAAGACCGGATGGTCATGCACGACGCGGTCGCGGTCGCCGAGGCGATCTCGCCGGGCATCCTGCGCACCGAGACCTACCGCGTCGACGTCGACTGCGGCCTGGGGCCGGCCCGCGGGCAGACCCTGGTCGACCGGCGGCGGCTCGGTGAGGACGATCCGCAGTTCGTGCCGGGCCGGCCGATCGAAGTCGCGATGGACACCGACCTCGACGGCCTGCGCGGCTTCGTCCTCGACCGGCTGACCGGGGCCGCCCGGTGAGCGAGGAGACCGAGGTCGTCCCCGAAGAGGCGGAAGAGACGGCCGGCGAACCGCGTCGTCGCAAGCCCGTCGTCGTGATCGCCGCGGTGGTCGTCGTCGCGGCCGCGCTGGTGACCGGCGTCCTGCTGGCGCCGAAGCAGGAGGAGACCACGAACGCCGCCGCGACGGCCTCGCCGACACCGACGCCGACGCCGTCTGTCGCGAAAACGACCACGCCCCCGCAGACCTCGGCGCCGCCGAAGGTGCCGGAAGCGAGCGAGTTCGACGCCTGGGCGTCCAAGACCAGCCAGTGGCTCGACGTCCCGCTGCGCGCGATGGTCGGCTACGCGAAGGCGACGACGAAACTGGGCAAGGACGTCCCCGGCTGCCACCTTTCGTGGGTCACGCTGGCCGCGGTCGGAAAAGTGACCACGGATCACGGCCGGGTGCAGGGTGGGCAGCTCGGCACCACCGGCGTGCTGGACAAGCCGCTCGGCACCGTCGAGGTGCGCGACTTCTACAACAAGGTCGTTTCGACGGCGAACGCGGCCGGGCCGATGCAGCTGTCCCCGGCGATCTGGGGGAAGTACCAGGCGAGCGCGTCGGGCGGGAAGCCCGATGTCCAGAACATCGACGACGCCGCCCTGACCACGGGCCGCGCGCTCTGCGCCGACGGTCACGACCTGTCGCAGGGCCAGGTGTGGTGGAACTCGGTGAGCACGCTGCAGCCGGCGCCGCTGTTCCTGCACCGCACGCTGGCCACGGTGAACGTCTACGGCACGGTCGGCCAGGGCTCGGCGCCGCCGAACCCGGCGGTGCTGAGCGCGGTGAACTTCGCCATCGACAAGATCGGCCTCCCCTACATCTGGGGCGGCAACGGCACCGGCGGCAACGACCCGGGCTTCGACTGCTCGGGCTTGACGACGGCGGCGTACGCGAGCGCCGGCGTCAAGCTGATGCGCACGGCCGACACGCAGTTCCGGAGCGTGCCGCACGTGACCGACCCGCAGCTGGGCGACCTGATCTTCTACGGCGAACCGGCAACGAAGATCCACCACGTCGGCCTCTACATCGGCAACCAGCAGATGATCGACGCCCCGCAGACCGGCCAGGCGGTGCAGGTCCACTCCTACCGCCGGGACGGCGACGACTACGCGGGAGCGGGCCGCCCGACGGCTTGAGCCGGGCTCACCTTTCCGGTGCCGCCCGGTGGACGGCGTCGAGCCGGGCCAGGTCGTCCGGCGTGAGCCGGAGGGACCCCGCGGCCATGTTGTCCTCGAGATGACCAAGGGTCCCGGTGCCGGGAATGACGAGCACGTGCGGTCCGCGCTGCAGCGCCCAGGCGAGGCGGACCCGCACCGGGCTCGCGCCGTGCGCCCGGGCGATGGCGAGGACCTCCTCGGGCTCGTCGCCGCCGGCGCCCGCCTCGCGGCCGGCGCCGGCGATCGCGAAGAACGGCACGAACGCGACCCCCTGCTCGCCGCAGCTGTCGAGGAAGGCGTCCTGGTTCTTCCGGTAGCCCAGGCCGTACGCGTTCTGCACGCACACCACCGGCGCGACCGCCTGGGCCTGCGCGAGGTGCGCGGGCCGCGCGTTGGAGATGCCGAGGTGCCGGATCAGGCCGGCTTCGCGGAGTTCGGCCAGGACGGCGAAGTGCTCGGTGATCGAATCGAGCCCGCCGACCCGGAGGTTGACCAGGTCGAGGTGGTCGCGGCCGAGCTGACGCAGGTTCTCCTCGACCTGCCCGCGCAGCTGCCGCGGGGTGGCCAGGGGCAGCCACTCGCCGGAGGGATCACGCGACGGTCCCACCTTCGTCGCGATGACCAGATCGGCCGGGTAGGGCGCGAGCGCCCGGTTGATCAGCTCGTTGGCCGAACGCAGCGACGAGAAGTAGAACGCCGCCGTGTCGATGTGGTTCACGCCGAGTTCGACGGCCCGCCGCAGCACGGCGATCGCCTGGTCCCGGTCACGCGGGACGGCGTCGGCGGCGAACGCCTGGCCGTTTTGCGGCAACCGCATCGCGCCGAAGCCGATGCGGTTGACCGTCAGGTCGCCGAGCGTCCAGGTACCGGGCAGGTTCGTGATCACCAGCGGATGATGGCACCGGCCCGGTCGCCGACCGCGGGCCGGTCGGTGTCGGGGTGCTCGACCCCGCAGGTTCCGCGGATCCGGATGGTCATGACGTCGGTCTGGAAACCCGGCCGAGGCGGAGGTCAAGATCAGCCACGGAGGTGGCGGACGAGGGCGCGGAGCTTCTCGATCTCTTCCACCATGGCCGCGACCTGGGCTTGGCCCGCCCATTCGGCGAGGAGTTCGGCGCGACGCCGCATCGCCGCCCGCTCGCCCTCCCGGATGACGGCCGCGCGTTCGTGGTCGTGCGCGTCGACGGCCGCCTCCTTCAGCTGCCGCGCCTGGGCGATCAGGGCGTTCAGCTTCCGGATGGCCGGCGGGAACAAGGTCTCCGGCTCCTCGACGGGGTCCCGCGCGAGTTCCTCCCGGACGTCGTCCGGCGAGACGGGCAGCGCACCCGACTCGGCGAGCGCCAGCAGGAGCCGCGAGGAGCAGTCCCGGTCCGTGTCGGCTTGGTCGACCAGGGCCTGGGCCTCCGGCGTCAGCTCTACGCGGCGTTCCTCCTTCAGCACACGCAGGAAAGTCTCGATGGCGGCGGACTCCGTGCCGGGTCGCGTGCCCGGCCGGAACCGCTCCACCAACGCGGCCGGGTCCACGCCCAGCTCCGACAGCACCCGCAAGGCCCGGCTCTCCCCCGCGGTCAGCAAGCCGAAGGCCAAGTGCTCGACGGTGATCGGGCCGCCCGCGTCGTGCGCGGCGGACGTCGCGCGGTGGAGCACCCAGCTCATCTCGATGGCTTGTTCCGGCACGGTCACCCCTTCTCCGAGTTCAGGCCGCTGACCACCGATTCCCGCACGCGCAGCGAAGGCGCGAGGAAGAAAATCCCGAAAGTGACCACGACCGCCGACGACAGCGCCCAGTGCAGGCCGACGCGGGTGGCCAGCGCCCCGACCAGCACCGGTTCGACCAGGAAGCCAAGATATCCGCAGGCCGCGACGGCGGCGACCGCCAGGCCCGGCGCGTCCGCCTCCTTGCGGCTCGCCACGCTCCACGCGATCGGCACGATCCCGGCCACGCCGAGCCCGACCACCGCGAAGCCGGCCACCCCCGCGACCGGCCACGGCGCGGCGAGGACCACGGCGAACCCCAGCACCGCGACGATGGTCGCCACGCGGACGAACCGCACCGCGCCCGTCCGCGCCACGACGCGGTCGGCGACCAGGCGGACCGCGATCATCGTCCCGGAGAAGGCGAAGTAGCCGAGCGAGGCGAGCGCGGGCGTCGCGCCGGTGACGTCGGCGAGGTACACCGCGCTCCAGCTGTTGACCGCGCCTTCGGCGACGAACCCGCAGAACGCGATCAAGCCCAGCGGCACCAGCGCCCGGCTCGGCCACGCGAACGCCGCGTCGCCCTGACCGCGGTCGGCGCCGGTGAGGAACCGGGTCCGCGCCGCCCACAGCGCGAGCGCGAGCAGGACCGCGCCCGCGACCGGGAAGTGCACCGACACCGGGACTCCCGTGGCCTCCATCAGCGCGTCGACGCCCGATCCCGCGAGGCCGCCGATGTTCCAGAAGGCGTGGAAGCCGGCGAAGATCGGGCGCCCGTAGCCGTCTTCGACGCGGGCCGCGTGCGCGTTCATGGCGACGTCGAGCAGGCTGTTGCCCACCCCGAGCACGACGAGCGCGGCGACGAACACCGGCGCCGCCCACGCGAACGCGACCAGCGGCAGCCCGGCGCACAGGACGACCGCGCCCAGCACGACGGCCGCGCGGCTGCCGATCCGGGCGAGCAGCGCCCCGGCGCCGAGCAGCGCCAGCACCGATCCGGCGGCGAGACCGAACAGCCCGGTCGCCAGTTCTCCCGTGCTCAGCCCGAGCTGCTCCTGCACCGCCGGCACCCGGGCCAGCCAGGTCGCGAACGCCGCGCCGCACACCGCGAACACGACCGAAACGCCCACGCGGGCCCGCGTCAACTCCCCAGTCACCCGGCCACCCTACGGATGATCCGCCCGTCCGCGGCTCGGCGAAGTCCTTGAGCCACGACCCGGTCTGTCCCGAGTGGACACTGCGCGACCGGCCGAGGGGTGTGTAAGGTCCCTGTCATGAGTCCAGCCACGACCGGCGACCGGCCCGGCTACCTGCTCAAACGCGCCCAGCAGGCGTTGCACCAGGCCTGCACCGACCGGCTGCGCCCCCTGGAGTTGTCGATGTCGCAGTACGCCGTCCTGCGCGCGCTCGACGACCACCCCGGCGCGTCGTCGGCCGAACTCGCGCGGATCACCTTCGTCACGCGGCAGTCGCTGCGAGACGTCCTGAGTGGCCTGCGCTCGGCCGGATTGGTCACCGTCGCCGAGCAGGCGAGCACCGGCCGCGCGCGCCCGGTCGCGCTGACACCGCCGGGCCGCGCGAAACTGCGCACCGCCGAGGACCTCGTCACCCAGGTCGAGGCACAAATGCTCGGCGACCTCTCGGCCGACCAGCGGCGTTACCTGGCGGACCTCCTGCGCGCTTGCGTCGACAACCTCGCTTGACGGACGCCGTATAGTCGGTTCCGACTAATAGGGAGCGACTAGTGCCGCGCAAGATTCGCAACACCCTCGCCCTGGCCCTGCTCGGCCTGCTGCTGGAACGCCCGATGCACCCGTACGAAATGGCGTCCACGCTGCGCGAGCGGTACAAGGACTCGACGTTCAAGATCAACCCCGGCTCGCTCTACGACACGGTGGAGTCACTGGCGAAGCACCGCTGGATCGAGCCCGTCGAGACAGTCCGGGAGGGCAACCGGCCGGAGCGGACCGTCTACGCGCACACCGAACTCGGCCGCCAGGAGTTCATCGCCTGGCTCGACGAACTGGTCCGCGAGCCGGTCGCGGAGTACCCGAAGTTCGTCGCGGCCGTGAGCTACCTCGGCGCGCTCGGCCCGGAACGCGCCGCCGACGCGCTGGAGGAACGCGCGCGCCACCTCGCCGAACGCATCGACGGCGCGGACACGGCACTGGCCGAGACCGTCGGCAAAGGGGCACCGCGGCTGTTCATGATCGAGGTCGAGTTCGTCCGGCACGCCTGGCGGGCCGAGCTGGACTGGGCCCGCCGCACCGCCGCCGAAATCCGGTCCGGCTCCCTGCCCTGGCCCGAACACTTCTGAGGGGAAGAGCCATGCCCGAAACCGACGTCCTCATCGCCGGCGCCGGTCCCGCCGGCCTGCTGCTCGCCGCGGAGCTCGCCCTTGCCGGCGTCCGCACCACGATCGTCGAACGCCACGCCGAGCGCCCGCCGTACTGCCGCGGGTTCAACCTCAATTCGCGCTCGCTGGACCTGCTGGCCCGCCGCGGGCTGGCCGAAGGACTGGTCGCCGAGGGGCACCGGGTGCCGCACGCGCCGGTCACCGGCCTGCCCGGGCCGCTGCTGCTCGCGGACGCGGCGACGGACCACCCGTTCTCCCTGGGCATCCCGCAGACCCGCGTCGAGGAGGTCCTGGAGGCGCGAGCCATCGAGCTCGGCGCCGAACTCCTGCGCGGGCACGAACTGCGGACGTTCACCCAGGACGACGACGGCGTCACCGCGGAGCTCCACAATGGACACTTCCGGTGCCGGTACCTCGTGGGGTGCGACGGCGGGCGCAGCACCGTGCGCAAGCAGGCGGGCATCGCCTTCCCCGGAGTCGACGCGCGCTGGTTCGCGCTGCTCGGCGACGTCGAATGCGAACTGCCGTACGGCCCTTCGTCCGGACCGGACGGCCGGAGCTTGTTCGTCATCCCGCGGCCCGGGTACGTCCGGATCGTCGTCCGGGAGGACGACCCGCCCGCCGACAAGGACACGCCGGTGACGCTGGACCGGCTCCAGGCGCAGGTGGACGCGGTGCTGGGCCGGCACGTCGAACTGCGGGCACCCCGCTGGCTGAGCCGGTTCGGCGACGCGGCACGGCTGGCCGAGCGGTACCGCTCCGGACGGGTCCTGCTGGCGGGCGACGCGGCGCACATCCACCCGCCCGCGGGGGCGATCGGCGTGAACGTCGCCCTCGACGACGCGTTCAACCTCGGCTGGAAGCTCGCGGCGACGGTGCGCGGAACGGCGCCCGCGGACCTCCTCGACACCTACCACGAGGAGCGGCACGCGGCGGGCGAGCGGATCCTGGCGAACACGCGAGCGCAGGTGGCACTCGAGGAGGCCGGCGCGGAGCCGTGGGCGGACCTGATGCGCCGCTTGGCCGCGCACCCGGCGGGAAACCGCGCGCTCGCCGAGATCATCACCGGGCTGGACGCCTGCTACGAGCCGGGCGGCCACCCGTGGCTGGGCCGCTTGGCGCCGGACGTGCCGTTGACGGTTTCCGGCACGCGGACGCACCTGGCCGCGCTGCTGCACGCCGGCCGGCCGGTACTGCTGGACCTGACGGGCGCCTTCGCGTCGTGGTCGGCGGCGATCGACGTGGTCAGCGCGTCTTGGTCCAGTTCGGACATCGAAGCGGTACTTCTGCGGCCGGACGGTCACGTGGCCTGGGTCGGGACCTCGGGTGACGCGGGACTGGCGGAGGCGGTCCACCGGTGGGTCGGCGACGTTCCGGTGCCGGCATCCGCCTGAACCGGTGTCAGCTCGGGCGGTCCAGGACCGCCCGCTGCTCGACCCGGCCGTCCAGGGTGAACTTGCTGTGCGGGGTGAAGCCGAGCTTCTCCACCACCCGGGCCGACGCCTTGTTCACCGGCTCGTACACCGCCAGCAGCCGGTCGGCCCAACCGGCCTCGAAGGCCTTGTCCCGCACCGCTGTCGTCGCTTCCGTCGCGTAGCCGCGGCCCCAGCCCGAGGGCGCTATCCACCAGCCCATCTCCACCGCCGGGACGCCGAGGCCCGACTCCGTCGCGTTGCGGCGGACCAAGGACACCACGCCGTCGAAGGAACCCGGTGCCGCGGATACCGCGAACCAGCCGAAGCCGTGCTCAGCCCAGTGCGCGAGCGTCGCGTTGTGCTTGGCGAGCGTGTACTCGCGGGTCCACGGCTCGCCCGTGCCCACGTACCGGACCGTCTCCGGGATCTGGGCCATCGCGAACAGTTCGTCGAAGAAGTCTTCGGACCACGCGTGCAGCGTGAGCCGTTCCGTGGTGATCAGCACCGCGTCCAGTCTAGTGTTCGCCCAGCAGCACGGCGATGCCGTCGAGCTGGCGGCGCAGGCCGAACTCGAACGCCTCGTCGAGGCCGACGTCCTCGAGGCCGGTCAGCACCTCCGCGAGCACCGGGAACCGGCCCGATTCCAGGTAACCGGCGAGCAAGGCCATGTCCGACGCCAGCCGCTGGTCGCCCGTGATGCCGGTGTCCTGTTCGGCCTGCACCTCGAACGCGTTGCTCACCGCCAGCCCGCCGACCCAGCCGTTGAGCGTCATGACCACCTGCAGCTTCACCCGCCGCTTCAGCCCGGTGCCGGCCAGCGCGCGCAGCGACCAGTCGACCAGCCGCAGCCCGGACGCCAGCACCGGCGGCCGGACCAGCGAGTTCAACAGGATCGGCGCGAGCCACGGGTGACGCCGGTAGGCCCGCCATTGCGCGCGGGCGGCCAGCTCCAGCCGCGGCCGCCACGGCGCCGGGCCCGGTTCCGGCAGCTCCGCCTCGCCCAGCGCCACGTCGGCCATCAGCCGGAGCAGCTCGTCCTTGTCGGGGACGTGCCGGTACAGCGCCATCGGCCCGACGCCCAGCTCGGCGGCGAGCCGTCGCATCGACAGCGCGGCGAGGCCTTCGGCGTCGGCGAGCGTGATGGCCGCGCGGACCAGGCTGTCGCGGCCGAGCGGCGGCTTGACCGGCGTCCGGTCGGCGACGACGGTGCCGCTGCCCGGCACCGCGCGCACCCAGCCCTGCTCGCCCAGCGCGGACAGCGCTTTCGCCGCCGTCGCCATCGCGACGCCGAACTCGCGGACCAGCGCGCGGGTCGACGGCACCCGGTCACCCGGCCGCAACTCCCCCGCGGTGATCCGCCGGCGCAGGTCCGCCGCGATCCGCAGGTAGGGCGCTTCGGCCACGAACACTCCATCCGTACTAGAACACTCCACGGGCACACCTAGAACGGTTTCAGGGTACTCACCCATTAGTCACAAGAGTAATTGTCGATCGAGCGCGCTCTTCATACGGTTCGAATACACCGTACGAAATGGGGGCAAGCGTGACGAAGATCGAACAGCACACGAAACCGTGGTGGCGACGCCCGTGGGTCTTCCCGCTGGGGCTGCTCGTCACGGTGTTCCTGGTGTATTCACTCCCGCCGTACCTCGGGCTGGACCCGGCGCGGTCACGCATCCCGGCTCCCACCGGCTGGTACTACCCCGTGCTCGTCACGCACATCGGCTTCGCGACGATCGCGATGGTCACCTGCGCCCTGCAGATCTGGCCGTGGCTGCGGCAGAAGCACCCGGCGGTGCACCGCCGCACCGGGCGCGTGTACGTGTTCGCCGGCGCGATCCCGGCGTCGGTCGCGGGGTTCGCCATCGCGCTCGCGGCACCGTTCGGGCCGGTCGGCGCCGTGTCGAACGTCCTGCTCGCGACACTCTGGTTCGGCTGCACCGTGCAGGGCTACCGGATGGCGCGGGCACGCCGGTTCGGCGACCACCGCCGCTGGATGGTCCGCAGTTTCGCACTGTGCCTGTCGATCATCAGCAACCGGATCTGGGGCGTGGTGTGGGCGATCGTCCTCGCCCCGCAGGTGGACACCACCTTCGGCGGCAGCGAACTGGCGATGGGCCAGGCGATCGCCGGGATCACCACGTGGACCGGCTGGGTCGTCCCGCTCCTGGTGGCGGAGTGGTGGCTGACGCGGCGCCGGACCTGAACGGGTTCCCGGTCAGCGGGGTACCCCGATCGGCCTATGGTCCGGACCATATTAATGGTCTATACCAATCATGACCGGAACTCCTTCGTCGTGGAGGTTTCCCCATGCGTCTCCGTTCCCTGCTGGCCGCGCTGGCCGGCGTCACCCTGCTGAGCACCGGGCTCGCCGCCCCCGCGGGCGCCGCGGCCGGCTCGCCGATCCCGGTCGGGCCCTACGTCGACATGGGCGCCTGGCCGACGCCCAGCCTGTCGGCGATGTCCAAGGCGAGCGGTGTCAAGGGCTTCACGCTCGCGTTCGTCAACTCCTACGGCTGCAAGGCCAGCTGGTTCGGCGCCTACGACCCGCGCACGGCGTGGCAGAAGGACGAGATCACCAAGATCCGCAACGCCGGCGGCGACGTCAAGATCTCCTTCGGCGGCGCGTCCGGCATCGAGCTGGCGCAGGCGTGCAGCACGTCCGCGCAGGTCGCGGCCGAGTACGACGCCGTCGTCAAGGCGTACGGCCTGAAGTACGCCGACTTCGACATCGAAGGCGCGGCCGTCGCCGATCCGACGTCGATCGCCCGCCGGTCCCAGGCCTTGAAGACGCTTCAAAACAACAACCCCGGCTTGAAGATCTCGCTGACGCTGCCGGTGCTGCCGAACGGCCTCGACGCGAACGGGCTCAACGTCGTCAAGGCGGCCAAGGACGCCGGCGTGAACCTCGACCTGGTGAACATCATGGCCATGGACTACTACCAGGGCGCCGGTGACCAGGGCGCGAAGGCGATCGCGGCGGCCAAGGCGACGCAGGCGCAGCTGAAGTCGCTGTACGGGCTGAGCGACTCGGCGGCGTGGAAGAAGGTCGGCGTGACCCCGATGATCGGCGTCAACGACTCGCAGAACGAGATCTTCTACCAGAAGGACGCGAAGGCGCTGGTCGCCTTCGCCAAGACCGTGCACCTGGGCATGCTGTCGTTCTGGGAGCAGGGCCGCGACGCCAACGCGTGCACCGGCGCGCTCTACAAGTGCACCAACGTGCCGCAGTCGCCCTACGAGTTCGCGAAGATCTTCGCCGGCTACACCGGGTGAGTCACCACCGGGCGGCGTCCGCGAGCAGTGCGTCCCGCACCGCCGCCGGACCCGCCCGGCACGGCTCGGTCCGCGTCACCGCGAACAGCGTGTTGATCGGCGGCTCCTCCGGCTCCAGCAACGCGACCAGCGCACCCGACGCCAGCTCCTCCGCGCAGAGGTACCGCGGGAGGACGCTGACACCGAACCCGGCCAGCACACACGTCAGCACCGCGCGCAGGTCCGGGACGACGACCGCGGGGCCGGACGGCGGACGCCCGCCGAGCACTGCTCGCCAGTAGCGGCGGATGATCGGCAGGTCCTCGGCGTAGGCCACGAGCGGCGCCGTCCGGGGGTCACCGTCGAAGCCTCGGCGGGCGACCAGGACGAACTCCTCGTCGGTCAACGGCGTCGCCGTGAACCCGCGGCCGCGGGGACGGATCGTGGAGACCACCAGGTCGAACCGCCGCTGCGCGAGCCCCGCGAGCAGGTCGTCGGCCAGGCCGAACGTCACCCGTAGTTTCAGGCCGGAAGCGACCAGGCCCGCCACCGCGGGCAGCACCCGCACGGTCGTCAGCTCCGCGGGACCGGCCAGGTGCACCGGTGCCGCGAACGGGTCGGCCGGGCCCGGCGCGACCTCGGACAACGCGTCGACGTGCGGAGCGATCCGGGCGGCCAGCTCGTCGGCGGCCGGGGTCGGCGTGACGCCCCGGGCGCGGCGGACGAACAGCTGCCGGCCCAGCTGGTCCTCCAGGGCCCTGACCTGCGCAGTCACCGTCGGCTGGGACAACCCCAGCGACGGTGCCGCGCCGGTCAGCGAACCCGCCCGGTGGACGGCCAGGAACGTCCTCAGCAGGTCGAGGTCCAGCTCAGTCCTCGACCAGCTCGATGGAGTCCACGACGTTCGGGTAGAACGCGACGTGGTCCTTGATCGGCGCCACCGCGTCGTACGGCTTTTCGTACGTCCAGACCGCGTTCTCGGCCTGCACGTCACCGACGTTCAGGCTGTAGTAGCCGGCCTCGCCCTTGTACGGGCAGTACGTCTCGTGGGCGGTGCGCTCCAGCACCGCGGAGTCGACGTCGGCCAGCGGGATGTACTGGACCGCCGGGTACGTCGATTCCTGCAGGGTGAGCGCGTTGCGGCTGTCGGCGACGACGCGCCCGCCGGCTTTGACCACCACGCGGGCCTTCGTCGGCTCGACGGTGATCGGGTGGTCCGGGCCCGGCTGCAGAACCTGCTTCGCCATGTCAGCTCCCTGAGTGTCCTGTGTCTCAGGTGCAGCACGCCGGAGCGGGCGGATATTCCGGGTCAGGGCAGGTAGTACATCGGGTTCGGCAGCTTCACGGGACGCAGTGCGTAGCCGCCTTCGAGGTCGCTGAACTGGTCGCCGAGGTTGAGGACGATCTTCGCGCCGGTCGCCTCGATGTGCGCCCGCGTGCCCGACTTGTACTGGACGGTGTTGCAGGTCAGCCCGCACGGCAGGTAGTCGGGCGCGGTCGTCTTCGGCTTGAAGAACGCGCCCGCCGGGGCCGGGTAGCCCTCGTTGGCCAGGTTCTTCAGCGACTGCGGGCCCTGGAACTCGTTGCGGCCGGTCAGGAAGTACACCTTGACGCCGTGCTGCGCCGCCCAGTTGGCCAGCTCCAGCACCGGCTTGTTCGCCACGAACGTGCCGTTGTCGATGGCCTGCTGCTGCTTGACCGGGTCGAAGCCGAAGTCGTTGTCGGCTTCCCAGCCGTAGGTGACCTCGGAGGTGTCGTCGACGTCCAGCACGACCGCGGGGTTCTTCACCCGGCCGAGCTGCTGCTGCAGGAAGCGCTTCGCGTCCGAGACGATCCGGGTGGTGTCCTTCGCGAACTGGCTCGTGTCGGAGTAGTGGTGCTTGCCCGCGGCGTCGAGGTAGTCGCCGTAGTACGCCTTGACGTCCAGCTTGACCTGGCCGATGTTGGCAGGCTCCTTCGAGCGCGCGGCGGTCGATTCGTCCGAGCCGGCCAGCGCGGTGGCTCCCGAGGCGACGGTGGCGCCGACGGCCGCGGCGGCGGCGAGCTTGACGAGACCTGACCATTTCTTCGACACGGCGAACCCTCCAGTGGAACTTGACGACCCGGGGAACCTACGTGACGTTCACCGGGAGTTCCACCCTTCGAAAGTTTCTGTTCATGTGACGCGTTCGGCGTGGCACAGGAACGCCACGGGTGATCGTCCGATCCGCGTCAGCACGACCGAGGCTTCCGTCCCACCGCGGGGTTTCAGCCGGCGCCGCAGCGCGTCGGGGTCGACGTCCAGGCCGCGGACCAGGATTTCCAGCCGTCCGACGTCGTGCCGTTTGAGGACGGCCTTCAGCGCCTTTTCGCTGTAGGGTCCCTGCTCCAGGACGCGGAAGGCGCGCACCCCCGGCGGCGGGGTGTCCCCGGTCAGGTACGCGATGCGCTCGTCCAGCTGCCACAACCCGTGCCGTGCCGCGTAGTGCCGGACCAGGCCCGCCCGGACGACGGCGCCGTCCGGGTCGACGATCCACTCCCCCGGCTCGCGCGCGGGCAGCTCGTCGGGCTCGGCGTCGGTGACCGTCCACTGTGTGCCGTCCGAACGCAGGACCGTCGCCCGGCGCGTGACGCCCGTGCCGAGGCCGCGCCAGAGGCAGGATTCGCGCACTTGGCCGTCCAGGGACACCAGCTCGACCTCGTCCGCCCACGGTGTGAGCGCGAAGTCCAGACCGGGCGCGCACTTGATCGCCAGCGGACGTCCCGGGTACACCTCGACCAGGCCGTCGAGCGGCGGGGCGAAGTCGGCGGGTTTCCACGCCCGCCGCCCGGCCGAGTCCCGCCGGGCCGGGTCCGCGACGACGACTCCGGAGCGGCTGACCGGCCGCAGGGCGTCGGCCCGAGCGAGTCCGAACGCGACACCGGCGGCAAGCCCGTTGTGGCGTGCCATTTCCAGCCGCACCGGGTCCACATCGGACCCGAGAGTGCGCCGCGCCACCCGCGCGATTTCGACGAGGTCCGCACCCACCGAGCACGTGACGTCGTGGACGTCGAGCCCGGTCAGGCGCGCGGCCCGGTGCCGCGCCACGATCGACGCGCTCGCCTGCTGGAGCGCGTCGGAGGTGAACAACCAGTCCGCACCGGACAGCCTGCCGACGGCTTTCCGCCGCAGCAGCATGGTTTCCAGGACGGCGGCCGCGTGCTCCTCACCCACGAGACGGCGGACGGCCGCCACGGACGTGATCGGGTCGGTCAGCGGCAGCGCCGAGACCTCGGCGAGCGCCGCCGCACCCGCGTCGGAACGCAGGTAGGCGACGTCGCCGAGGCTGAACGGATAACCCAACTCAGGACGGCCGCTTGGTCCCGGTGATCATCACGTTGTAGAACAGCTCGCGCGGCAGGATCTTCGACAGCACCTTCTTGTCCACGGCGGACAGCCGCAGCCACAGGTGGTAGGCGAACATCCGCCACCGCACGGTCAGCTTCTCCGAAGGCACCGCGGCCTCGAACGTCCGGATCGGCCAGCCGGCCAAGGCGGCGGCGAACTCCTCGGTGACGGCACGGACATCCTGGGCGCCGGCTCCGCGGGCCCACGACTCCAGCTCCGACGGGTCGAAGGTGTGGATGTCGACCACGGCTTCGAGCGCGGCGGCGCGCGAGGACTCGTCGAGCTCCTCCTGCGGACGCCGCCAGCCGCGCAGCGCGGGCAGCTTCGTCACGCGGGTCGTGAGGAACCAGGTGAACTGGCCGAGCTTGCGGGCGTAGAAGTCGCCGACCTTGGTCGGCTCGCCGGCGAAGACGAACCGGCCGCCCGGCTTGAGCACGCGCAGCACCTCGCGGAACGCCGCCTGGACGTCCGGGATGTGGTGCAGCACCGCGTGCCCGACCACCAGGTCGAACGTGTTGTCCTCGTACGGGATGCGCTCGGCGTCGGCGACGCGGCCGTCGACGTCGAGGCCGAGCTTCTCGGCGTTGCGCAGCGCGACCTGCACCATGCCGGGCGAGAGGTCGGTGACCGAGCCCTTCTTGGCCACGCCACCCTGCATCAGGTTCAGCAGGAAGAAGCCGGTGCCGCTGCCCAGCTCCATCGCGTGCTGGTAGGGCTGGCCGTCCTCGCCCGCGACGGCGTTGAACACGTCGGTGGCGTAGGAGATGCAGCGCTCGTCGTACGAGATCGACCACTTCTCGTCGTAGGTGCCGGCTTCCCAGTCGTGGTACAGCACGTTCGCCAGCTTGGGGTCGGCGTAGGCGGCCTGGACCTCTTCGGCGGTGGCGTGCGGGTTCGGCGCCGGGTCGTTCACGTCGGTCAAGGCGTCATTTCCCTTCGAAAGTGGCCTTGCCGGGCCCGTTTTCGATGAACGACTTCATGCCGTTCTTCTGGTCTTCGGTCGCCCACAGGGCGGCGAACAGGTGCGACTCGAGCTTGAGCGCGTTCTCCAGGTCCAGGTCGAGACCGCCGTCGATGGCCGCCTTCGCCGCGCGCAGCGCGATCGCCGGACCTCCTCCGAACTGCGCGGCCCACTTGTGCGCGGCCGCGTAGACGTCGTCGGGCGCGACGACCTCGTCGAGGATGCCCAGCCGCAGCGCCTCTTCGGCCTTGACGAACCGGCCGGTGAAGACGAGGTCCTTGGTCTTGCTCGGGCCGATCAGCCGGGCCAGGCGCTGGGTGCCGCCCGCGCCGGGGATGACGCCGAGCTGGATCTCGGGCTGGCCGACCTTGACGTTGTCGCCGGCGACCCGCCAGTCGGCGGCCAGGGCCAGCTCGAGGCCGCCGCCGAGGGCGTACCCGGTGATGGCCGCGACGACCGGCTTCGGGATGTTCGCGATGGCCGCGACCGTGCCGGTGAGGGTGGCGCCGAACTTCGCGATCTCCGGGTACGTGCGGGCGGCCATCTCCTTGATGTCCGCGCCGCCGGCGAAGGTCTTCTCGCCGCCGTAGAGGATCACCGCGCGGACGTCGTCGCGCTCGGTCACCTCTTTCGCCAGCTCGGCGAACTCCGCGGTGACCTGGGCGTTCAGGGCGTTGACCGGCGGCCGGTCGAGCCGGAGGGTACCGACCCCGTCCTTGACCTCGAGGGTTACGAACTCTCCCACGCCACTCCTCCTCGTTGACGGACTGCCAGCAGGCTACCGGCCGGTAAGCGTCAGCTTAGCGACGGCGGGCGAAGAAGCGATCCCCGGAGCGTTCGAGCACGAGGTCCTGGTCGAACGTCTTCGACAGGTTCTCGCTGGTGATGACGTCGTCGACGAGCCCGGAAACCACGGCGTGGCCGTCACGCAGCAGCAGCGCGTGGGTGAAGCCCGGCGGGATCTCCTCGACGTGGTGGGTGACCAGGACCAGCGCGGGCGCGTCGGGGTCCATCGCCAGGTCCGACAGCCGGGCGACGAGGTCCTCGCGGCCGCCCAGGTCCAGGCCCGCGGCCGGCTCGTCGAGCAGCAGCATCTCGGGGTCGGTCATCAGCGAGCGGGCGATCAGCGCGCGCTTGCGCTCGCCCTCGGACAGGGTGCCGAAGGTGCGCTCGGCGAGGTGCCCGATGCCCATCGCGTCCAGGAGCTCGGTCGCGCGGGCCATGTCGAGGGTGTCGTATTCCTCACGCCAGCGGCCGAGCACCGCGTAGCCGGCGCTGACCACGACGTCCTTGACCAGCTCGTCGCCCGGGACGCGCTGGGCGATCGCGGCCGAGGTGAAGCCGATGCGCGGGCGCAGGTCGAAGATGTTGACCTTGCCGATCCGCTCGCCGAGCAGGTCGACCTCGCCGGTGGTCGGGTGCAGCTCGGCCGCGGCGAGGCGCAGCAGGGTGGTCTTGCCCGCGCCGTTCGGGCCGAGCACCACCCAGCGCTCGTCCAGTTCGACGGTCCAGTCGAGGCCGGCGAGGAGGTCGTTGGTCCCCCGGCGGACGCCGACACCGGCCATCCGGACCACGAGGTCGTCAAGTTCGCTGGGCTGGATCGGCTCGCTCACGAGGCCCATTCTGTCTGCCGTCGCGCGCGCGTGCGCACCCGCCCGGGTGAGACGGTGAACACGCAGGTCGGCGTCCGTTCCACGACCGTTCCACGACCTGGAACACCGCCGCCCGGAAGGCCGCGGTGTGGCACCATCGCCGCATGTCCGCCGACGCGCCCGTGCCCCCGGTGACCCGGGGCTCGTTCTGGCGCCGTCGCGCGATCGACCTGCTCCTCGTCGCTTCGGCCGGGTGTACGCGCGCGCGGTTCTGACCCCGCACGGGTGTGGGGCCGCGCTGCCCCCGTGTCCCGATCACCTTCGCGTCCGAGGAGCACCCGAGTTGACCACATCCATCGTCCGGCCGTCCGTCGAGATCCACCCCCGGCTGACCGACCCGCTGCTGCCCGAGCTGCTGCACCCGTCGCGGCTGCTCTGGACCCCGCGTGAGCTGGCCGACCTGACCACCACCGTCGCGACCGAGCTGACCGCGGGCCTGCGCGGCATCCTGCGGTTCGACGAGGACCGCCGCTGGTGGGCCCGCCTGGCGCTGACGGACGGCGTCGAGCTGTGGCTGCTGTCGTGGCTGCCGGGCCAGCACACGAAGCCGCACGACCACGGCGGCGCGTCCGGCTCGTTCACGGTCCTGCAGGGCGAGCTCGGCGAGGAGTACCGCTACCCGGGCGGCCCGATCCGCCGCCGCACGCACGTGACCGGCGAGGGCATCGGCTTCGGCGCGGGCCGGGCCCACCAGGTCACCGGAATCGGCGACCAGCCGGCGGCGAGCGTCCACGCGTACTCGCCCCCACTGGTGCCGACTCGGGAGTACACCTCGCTCGCCGACGTTCCGGCGGAGATCCCTCCGCTGCCCGCTATCGTCCACGGATGAGCGCGATCGATGCTTTCCTGGCCGCGGCGCGGTCCGGACTGGACCGGGTCGAGCCCGCGCGGGCGCGGGAGCTGCAGGAGGCGGGCGCGCTGCTCGTCGACATCCGGCCGTTCGCGAACCGGCAGGCCGAGGGCGAGATCCCGGGAGCGGTGATCGTCGAGCGGATCCACCTCGAGTGGCGGCTGGCCCCGGACAGCGAGTGGCGGCTTCCGTCGGTGACTGCGGACTCGACGGTGATCGTGCTGTGCAATGAGGGGTACTCGTCGAGCTTGGCCGCGGCGGACTTGCAGCGGTTGGGGCTGGCTGGGGCTACGGATCTCGTGGGCGGGTTTCGTGCTTGGGCTGGGGCTGGGCTGCCGGTTGTTGATGGCGGGAGTCCTGCGGTTCCGTAGGGCTTTGGTGGCCCACCACCCCGAAGCCGGAATTGTGACTACGGCCGGTAGTGCCGCGTCAAGGCGGGAAAGCGTGCCTTGACCCGGCACCACCGGCCGTGTTCTGGCTTCGTATCGGGGTTGCGGGGAGGTCTGGGTGGGGCGCCGGTTGTGTCTTCAGCGTGCCGTTCACGCCGGCTCGGCATCTCCGAGGAGCGCTGCGGCTTTGCCGACATCCTGGCCCCGCCGCGAGGCAGGGTTCCGGCAAAGTCGTCCGCCGGGGACGGGTTCGCGATGTCGTGAAGGACTCTTTCCTGTCGTCCGACGTCTTGAACGAGTCATTCACGACATCGGACCACCGCTGAGCCCATCACCGGCCCGCCGCGCGAGGGTTCGCGACACTGGGTGGAGTGCCAGTCATGCCTCAGCGTTGCCGTTCACGACGGGGAGGCAGCTGAGAGCGACCTTGCCGGCGCCCGCCGTGAGGGGGACCCCCGATTTCAACGCTACCAGCGGCCACCGGCAAGACCCGGGAAAATCCCTCGGCCAAGGCCTGGTTGTCCACAATGCGGCTCGCCTGTGGACAACCAGGCTCCAGCGTCAGGCCAGCGCCGGTGCGACCTGCGATGCGAACAGGTCGACGCCCGAGCGGTCGTAGGCCGCCTCCGGGAAGTTGAAGATCGCGTACGACATTCCCAGCTCGCCCAGCTCCGCGAGCTTTTCCGTGACCTGCTCCGGCGTGCCGGTCGCCGGGCTGTTCACGAACACTCCGTGCCAACGCTCGGCCGCGTCCGCCGGGGCGTACTTCTCCAGGTGGGACTTCAGCCAGGCCAGTTTGTCCTGGACGTCCTTTTCGGTCTCGCCCAGCACCATGTTGTGGTTGGCCGAACGGACGATCGCGTCGAAGTCGGTGCCGACGTCCTTGCAGTGCGCCGCGAGGATCTCCGACTTGCGCGTGAACGTCGCCGGGTCGGCGGCGAAGTTCGTGTACTTCGCGAACTGCGCGGCGATCCGGAGCGTCTTCTTCTCGCCGCCGCCGGCGATCCAGAGCGGGAGGCCACCTTCCTGCGGGGGCAGCGGGCGCAGGATGGCGCCGTCCGTCTTGTAGTGCTTCCCGTCCAAAGTGGACGTGCCGGTGGTCCAGAGGTCGCGCATGATCCGGACGCCTTCGGCGAGCTGCCCGAGCCGATCGCCCGCGGTCGGGAAGCCGTAGCCGTAGGCGCGCCACTCGTGCTCGTACCAGCCCGCGCCGATGCCCATCTCGACGCGGCCGCCCGAGATCGTGTCGGCCGTCGCGGCCACCTTCGCCAGGTAGGCCGGGTTGCGGTAGCCCATGCAGGTGCACATCTGGCCGAGCCGCACCGTCTCCGTCGCCGCGGCGAACGCCGAGATCAGCGACCACGCCTCGTGCGTGGCCTCCTCGGTCGGGACCGGCACCGTGTGGAAGTGGTCGTAGACCCAGATCGATTCGAAGGGCCCGGCCTCCGCGTGTTTCGCGAGGCCGAGCATGGTCTTCCAGTGGTCCGCGGGATCGATGCCGGCGAGGTCGAGACGCCAGCCCTGCGGGACGAACATTCCGAAGCGCATGCGTTCAACCTAACGCCGCCGACAGCCGCGCGCGCCGTATTTCCGGCTGGAGCGACTCCAGGTCAGGTGGCTTCCGGCCCTCGTGGTCACGACCTTGGGCCATAGCCGGCCAGCCGAAGCGAGGGCGATCGTGGCCCGAGGACCACACGAGACGAGGTGGGCACCATGACCGAGCCACACGAAGTTCCGAGGCAGTACCGCCGCCACGACCACACCTGGGTGCTCGGCGTCTGGGTCCTGCCGATCGCCGTGGCCGCCGCGCTGACCGCGCTGACCGGCGGCCTGCTCGCGATCACGCTCCCGGTGGCGGTGGTCGTCGGCATCGTGGGGACCGTGCTGCACCTGCGCGACCAGGCGTGACCCGCGCCGGTCAGGCCCTTCGCGCGAAGAAATCCAAGACCGCGTCGGAGAGATCCTGCACGTACCGCGGGTCGCCGAACCGGGGCTCAGCCGGAGCCGCGGCGGCCACCGGCACGGCGACAGGCACGGCGACAGGCAACGCCGTGCGGATCGCTTCGAACTCGTCCGTGGCCTCGCGCCACGCCGTTTCGAGGCGCTCGGCGGCTTCGACGCGCTGCTGTTCCAGCCGGGCGAGGGCGTCGGACGCCGTTTCGTAGCGACGGCGGCGGCCCAGCTCGGCCAGGATCCGCACGTAGTCCTCCGCGGCACTCGCTGCCGCTTCGTACGCCGCCGCGCCCGTCTGGCACCGCTTCACCACCTCGTCGCGCAGCTCGCCGTACGCATCGGCCGCCCGGCCCGCCCAGCCTTCGGGCGCCACCGACCGCAGGTCCGCCGCCAGCTCGTCCAGCATCTCCGCGATGTCGGCGAGCCGGACCACCTCGTCCTGCAGCAGCTTGATCGTCCCCGGCGACCACGTCCGGTCCGGTCCCATGTCCCCTCGCTCAGTCCGCCGTGCCGGGTTCCGGGGCGATCCGCTCGATCCGGTCGCGGACCTCGTCCTGGTGGTCCTCGTAACGGCGGGCCGCCGTCTCCAGCCGTTCGCCGAGCCCTTCGACGTCGGCCAGCAGGATCCTGGTCGCGGCGGACGACGCCCGCTGCAAGTCGCTCAGCGCCGCCGTGACCAGCACGTCCCCGACGAGCTCGGGCCGGGCCGAATACCGCAGTGCCGCCCGGTCGGCGCAGTCCTTCGCCAGCGCGTCGAGCCGGCCCGCCGCGGCACGCAGCAGGACGGGATCGGCTTCGTAGCCGTTCATTCGTGGCAGGTCCTTGTCGTCAGCGGCCGGTGGTGATCAGCCCGGTGAGCACGGAAGGCGGCAGGGCGAACGACTCGGCGGTCCCCACGCCCCGCCGGCTGCTCGGGTTGACGAGGATGCCGGCGGGCTCCGGCCGGACGAGCGCGGTGCCCACGAGCTCCCGTCCCTTGCGGACGATCTCCCTGGGCCACGGCGCCCCGGTGACCGCGCGGTATTCGGCCAGCCTGGCCGGGGTGTCGAAGACGCAGACCCACGAGCCCCGCGAACCGAGCGCGACGGCCACCGCGTCGCCGTCCGGGCCGGCCGGCGCGCACCAGGAATGAGCGGCGAACGTGCGGACGAAATGGTCGACGCCACCTCGGGAAACACCGGCCGGCACCAGCTCGCTTTCGCGGGCCCGGACTTCCGGACGCGGGTCGAAGCGGTGTTCCGCCCGCCGGACTTCTTCCGGCGTGAGCACCGGTTGCGGCCCGCCGAGGCTTTTCGCCAGCGCTTTCTGGAACGGCTCCAGCCACCGGTCGCACGTCCGCGGCGAAGGAGCGCCGGACAGGTTCTTCAGCCGGTCGCCCTTGTTGCCGGCCAGCGGCCGGGGCTCCGTGTTGTACGCGGCCCGGACGATCGGTTCCAGCTTCGGCCGGTTCAGCTGGTCGAGCACCGCCTCGAGCCGCAGGAACACGATCGCGGCCACCCGGCGCGGCGGGTCGTCGTCGGCGACGTGCCAGATGCGCCGCAGGTCGGGGCCGAGATCGCCGTGGAGGTCGAGCCGCCGGACGCCGTCACCCTTCTGCAGGCCGGCGGCGGCGTCGACGGCACGGCTGACCGCGGCGGCGGGCTTCCCGCCACCGTTCCCAAGCCGCGCTGCGCCGATCATCGCCCTCCCCTGCCCCGGTCGGAGTGAGCATCATAAAGGACTGATCCCCCATTCGTGCAAACCGTGTTCGGCGTTGCGGACAACCCCGGAAATCGGTTTCACCTGCGGTTTTGCCAATTCCCTGACACTTCCCGGACATCGACGGGCGGGCTTTCGCCATGACCGGTTTTCCGGTCACGGCAAACCGTACGTCCGTTCCTTGACTTGTTCCTGACCGAAAGCGCTGATCAGGGGCCCGGAATGGCCGAACGTGCCTACGGTGGGTTTCGGCGGCCGCGGCGGAAGCGGCCCACGAACCCGGGAGAAACCATGGAGAACACCCTGATCGTCCTCGTCACCGCACTCGCCTTCCTGGCGGGCGGCCTGACCGCCACGATGGTCACGACCTGGTGGGCCCGGCACCGCCACGACGAGGTGCGCCGCGAGCCGGCGTGCGCGCATCAGGGCACCTGCTGCCGCACCGCGACGCGCTGGTGAGCCGGGCGGGCGCTAGGCCAGGACGACGCGGGCGAGCTCCGCCGGCGCCGCCAGCAGGCCGTGCTTCGGGAGCACCCGGACCGTGTAGCCGATCGACCCCGGCCGCGGGAGCTTCAGGCGGGCCGCGAACGCGCCGATGCCGTCGGCGGTCATCGGGACCGTCACCGTGTCGCGCAGCTCGTCGTCGTCGCCCACCCGGCCCACCACCGCCTGGATGTCCACTTCGGACGGATCCAGCCCGGCCAGGTCGATCCGCGCCCTGATCGTCACCTCGGTGCCGACGACCAGGCGCTCGGACGCCTCCACCAGCAGCTCCGAGTCGAAGATCCGCAGCCGCGGCCACGACACCTCGAGCTTGGTGCGGTAGTCCGCCAGCGACAGGGCGCCGCGGTAGCCGTCGCCGGTCGCCGCCGCGACCATCCTGGACGCCGGGAGGTAGCCGTTGTCGACGTACTCGCGGACCATCCGGGACGCCTGCACGCGCGGGCCCAGCGTCTCCAGCGTGTGCCACACCATCGACAGCCAGCCCGTGGGCACGCCGCCGTCCGAACGGTCGTAGAACAGCGGCGCGATCTGCTGGCCCAGCAGCTCGTACAGCGCCGCCGCCTCGAGGTCGTCGCGGCGCAGCGGATCGGCGACGCCGTCGGCGGTCGGGATCGCCCAGCCGTTGCTGCCGTCGTAGCACTCGTCCCACCAGCCGTCGCGGATCGACAGGTTCAGCCCGCCGTTCAGCGCCGACTTCATCCCCGACGTCCCGCACGCCTCCAGCGGCCGCACCGGGTTGTTCAGCCAGACGTCGCAGCCGCGGTAGAGGTACCGCGCCATCGACATGTCGTAGTCCGGCAGGAAGACGATCCGGTGCCGGACGTCCGCGCCGTCGACGAACCGGACGATCTGCTGGATCAGCTGCTTGCCGTTCTCGTCGGCCGGGTGGGACTTGCCGGCGACGACGACCTGGATCGGCCGGTCCTCGTGCAGCAGCAGCGTGCGCAGCCGGTCCGGGTCGCGCAGCATCAGCGTCAGGCGCTTGTACGTCGGGACGCGGCGGGCGAACCCGACGGTCAGCACGTCCGGGTCGAACACCGAGTCCACCCAGCCCAGCTCCAGCGGCGACGCGCCGCGCTGCAGCCAGGCCGCGCGCACCCGGCGCCGCACCTCGTGGACCAGCTTTTCGCGCAGCTCGCGCCGCAGCTCCCACAGCTGGGCATCGGAAACGCCGTCGCGCAGCGGCCCCTCGCCGGTGTCCAGGCCCCACTCGCGGCCGAGCAGCGTGCTCAGCTCGCGCGCCACCCACGTCGGGCCGTGGACGCCGTTCGTCACCGACGAGATCGGCACCTCGTCGTGGTCGAACCCGGGCCACAAGCGGGAGAACATCTTCCGCGTGACGCGCCCGTGCAGCTGGGAGACGCCGTTCGCGCGCTGCGCCAGCCGCAGGCCCATGTGCGCCATGTTGAACAGGCCGGGGTTGTCCTCGGCACCGAGGGCGAGCACGCGGCGCGGGTCGATGTCCGGCACCAGCCTGCCGTCGGCGAAGTAGCGCTGCACCAGGTCCACCGGGAAGCGGTCGATGCCGGCGCTGACCGGCGTGTGCGTGGTGAACAGCGTCCCGGCGCGGACCGCGGGCATGGCTTCGTCGAACGCGAGGCCGTCGGCCTGGACGATCTCGCGGGCCCGTTCGAGGCCGAGGAACCCCGCGTGTCCCTCGTTCGTGTGAAACACCATCGGCTGCGGGTGGCCGGTCAGCTCGCAGTACTTCCGGACCGCGCGGAAGCCGCCGATGCCGGCCAGGATCTCCTGCCGCAGCCGGTGGTCGGCGTCGCCGCCGTAGAGCCGGTCGGTGACACTGCGCAGGTCTTCGTCGTTGGCCTCGGTGTCGGTGTCGAGCAGCAGCAGCGGCACCCGCCCGACGCGGGCCTGCCAGATCTGGGCGCACAGCTCGCGCCCGCCCGGCATCGCGACGCCGATCAGCACCGGCCGCCCGCCCGCGGTCAGCAGTTCGAGGGGGAACGCGTTCGGGTCGATCACCGGGTAGTGCTCGACCTGCCAGCCGTCGAGCGACAGCGACTGCCGGAAGTAGCCGTTGCGGTAGAGCAGCCCGACGCCGACCATCGGCACGCCCAGGTCGGACGCGGCCTTGAGGTGGTCGCCGGCCAGCACGCCGAGGCCGCCGGAGTAGTTCGGCAGGGCTTCGGTGACGCCGAACTCCATCGAGAAGTAGGCGACCGCGGGCGGCAGGTCGGCGTCGTCGCGCTGCTGGTACCAGCGCGGCTCGGACAGGTACTTGTCCAGGTCTTCGGCCGCGGCACGGGCACGCGCGAGGAAGTCGTCGTCGACGGCGAGCTCGTCCAGCCGGGCGGGCGGCAGCGCGGTGAGCATCCGCAGCGGGTCGCGCACGGCGTTGAACAGCTCGGCGTCCATCGACGCGAACAGGTCGCGCGTCGGCGGGTGCCACGTCCAGCGCAGGTTGGTGGCCAGCGCGCCCAGGCCGGACAGCGACTCCGGGAGGCTGGCGCGGACGGTGAACCGTCGGACTGCACGCATGGGAACCGACGATATCGGGCCGCCGGGCTGCTTGCGCAGGGAGTAGTTCGGGGATAACGCGCACACCGCGCGAATGCCCTGGGTAGGGTCCTGCCGTCGGGTACGGGTGGGTACGAGAGCGAGTGAACGAGATGATCCCAGGGGGAGGACGGCGCGCGCTGGTCGCGTTGCTAGCTGTTGCAGTTGCGGCCGTGAGCGGGTGCAGCGGGAAGGGTGGTTCCGGGCCGGTCAAGGACACCGGCGCCGGGTCCGTCGCCGGGTTGCCGGTGACGCACTTCGAGAGCGGCCTCAAGCCGGACGCGCCGGCGCCGAAGATCGACGTCCGCAACTCCGCGGGCACCGAGGACGACAAGCTCGCCACCGCCGCGATCGACGACGTCCAGACGTATTGGGACGAGCGGCTGCCCGCCGACTTCGGGCAGCAGTTCGAGCGGGTGAAGTCGCTGCTGTCCTACGACTCGCAGAGCGACACCGAGGAAACCGGCTGCGGCAGCGTGAAGAAGCTCGTCAACGCGTTCTACTGCGCCGCCGACGACTCGGTGGCCTGGGACCGCGGCGTGCTGCTGCCGATGCTGCGCCAGCGGTTCGGCCCGATGTCCGTGGTCGTCGTGCTGGCGCACGAGTTCGGCCACGCCGTCCAGTACCGGCTCGGCGACAAGGCCGGGCTGACCAAGAGCACCCCGACCGTCGTCAAGGAGCAGCAGGCCGACTGCTTCGCCGGCGGCTACTTCCGCTGGGTCGCCGAGGACAAGAGCAAGTACTACCGGGTGTCGACGTCCGAGGGCCTGAACCAGGTGATGGCGGCGATGTTCCTGATCCGCGACCAGGCGGGCACCAGCGGCGCCGACCGCGGCGCGCACGGCACGGCGTTCGACCGCACCTACGCGTTCCAGGCCGGGTTCGAGAAGGGCCCGAAGGAGTGCGCGGGCATGAACACCCAGAACGTCCAGTCGCGGCTCACCGAGCGCCCGTTCGACAAGGGTGACAAGGGCAAGGGCGACGCGAAGTTCGACGGCAAGGCCGTCGACCTGCTGAAGAAGAGCCTCGACGAGGCGTTCCAGCGGGCCGGGGTGGCCGGGCCGGAGATCACCGACGGCGGCAGCTGCCGGACCACGCCGCCGGCGTCGTACTGCCCGAACGACAACTCCGTGAGCATCGACATGGCCAAGCTGGCCCAGCTCGCCCAGCCGATCGACCGCGCGGCCGAGATGAAGGGCGAGGACCCGGGCGGCATGGGTGACTTCGCGGCGTTCGCGGAAGTCGCTTCGCGGTACGCGCTGGGCATCCAGAAGGGCGTCGGCGCGTCGATCGACAACGCCAACGCGGGCCTGCGCACGGCCTGCCTGGTGGGTGCGTGGGCGGCGTTCACCAACCGCCCCGGCGACCTGCGCCTGTCGGCGGGCGACCTCGACGAGGCCATCGCGGACCTCCTGCAGCCGGAGAGCCTCGTGTCGGCGGACGTCAACGGGAAGCGCCCGGACAGCGGTTTCGACCGGGTCGAGTCGCTGCGCCGCGGTTACCTCGAAGGCTCGTCGGTCTGTTCCAAGCAGTACGCCTGAACCGAAGCGAAGGCCCCCACCGGTGGTGGGGGCCTTCGCGCGTTCAGAGACTGCGGGCGGTGATGTCGCCGACGCTGGTGCTCGCGTGGACGGCGAGCTCGGCGGTGCCGCCGTCGTTCCGGAGCGAGTTGCGGATCCGGCCGTGGGAGGTGCCCGCGTCCAGCGACGCCGAGACTCCCGCGGCGGCACCGATCTCGACCTCGCCGGCGTCGGTGCGCAGCACGACCGTGCCGCGGACCGCCTCGGCGACGCGGATGTCGCCCTTGCGGGTGCGGATCTCCGCGGGACCGGTCAGGCGGGCGATCGAGACGTCGCCGGCGGACGTGGTGAGGCGGGCGTCCGCGGTCTCGTCGAGGGTGATCGTCCCGTGGTCGCTCTCGACGACGACGTCGCCGAGGCGTCCGGTGGTCCGCAGCTCGGCGCTGGCCGCCTTCACCTCGACGCGGGAACCGGCGGGCAGGTGGACCGTCACGTCGACGGTCCCGGACGGGCCGAAGTACTGGTTCTTCGCCGGGGCCTCGATCCGCAGGACGCCGTCGCGGTACTCGGCCGTCGTCTGCTCCGCGGCCTTCACGTCGCGGCTCTTCGAGGCGTCCGCGGGGGCGACCTCGACGGTCGTGTCGGCGCGGTCGGCGGCGACGAGGTGGATGTGTCCCGCGGGGACGGCGAAGACGGCGGAGATCGGGGCGGGAGTGGTGAAGGTGGTCATGGCTGGTGTCTCCTGAGTGGGTTGCCGGTCTGTTGAAACCACCTTCGCCCGCCCGGCTGACACCGCCCGGTCACCGTGCTGACGCGGCCCCTGACACGCGAAACGGCCCCCGCCCGAGGGCGGGGGCCGTCGGCTTCGACGCCTAGAAGAGGGCGCTGGCCAGGTCGCGGCGGGCCTTCATCACGCGGTCGTCGGCCGGGTCGAAGAGGTCGAACAACGCCACCAGGTGCTCGCGGACCTTGTTGCGCTCCTCGCCCGCCGTGCGGCGGACCACGTCGATCAGGCGCTTGAACCCGGCTTCCACCTGGTTCTCCGCGATCTCGAGGTCGGCCGCGTCGAGCTGGGCCGTCAGGTCGGACGGGTCGGCGTCGGCCTTCGCCCGGGCTTCGGGGTCCGCCTTCTCCGCGCGGGCGGTGAACTTCACCTGGGCCAGCGCGTTCTTCGCCAGCTCGTTGGCCGGTTCGACGTCGAGGATGCGCTCGTACGCGGCCTGCGCGGCGGCGAAGTCGCCCCGCTCGAAGGCCTCTTCCGCTTCGGTGAAGCGCGGGTCCTCCGGCTCCTCCGCCGGGCCACCGGCCGCCCCCGCGTCGCGGATGCCCGGCAGCTTGTCGCGCAGGGCGTCCAGGAGCGCGTTGATCCACTTGCGGATTTCGGGCTCGGGCAGCGCGCCGGAGAAGGCGTCGACCGGCTGGCCGCCGGCGATCGCGACGATCGTCGGGATGGACTGGGCGCCGAACAGCTGCGCGATCCGCGGGTTGGCGTCGACGTCGACCTTCGCGACGACCCAGGCGCCGCCGGACTCGCCGGCCATCCGCTCCAGCACCGGGGACAGCTGCTTGCACGGGCCGCACCACTCGGCCCACAGGTCGACGACCACCAGCTGGTGCAGGGACCGCTCCACGACCTCGGACTGGAAGGTCGCCTCGGTGACGTCGATCACGGCCTCGGCGGACGGCGGCGGTCCGTCGCCCGAGGGGGCGGGGGCGCCCGCGGGCGGGGCCGGCTGCTTGCGCGCCGCTTCGGCGCGGGCCTTGAGCGCGGACAAGTCGACCGCGCCGGACAGGGCGGCGGACAGGGCCGCTGACTTCGCTGCAGATCCGCGTGGTTGGGTCACGGTTCCATCCTGGCACGCGCGCCGGAGCGTTTCACCGGGTGCCCGGTGCCTTCCGCTTGGCAGGACGGCGCCGCTGAGGCAGGCTCGGCCGGGTGCACATCCGGCGTGACGTGAAGGTCGGCCTGTCCATCGCGGCCGCCGCCGTCTGGGTCGGGGCGGTGACGCTGCTCATCGTGCACGAACCGGACCCGGGCGCGGCCTCCCCCGGCGAGCTGAGCGACCGGCTCACCGCGGCGCTCGGCGCCCACGACTCCGACGCGCTCGCCGGCCTGCTCGACTACCCCGGCTCCGGCGCCGACGACTTCGCGAAGGACTACGCCGGCGTGCTGGCCGATCACGGCGTCCGCGGCGTGCACGTCGAGCTGGGCCCGGACGCGGCCGCCCCGACCCGCGCGACGGTCACGGGCACCCTCGCCGACGGCAAGCCGTTCAGCTACCCCCTGGCGGTGACGAGCCAAGACGGCCGCTGGACGATCGCCCTCACCCCACCCCTCCCCTGACCCGAGCGCCCCAATGTGGCGTTGGGTGCGTTGGATGCACCCAACGCCACATTGGGGCGTTTGAGACTCAGGCGTCGCGGAGGTGGGCCTCGACCCGTTCGACCTTCGCCTCGAGCTGGCCCTCGAAGCCCGGGCGGATGTCCGCCTTCAGGACCAGGCCGACGCGGGCCGAGCCTTCGCCCGCCGCCTCGACCGCGCGCTTGACGACGTCCATGACCTCGTCCCACTCGCCTTCGATGTTCGTGAACATCGCGTTGGTCGAGTTGGGCAGCCCGGACTCGCGGACGACCTTCACCGCGCGGGCGACGGCTTCGCTCACGCCGCCGTCGGGATCCCCGCCGGACGGGCTGACGCTGAACGCGACGATCATGCTCGGAAGTCCCTTCTTCGGTGTTCTTTCCGCCGGTCGTGCGACACACGCCGGTACCCGCTGGTAACTTCGCGTGTCATGAACCGTCCGCTGCCGTTCGACCCGATCGCCCGCGCGGCCCGGCTGTGGGAGGACCGCATCGGGCCCTCCGGGACCATGGCCGCGGTGACCGGCGTGATGCGGGTCCAGCAGATCATCCAGTCCGCGGTGGACGGCGCGCTCAAGCCGCACGGCCTGACCTTCGCCCGGTACGAAGCACTGGTGCTGCTCACCTTCGCCCGCAGCGCCAGCCTGCCGATGCGGGTGATGGGCGAGCGGCTCCAGCTGCACCCCACCAGTGTCACCAACATAGTCGACCGGCTGGAGCGCGACGGGCTCGTCAAGCGCGTACCCCACCCGACGGACCGCCGGACGACGCTCGTCGAGATCACCGACGAAGGCCGCAAGCGCCGCGAGTCCGCCACCGCCGCCGTGACGGAGATCGACTTCGGCCTGAACGGCCTCACCGAGCGGCAGACCGAACAGCTCACCGACCTGCTGACGAAGGTGCGCCGCGCCGCGGGCGACTTCACGGAGTAAGCGCTCGCGTACAACGAAAAGGCCCGCACCGGAGTGCGGGCCTTTCTCACGTCCTGGACATCAGGCGGCGACGGGTTCCTTGGCCTGGAACAGGCCGACACCGCCGTGGGACAGCCGCTGCGGGCCGTCGAGCTTGCCGTTGCGCAGCGCCCACTTCTCGAACAGCCAGGTGAACAGCGGCGGAATGCTGGCCAGCAGCGCGAGGACCAGCGTCTTCGGGCGCCAGCCGAGCGGCTTCGCCACGGACAGGGAGACGACCACGTAGAGGACGAAGATCACGCCGTGCACCATGCCGAGGACGGGAACGCCGCCCTCGTGAGAGGAGTGGACGACGTACTTGAGGAACATCCCGACCAGCAGCCCGGCCCAGGAGAGGGCTTCGGCTACCGCGGCCACGCGGAACACTAGAGCGGCCTTGCTGGACACTTCTTCCTCCTGTGGGGTCTCACCACGTTGGTACTGGCACAAGAAAACGCCCGACATACACCGTCCAAGGCGGACAAGCCTCGAACGTCAACGGCGCTGTCGGACGTGCTGATACCAGTGTGAGGCGTGACGGCGCTCACCGGAACACCGGGGCCCGTGACGATGCTCACGGCCGTGGTCCACTGTGGTCTGAACCACGGCCGTGAGCGTGCTTCGAGCTACCCCGCGCACGGTGACGGCGGAGCGGGCGTGGGTGACGTCCCCCACTTCGCCGTCACGTCGGCAGTGAGGCCGAAGTCCAACGTCGTACCGCGGTTCAGCTGGTCCACATTGACATACACGCGGTCACTGGCCTTGCCGTCCGTTCGAAGGGACGACACGTACTGCAGCTTCGAGCCGTCCGCGCCCGGCGCCTGGATCGTGACGTCCCGCCCGTTCTCCAGGTGCAGGACGGATTTCGCGAAACGCGGAGCGTTGAGCACGAAGTTCCCAGTCCCTGGGACGGCGGGATAGAGGCCGAGCGCGCTGAAGACGTACCAGGCCGACATGGTGCCGAGGTCGTCGTTCCCGGTGACGCCGTTGGGCGCGTCGGTGAACAGCGTGTGCGCCGCCCGCACGACCGTCGACGTCTTCGCCGGCTGCCCGGTGAGCGCGTACATCCACGGCGAGTGCAGGTCCGGCTCGTTGTTGGGGTTGTAGCGGAACTGGTCGTAGTAGTCGTACGGGCCGACGACCCAGTTCTCGCGCACCGCCGTCGCCGGGTTCTTCACCAGTTCGCCGTAGGCGAAGAAGTCGTCCAGGCGCTCGCCGGTGGCCGCCGGGCCGCCCATGCGCCGCACCAGGCCCGGGACGTCCTGCTGGACCAGCCACTGGTACTGCCAGGCCGTGCCCTCGTGGAAGCCGTCCTGGCTCTGCGGGCTGTACGGCTTGTCGGCCGGGCTGAACCACGCTCCACCGAGGACCTTCGGGCGGAAGAACCCGGTGAAGCCGCGGTCGGTCTGCGTTTCGTCCCACAGCGTCCGATAGGTCCGGCCCTTCGCGGCCAGCGCCGCCGCGTCGTCCTTCTTGCCGAGCGCGGCCGCCATGACCGACAGCGAACAGTCACCGAGCGCGTACTCCAAGGTGGCCGACGCGCCGTGGTTCGGATCGGTGTCCTGACCCTTCTTCGGGAACTCGGGGTCGTACTGGACGAACCCGTCCTTCTGGTAGCTCGCGTTGCCCGAGCGGCCCTGGAACGGCGACGACGCCGGCGGGATCTCGCGCGAGTTCTGCAACAGGGCCTGGTACGCGTGCGTTTCCTCGCCCGGCAGCGCGCCGAACCGCCAGAGGTCGACGAGGAACGGCGTGACCGGGTCACCGGTCATCGTGTTCGTCTCCTGGCTCGCGTACGCCCACCGCGGCAGCCAGCCGCCCTGGTCGTGGATGGCGAGGATGCTCTTCGCGATGTCCCGCGCGCGATCCGGCCGCAGCAGCGCGAGGAGCTGGTTCTGCGTGCGGTAGGTGTCCCACAGCGAGAAGAAGTCGTAGTACGTCCAGCCCACCGCGCGGTGGATCTTCCTGTCGAAGCCGTAGTAACGGCCGTCGGCGTCGTTCGCGGTCAGTGGCTGGAGCAGCGCGTGGTAGAGCGAGGTGTAGAACACCGTGCGGTCGTCCGGCGTGCCACCTTTGATGTCCACAGTGGACAGCTCGCGCCGCCAGCTGCGTCGCACGGCTTCCCTCGCCGCGTCGAACGACCGGATGCGCTCGGCCGCCAGGTTGACGCGGGGTCCGGCCGCGTCCACCTGGGAGATCGCGGTCGTCGCCGTGACCTGGCCGCCACCCGCGAAGGTCAGCCACGCGCCCCGCAGGCCGGCACCGCCTTCGGACGCGCGGGAACCGGGCGTGCCGCCGGTCGGCGACCACGTGCCGAACGCCTTGAACGGCTTGTCGAACTTCGTCGTGAAGTACGTCGTGTACGGCTTGCCGCCGCAGAACGCCTGCGACTCCACGGTTCCTTCGACGGTCCGGTCGTCGACGACGCGGATGCTGCTGCCCGTCACCGGTTCCTTGTCGTTCGCCTGCCCGACGTTGACGAAGACGTTGGCGTCACCGGCTTTCGTGAAGGTGTACCGCTCGACACCCGCGCGTGGGGCGGCCGTCGTCTCGACGTCGACGCCGCCGTAGCCCGTCAGGTGGACCTTGTAGTAGCCCGGCTTGCCGACTTCGCCGTCGTGGGTGAACGGCGAGGCGTACTGCTTCTGGTCGAAAGTGGACGCTTTCGTGGTGTCGAACGCCTTGCCCGGGCCCACTTCGCCGGTCGTCGGCAGGGTCGAGACCAGGCCGCCCTGCTCCCAGCAGCCCGCGCCGGACAGGAAGAAGTGCCCGAAGCCGCGGATCGCGGTGTCGGTGTAGCGGTAGCCGGCGTAGTGCGAGGTGATCGGGCTGACCTGCGTCATCCCGAACGGCGCCGAGGCGCCCGGGAAGGTGTTGCCCTCGTCCTGCGTGCCGATGAACGTGTTGACGGCGTCCAGGGCGTCGCCGCCGGCCGCTTCCGCCAGGACGGGACTCACCCCCGTCGCCACCACGGCGAGCGCCAGCGCACCCACCAGAACCTTGCTCTTCACTGAACCTCCCTGGGAAAGCCGTGAAGGCCTCCTTCCCGGCCATAAGAGCCGGGAAGGAGGCCTTCACGGACAACAACTACGCGCCGATGCCGATGGCGAACACGTGCAGCGCGCCGCCGTTGACGTTGCCCGGCAGGGTCACGCTCGCCACGGTCTTGCCCGCGTCGAGGGTGATCGGGCTGGTGCCGAACACCATCGTGCGGATCTGCTGCGGGTCACCGCCCGAGGCGTTGCGGTACGGCGTGGACAGCACGATCCGGTTGCCGAACGCCGGCTGCGCGCCGCCGCCGCCGAGGGTCCAGTCGGAGAACCCGATGGTGGCGGTGGACTTGCTGCCGTCGGTGTAGGTGATCGTCAGCGTGCCGGACGCGTTGCCGTTCGACGCCGAGCCGAGCAGCGCGAGCCGTCCCGAGCCGGAGACGTTGACCGTCTGGCCCGAAGCGATCACGTTGTCGGGGTCGCCGGCCGGGAACGACGGCCAGGTGAACTTGAGACCGTCACTGGTGATCGTCGCGCCCGGAGTCGCCCCGGCCGCGGCCAGCGCGTCGGCCGAGTAGCTCCAGCCGCCGCCGTCGAAGTTCGCCGCGGCGGGCTTCGAGTCGGGCGAGATGCCGGCGTTGTTCACCGTGGCCAGCCAGCTGTTCGGCTGGGCCACGAGCACGGTGAGCACGGCCTGCGAAGCGGCCACGCCGGGCGAGGAGAACGTCACCGGGATGCGGCGGGGGCCGTCGGCCAGCCCGGCCGGGACGCTGACCGTCAGCTCCACCTGGGCCTTGCCCGCGGCGGGCACCGCGATGCCGCCGGACGCCGGGGTCAGCGTGATCCCGTCGGCACTGCCCGCGGAGTACGTCCAGGTCCGAGCCGAGCCGGAGAGGTCCTGGACGCCCACCGAGACCTTGGACGTCGACCCCGACGGCGTCACCGCCCGCGCCGGGTTGACGAACGACAGGCTCGGCTTCTCCTGGTCGCGGAAGGACGGCGGGGCGTCGGCCGGCGCGCTGCCCCACGCGGTCGGGGTCGCCGACAGCGCGAAGTCCAGGGTGCCGCCCGTCGAGACCAGAGCCTCGGGCATCCACGCCTTGGCCGCGTCGCCACCGTTGACCTTGAGGCCCGCGATGTAGTCGCCGGTACCCGAGGAGGTCACCGTGACCTTCTTGCCCGAGCCGGTGGTCAGCACGGCCTTCGGGAAGAGCGGCGTGTTGAGAACGAACTCGGCGCGGCCCGGGATCTCCGGGTACATGCCGAGCGCGGCCCAGACGTACCACGACGACATCTGGCCGAGGTCGTCGTTGCCGATCAGGCCTTCGGGACGCGGGTTGTACAGCTCGTTCATCGAGCGCCGGACGATCGACTGCGTCTTGGCCGGCGCACCCGCGTAGGAGTACACCCACGGGGCGTTCGAGTTCGGCTCGTTGCCCATGAACGCGTACGGCAGTTGCGTGCCCGCGTTGAGCTGGGTGAAGAAAGTGTCCAAACGCGACTGGACGGCGGTGTTGCCGCCGAACGCCGTGACGAGCCCGCCGAGGTCGTAGGGCACCATCCAGTCGTACTGGGCGCCGTTGCCCTCGACCCAGCCCTCCGAGCTGGCCGGGTTGTAGGTGCCGGCGAAGGAGCCGTCGGCGTTGCGCGGCTGCAGGTGACCGGTGCCCGGGTTGTAGAGGTTTTGCCAGTACTGGGCGCGCTTCATGAACGTCGTGTAGGTCGCGGAGTCGCCGAGCCGCTTGGCGAACTGCGCGATGGCGAAGTCCGCGCTGGTGTACTCCAGCGTGTCCGCACCGGCGCCGGGGACGTACCCGAGGTTCTGGTAGTCCTCGAGACCCGGCCGCTCGGTGTAGCCCTGCGTCGGCTGGGTGGCGCCCTTGATCATGAGCAGCAACGCCTTCTGGGCGTCGAAGTCCCGCGCGCCGAACGCGTACGCGCTCGACACGATGATGTGGTACGGGTCGCCGTTCATCACGCCGGTGTAGTCGTTCGCGACCGTCCAGCGGTCCCACGAGCCGCCCTGTTCGGCGTAGGCCATCATCGACCGGACGATGTCCGAGGTCTCCTTCGGCGCGATCGTCGCCAGCAGCGGCGTCTCGGAACGGTAGATGTCCCAGCCGGAGAAGTTCGTGTACATCGCGTGGCCCTTGTCGGCCTGGTGGATGCGGCCGTCGAAGCCGGGGTACTGACCGTCCACGTCGGAGAAGACGTTCGGCTGGATCAGCGAGTGGTAGAGCGAGGTGTAGAACGTCGTCAGGTGCTCGTCGGAGCCCCCGGTGACGGCGATCTTGCCGAGCTGCGCGTTCCACGCCTTGCGCGCGTTGGCCGCCACGGTGTCGAACGACTTGCCGGTGTTCTCCGCCCTGAGGTTCGCCTTGGCGCCGTCGACGGACACAAAGGACAGTCCGACCTGGACGTTCACCTGCGCGCCGTTGAGGTTCGCGAAGGTGACGTACCCGCCGCTGCCCGGACCGCTGACGGTGGTGTTCTGCGGTGCGGCCTTGGCCGGGCGCGCGATCGACGCGTCGACGCCGTTGGGCTGCGCGACCTTCGCCTTGGCGCCACCGGTTTCGGCGGCCTTGTTCGGCGTCACGGCGCCGTTCTTCCAGGTGCCGATCGAAGCGAACGGCGTGTCGAACTTGGCCGAGAAGTAGACGCGGTAGCTGTTGCGCGCCCCGCAGAAGCGGCCGCTCGTGGCCCAGCCGCTGATGGTGTCCTTGCCGATGGTGATCGACGCGTCGTCGGTGCCGTTGACCGAGCCGGACGTGTTGACCAGCAACGTCGAGGAAGCGCCGGCCGGGTAAGTCAGGCGCGCCGAGCCGGTGCGCTGCGTCGCGCTCAACTCGACCTTCGCACCACTGTCGAGGGTGACGTCGTAGGCGCCCGCCGTCGCGTGTTCGTTCGCGTGCGAGAACTTCGACGTGTAGTGGGACGGGTCGGTCGCCGGGGAAGTCGTCACTTCGCCGACGTACGGGATGAACGGGATGTCCTCGTACGTCGAGCAGCCCGCGCCGGAAAGGTGCGTCAGGCTGAACCCGGTCAGGGCGTTGTCGTCGTAGAAGTAGCCGCCGGGCTGGGACTTCACCGTGTCCGGGCTCCACTGGACCATGCCGAACGGCACGACCGCGCCCGGGAACGTGTTGCCGGCACCGCCCCCGGTGCCGTGGTCGGCCCCGCCGGGCCGGGTGCCCACGAAGGGGTTGACCCACTTCGCGTAGTCGGTGCTCGTCGCCGCCGCGGCAGGAACAGCGGGAGCCACCGCTGCGGTCACTGCCAGGGTCAGGAAAGCTAAACCGGCTCTGAAGCGCGCTCGCGCCATGGCCATCGCCTCTCCACCTCATCAGCGCGACGAATGACAACCTTGTCGCGCAGTCGTCGAACCGGGCCACCTTGGGCAGCGGCTCACCAGACAGTCAAGGGACAGGTCAAGACCTGTCCACTTCAGGACAGGGTGATCAGCCATCTGCGCTACGACGTCCGTAGCCGAATCGGCACAATCCGCGTCGAGGGCGTTGACAAGCACGGGGGACGTGGCGTTCAATCCCCGTCACTATGACAACGTTGTCTCCTCTCGGGCGGGACCGGGACGGCAGCACGCGCACCGCGAGCAGACGGGCCACGATGAGCGACGTGGCCCGGCTGGCGGGCGTGAGCATCAAGACCGTGTCCCGCGTGGTCAACGACGAACCGGCCGTGCACCCCGACACCGCCGAGCGGGTCATGGCGGCCATCGAGCAGCTGGGGTTCCGGCGGAACCTCGGCGCGCGCAACCTCCGCCGCGGGTCCACCACCGGCACCATCGGGCTGATCGTCGAGGACGTCGGCAACCCCTTCTACTCCGAGCTGAACCGCGCGGTCGAGCGCATCGCGACGTCGTTCGGGCGCCAGGTGCTCACCGGCTCGTCCGAGGAGAACTCCGACCGCGAGCGCGAGCTCGTGCTGGAGTTCTGCGCGCGGCGCGTCGACGGCATCCTCGTCGTGCCGGCCGGTCTCCAGCACGGTTACCTCGTGCCGGAGATGCGCGCGGGCACGCCGGTGGTGTTCATCGACCGCCCGGCCGGCGACATCGTGGCCGACACGGTCCTGGTCGACAACCTGGGCGGCACCATCGAAGCCGTCACGCACCTGGCGGCGCACGGGCACCGGCGGATCGCGTTCCTCGGCGACAGCCCCGACATCTTCACCGCGGCCGAGCGCCTGCGCGGGTTCCGCGAAGGCTGCGTGCGCAACGGCATCTCCTACGACGAATCCCTGGTCTCGATGGGGACGCCGACGGCGGAGTCGATCGGCCACGCCGTCAAACGGCTGCTGCACGGCCCGGACCCGGCCACCGCGGTGATCGCCGGCAACAACCGGATCGCCGTGCACCTGCTGCGCTCGCTGGCCCACGCCGAGCGGCGCCCGGCGGTGGTGGGCTTCGACGACTTCGAGCTGGCGGACCTGCTGAACCCCCCGGTCACCGTCGTCGCGCACGACGTGAGCGCGCTGGGCCACGCCGCGGCCGAGCTGCTCTTCGCCCGCGTCCAAGGAGACCAGTCCCCGCCCAGAAAGGTAGTCCTGCCCGTGCATCTCGTCGCCCGCGGTTCCGGTGAGGCCGCCCCGTGACCCTCGAACCGATCCGGCTGCCCGCCAACCAGCCGCCGCAGTTCTATCGCGGGGGCGACGCCATCGCGGCGCTGCGCGGCGCGTCTCCGGACAAGAAGTTCGGCCCGGAGGACTGGGTCGCGTCGGCGACCACGATGTTCGGCCAGGAGACCAACGGCCTGACCCGGCTGCCGGACGGCGCCTGGCTGCGCGACGCCGTCGAGGCGAACGCGAACGGCTGGCTCGGCGCGAAGCACGTCGAGGCCCTCGGGACGTCGACCGGGCTGCTGGTGAAGCTGCTCGACGCGGGCCAGCGGCTGCCGGTGCACTTCCACCCGGACGACGCGTTCGCGAAGCGGCACTTCGACTCCCACTTCGGCAAGACCGAGGCGTGGATCGTGGTCGGCACCCACGGCGGCGACCCACGCGTCTACCCCGGCTTCAAGGAGACGCTGTCGAAGGCGACGGTGTCCGAGTGGACACGCGAACAGGACGTGCCGTCGATGCTCGGCGCGTTGAACAGCATCCCGGTGGCCCCCGGTGACACCGTCTACATCCCGGCCGGGCTGCCGCACGCGATCGGCGAAGGCGTGTTCGTCGTCGAGCTGCAGCAACCGACGGACTTCTCGCTCACGATCGAGTGGCGGGACTTCCTCGCGTCGCCGGAGAAGGGCCACCTCGGGATCGGCTTCGACACCGCGATCGAGGCCCTCGACACGTCCGGCTGGGACACCGAACGGCTCGAGACCATCATCAAGCGCACCGCGGGCGACGCGTCCGCCACGGTGGACCTCCTGGCCGGCGGATCGGAGCGCTTCTTCCGAGCCGAGCAGCTGCGTACGGACAAGACGACAACGTTGTCATTGGATCCGTCGTTCGCGGTGCTGGTCGTTCTCGACGGCGAAAGCACCCTGCGCACCGAGCACGGCGGCGAACACGCGCTGGCGAAGGGCGACACCTACGTCGTCCCGTTCGACGCCGGCCAGACCGAGCTGTCCGGCACCGCGACGGTGATCCGCTGCCGACCGCCGGCGCCGGAAGAGAGGCACCGATGAGCGAAATCCTCCTCGACGCGGTCGACCTGACCAAGCACTACGGATCCGTGGAAGCCCTGCGTGGCGCGTCGTTCCAGGCCCGCGCCGGCGAAGTGACGGCGTTGATCGGCGACAACGGCGCCGGGAAGTCCACTTTGGTCAAGTGCCTCTCCGGCGCGGAGCAGCCGACGTCCGGGAAGATCCTCCTCGACGGCACCGAGGTGCACTTCGACTCGCCGACCACCGCGCGGCGCCTGGGCATCGAGACCGTGTACCAGGACCTCGCCGTCGCGCCCGAGCTCGACCCGGCCGCGAACCTGTTCCTCGGCCGCGAGATCCATCGCAAGGGCATCCTCGGCAAGCTCGGCATGCTCGACAAGAACGAGATGCGGCGCCAGGCGATCGAAGAGTTCCAGCGGCTCGGCGTGACGCTGCAGAGCACCGACGTCCCGATCGGCGCGCTGTCCGGCGGCCAGCGGCAGAGCGTCGCGGTCGCGCGTTCGGTCGTGTGGGCGTCGAAGGTCGTGTTCATGGACGAGCCGACGGCGGCCCTGGGCGTCGTCCAGCGGGAGCGCGTGCTCGACGTCGTCAAGAAGGTGCGCGACAAGGGCATCGCCGTCGTGCTGATCAGCCACAACATGCCCGAGGTGCTGTCGGTCGCCGACCGCGTCGAGGTGCTGCGGCTGGGCAAGCGCGTCGCCCGGTTCACCGGCCCGGACACGAAGCTCGAAGACCTCGTCGCCGCGATGACCGGCGCTCTCGTGCAGGAGGAGGCTGCCTAATGTTTTTGTCAAGCAGCTGTGACTTGTGCATGGTCGGCTTGGTAGGGCCGGCGGGTCCGCAGGAGCGCGAACAGGACGT